>RFMI01000104.1 GCA_009927815.1 Betaproteobacteria bacterium | reverse complement strand
GCCAAGCCACAGCGACCGAACCCACTGCGGCGGGCCCTTCTCGGAGAGACTCTTCGCGCGCCGCGCTTCGCGAAGGCGCTTCGACGAGTCTCCCCTGCGGGGCCACGCCGCCGACACGACCGCAGCTACTGCTGTGTGCCGCCGGCCAACTCGCGGTCGAGCGCCAGAAGCCGCTCCGGCGTCCCGATGTCATGCCAGCGCCCGGGATGGCTAACACCGCCGACACGGCCGTCCCGCATCGCGTCGATCAACAAGGGGGCCAGCCTGGACGGCTGACACGGCGGCGTGTCCGCGAACAACTCCGGCCGGTAGACGCCGACGCCGGAGAAGGTGAGCGTCCCGCCCCCGTCTGGCCCATCGCCGCGCGGCAGTACACGACCGTCGACCAAGCGAAAATCGCCCTCGGGATGCTGTGGCGGATTCGGCACCAGCGCCAATTGCGCGAGGTCTTCGGGCCTCTGCAGGGCTAATCCGCGGAAGTCGATGTCGCACCAGATGTCGCCATTGACCACCAGAAAGGGGGCACCGTCGGGCGACAGCCGATTTGGCCGCGATACGCCCGCGCCACCCACCGGGCCGTCGCCCAGTGCCGAACGGATGCCGCCAGCGGTCTCCCAAGCGCCAGGCGGTTCGGCTGAATAGCTGATGACCGCATCCCATGCTGAACCGTCACCCAGCGCCCCGACAATCTGCGCACCCAGATGCGCATGGTTGACGACGATCTCGCGCAAGCCAGCGGCCACCAGCCGCTCAATGTGCCAGACGATCAGCGGCTTACCGCCGACCATCAGCAGAGGCTTGGGCGTGTGGTCGGTCAGCGGACGCATGCGCTCGCCGCGGCCAGCCGCGAGAATCATCGCGCGACGGGGGTAGAGTGCGGCTGGTCCGGCCACCGCCGTAGGCCTCAGAAGGTCAAGCCCGACTGCACACCATCGCCCGCGAGCGTGTCGAGCAATCGTGCCAAGGGTTTGAGCTCGCCGTAGCGGCGAGCCGCTGTGTGCAGGTAGTTGAAAACCGCCGGCATGTCCTTAAGGTAGCCGTCCTTGCCATCGCGATGATAAAGCCGCGCGAAGATGCCCAGCACCTTGAGTTGCCGCTGCACACCCATCCACTCGAAGTCGCGCCAGAAGTCAGAAAAATCCGCCGAGACCGGAAGTCCCGACTTGCGCGCAAGCTCCCAGTAGCGGATCGCCCAATCGAGTTGCTCCGCCTCGGGCCAGACGATGTAGGCATCGCGCAGCAGCGAAACCAGGTCGTAGGTGATCGGCCCGTAGACCGCGTCCTGAAAGTCCAGCACGCCGGGTGCCGGGTCAGCCGCCATCAGGTTGCGACTGTGCCAGTCCCGGTGCACGAACACCGAGGGCTGGGAGGCTGTGCGCGCAATCACCAGACGGTACGCCGCCTCCAGTGCCTCGGCCTCGGTGGGGGTCGGCGTGTGCTGTAGATGACGCGCCAAATACCAATCCGGGAACAGGCGAACCTCGCGCTCGAGCAAAGCCTCGTCGTAAGCGGGGAACACCCCGGCGCGACTGGCACGCTGCAGTGTCACCAGTTCGGCGTTGGCCGCGCAGTAGTAATGGTCAGCGTTCTCAGGCGTCAGCACATCAAGATAGGTTTGAACCCCAAGTCGCTCAGCAGCAGAAATCCCCGCTCGAGGTCCTCTGCAAGAACCTGCGGGACCCGCACCCCGGCTTCGGCGAAAACCTTGGCAGCCTGCACAAAAGGCCGGCAATCCTCGTGTGGCGGTGGCGCATCCATGGCGATGAGCGAGTCCAGACCCTCACGCTTGACCCGAAAGTAACGCCGGAAACTGGCATCAGCGGACGCCGGTTGCACCTCGAGCAGCTGTCCGGCCAACACCTCCGCCAGCCAAGCTTCCAGTGCCTGTCGTCGAGCATCGCGTTGCGGATCGGGGGCAGTAACCATGGGGGGATCAGTAAGCGGGTGGTAACATCGACGCATCTTAAGGCACTGCAAGGTGCCGGCGCGCCTTCGCTGGAGGCGGTCGGCCCGACTGGGACAAGCTGTCGTCGTGACTGCGCGCGTCATCTCCTCAATTCTGCTGACCCTGTCGCTGTGCCTTTGGCTCGGAGCACACACCGCACAGGGCGCGTCGCTCGAGCCGTTCCAGGTCGACCCGGAGCTGCTGGGCAATCCGTCGGCACCGAAGCCGCGCCCCCCTGCCACAGCGCCTCCGACGACGCCAGCCAAAAGTCCGCCGTCGCGCGATACAACGGCACGCCCGGCGCCAGCAGCCACGGCGCAACCCGCGCCAGTGGCCCCAGCCCCGCAGTTGCCATCAACGCCTGCCAATCCAGTCGTCGGCGCGGACTCCGTGCCACTGACCGTCGATGCCGAAGCGCCCACCCCCGCGGCAAGCACCGCAGACCTCAACCGCTGGACAGGCGCCACGCACATCGGACCGAGCCTTCGGCCGATGACCCCCAATCCCCGAGGTCTGCCAGTCGAGGCTGCCAAGGCCTTGGCAGCGCCTGTAGCGACACCTACGGCAGCCCCGCTGAAAGCTGGCCCACCCGCGACCCGGTCGGCGGGCTCTAGCGCACCACCCCAAGCGCTGACTGTCCCAGCCGCCACGTCCGCCCGACAAGACCTGCCACCATTCGAAGTGGATCCGGAACTGCTCGGCGGCCGGCGCT
Organism: Betaproteobacteria bacterium; assembly: GCA_009927815.1. Taxonomy (GTDB): domain Bacteria; phylum Pseudomonadota; class Gammaproteobacteria; order Burkholderiales; family UBA3065; genus UBA3065. Next base: position 5,342 of record RFMI01000104.1, on the reverse strand, counting down.
CGGTGGATCCGCTGATCGCCAGCGCACCTGCCTTGCCCGCTGTCGCCAAACCCGCACCGACACGTCCGCCGGCTGCTGATGCCGGCCCTCTACAGCCCTTGTCCGTTGAGCGTGTGGTAGCCACTCCGCGCAGCGCTCCCGTCGCAGCGCCAGCACCCATCGCGTTGGGCGACGGGAACACCGAGATCGAAGCCGATACCGTCGATGGGACCCTCGACCAGCGCGTGATCGCAAAAGGCCAAGCCTATGTTCGCAAGGGCTGGGACGAGTTGTTTGGCGACACCGTACGTTGGGACTTCACCAACAACCAAGCCAGTGGCGAGGGCAACATCGTCAAACGCGACCAGGACAGCGAAGTCACCGGCACGCGTTTCGTCTACAACCAAGATAGCCAGACCGGCGACCTTGACGACGCGGCCTACAGCATCAGCTCGATGGAGGCTCGAGGCACCGCAAAACGGTTCGTGTTCGACGGGCCCGGACGCTACCGCAGCGAAGGTGATGTCAAATACACCACCTGCAATTTCGACGACCCCGACTGGCTGATGAAAGCCGATGAGGTGGACATCGACAAAGGCGCCAACGAAGGGGTGGCGAAAAACATGTGGCTGCTGGCGGGGGGCAAAGTGCCCTTCTTCTACCACCCCAAGTTCACCTTTGCGCTCGAGAATGTGCGCAAAAGCGGCTTTCTGACCCCGAGCCTGACGGTCTCCAACCGCACCGGCATCTCGGTGATCCAGCCCTACTACTGGAACATCGCTCCGAATATGGACGCCACCCTCAACCCGCGCTACATGTCGCTGCGCGGCTTGCAACTGGGTGGGGAGTTCCGCTATCTCGGCGAGCACTTCCGCGGCATCGATTTTGTCGAGTACATGCCCACCGACGACCAGACCGGCCGGCAGCGTTGGGCGGTGAACCTGCGGCATGAGCATCAACTCCAGCCCAACCTGAGTGCCTCGCTCGAATACATGCGGGTGTCCGACGACGACTACTTCCGCGACCTGAGCAACCGCATCGGCATCACCTCACAACGGCTCTTGCCGCAACGCGGCCTGCTCGCCTACTCCGGCGATGGCTGGAATGCCGTCGCGCGAGTGCAAAGTTTCCAGGTCCTGCAGAATCTGCGATCACCGATCACGCAGCCATACGACATCCTCCCGAGCGTCCGGCTCACTGGCAGTCGGCAAGTCGCGGGTCTGTTCAACGCCGAGGGCATTGCCGATGTCAGCGTGTTCAGCCTGGGCAACCCGCTGGACCGCAACGGCAATCTCCGTCCCGAGGGCAGCCGGGTGGTGATGAACCCCGCGATCAGCCTCCCCTTGCGCGGATCCTGGGGCTTTGTCATCCCCAAGCTGAGTTACAACGCCAGCTACTACGCGCTAACTGGCATCAGCTCCGGCAGCGACACCATCAGTCGCGCCATCCCGACCTTCAGTGTCGACAGCGGCGTCGTGTTCGACCGTGAGGTGGGGACTAGCGGCGCTCGCCAGACACTTGAACCCCGCGTGTTCTATGCCTACACACCGTATCGCGACCAAAGCCGGATACCCGCGTTCGACACCGGCCGCCTCGATTTCAGCTTCGCCGACATCTATTCGGCGAACCGTTTTGTCGGCTACGACCGCATCGCCGACGCCAACCAGGTCACCACCGGTGTGACTTCGCGCTACATCGACAACGCCGGCACCGAAGTGCTTAAAGCCACCGTGGCCCAACGTTTCACCTTGCAAGACTTGAAAGTCGGCGACAACGACCAGTACCTGGTCTCGGCAGCGCCCAAAAAGGGGGTCTCTGACTTGCTGGCCGAGTTTTCCGGCCGGGTCCTCGACAACACGTCGCTGATCACCCGACTGCAGTACAACACCAACCAATCCGAGTTCCAGAAAGGCCAAGTAGCGCTTCGTTACAGCCCGGAACTGGGCAAGGTGGTCAATCTCGGATACCGCTACACCATCGGCCCGAGCGAGACCGATGCCGTGGTATCGGGGCGTCCGGTGGGTCTGCGCCAATTCGATCTGTCCACGCAATGGCCTTTGCGCTCCAACCTGTACGCACTGGCCCGCACCAACTATTCGCTGCTTGACAAGCGACAGACCGAGGGCCTGCTCGGATTGGAGTATCTTGGCGCCTGCTGGAACCTTCGCGTCGCCGTGCAAAGCTTGGCAACCTCGACCACCACTGTCACCCGTGCGTTCTTTGTGGTCCTTGAACTCAAAGGCCTGTCCGCCAGCGAGGACGCCGACTTCAAGAATCTTTTGACCCGCAACATCGGCGGCTACTCTGTGATCACTCCCGATCAGGTCCGCTCATCTGAAGCCCTGTTCCAATGACAAGCGCATTCCTCCGACTGCTCCTCACCGCACCCGTATTGATGATGCTCACCAGCGGTCCCGTGCGCTCTGCCGAAGCGCCCGCGGGTGACGCCGATGCCGTGCCGATCAATCGCATCGTCGCGCTGGTCAACCGCGAGGTGGTCACCCGACTCGAGCTCGAGGACCGCATTGGCGTGGTCACCGACCAACTGCGTCGCCAGGGCGTAGCGCTGCCGCCACGCAACGTGCTGGAGAAACAGGTGCTCGAGTCGCTGCTGCTGCAGCGCATCCAGTTGGGCTATGCCAAGGAAAACGGTATTCGCATCGATGAGGCCCAGCTCGACCGCGCCGTCGCCCGCATCGCCGATGACAATAAGCTGACGGTGGAGCAGTTCCGCACCGCGCTGGCGCGTGATGGCATCCGCTTCGACCGCTTCCGCGAAGACATCCGCAACGAGATCATCCTCACCCGGCTGCGCGAGCGCGAAGTCAATAACAAGGTGGTGGTCAGCGAGGGCGAGATCGACGAATATCTCGCCCGCAAAAAGGACTTACCGGCCAGCACCGAGTGGCTGGCATCGCACATCCTGGTGCGCGTAGACGAAAAGTCGGGCGACGTGGCCGCGCTGAAAAAGCAAAAGGAAAAAGCCGACAAAGCCCTAGCAGCACTGAAGGCCGGCGAGGACTTCGCCAAGGTCGCGGCGACTTTCTCGGAGGCCAGCGACGCTCTCCAGGGCGGCGACCTGGGCTGGCGTAACGGCGACCGCATGCCCAGCCTGTTCCTCGAGATGCTGGGCAAGCTCAAGGTCGGCGAGACCAGCCCCATCGTGCGCAGCGCCAACGGGTTTCACATCGTCAAGCTGCGCGAACTGCGTGGCGTCACTGGCAAGCCAGTGGTGATCGTCCAGTACAAGACCCGCCATATCTTGATCAAGACCAGCGAGATCGTCAGCGACGTCGAGGCCGAGCGTCGCCTGCGCGACTTGCGCGATCGGATGGAGCACGGTGGCATCGCGTTTGCCGACCTCGCGCGACAACACTCACAGGACGGATCAGCCGCCTCCGGTGGCGACTTGGGTTGGGTGGCAGCCGGCGACCTCGTGCCGGAGTTCGCGCAGGCCATGCAGACGCTGGCGATCGGACAGGTTTCGCAACCCGTCAAAAGCCCCTTCGGCTGGCACCTGATCGAGGTGCTGGAAAAACGTGATGCCGACGTCAGCAAGGAGCGCGAACGACTGGAGGCGCGTCAGGCGCTGCGGACCCGCAAATCGGACGAAGCCTTTGACGAATGGCTTCGGCAACTGCGCGACAGCGCCTTTGTCGAGCTTAAGCTGGAGGAGAATTGACTGTACGCTTGGCCATCACCACGGGCGAACCGGCGGGCATCGGCCCCGAACTATGCCTTAGCCTGGCTCAGCGGCCGGTCGCCGCCCGCTGCGTGCTAATCGGCAATCACGACCTGCTGCAACAACGAGCCCGCGATTGCGGTATCCGCGTCGACCTGACCGCCTACCAGGCCCACCGCCCAGCACCGCCCGTCGGCACGCTGGAAGTCATCGACGTCCCGCTGGCGGCGCCGGTCCTGGCGGGCCGACTTGACCCGCGCAATTCCAGGGCGGTCCTGCAGTCGCTCGACATCGCGATAGACGGCTGCCGCGACGGCCAATTCGACGCGATGGTGACAGCACCGCTGCACAAAAGCGTCATTTGCGAAGCGGGCACGCCCTTTACCGGCCACACCGAGTACCTGCAGGCCCGGTGTGGCGTCGACCAAGTGGTCATGCTGCTGGAGGGCGGCGGCATGCGCGTGGCCTTGGCCACCACCCATCTGCCCTTGCGCGAAGTCGCGGACGCGATCACGCCCGCATCCCTGGAACGCACGCTGCGCATCCTCCACCACGATCTGGCCCGGATGTACCGCATCGCAAGCCCCCGAATCCTCGTCGCAGGACTCAACCCGCATGCCGGCGAAGCGGGGCATCTCGGCCGAGAAGAGATCGACACCATCATCCCGGTCCTAGAACGTTTGCGCGGCGAAGGTCTGCAACTCAGCGGCCCGCTGCCCGCCGACACGCTGTTCGTTCAGCACCATCTCGACGAGGCCGACGCCGTTCTGGCGATGTACCACGACCAAGGTTTGCCGGTGCTCAAGCATGCGAGTTTCGGCGGCGGCGTCAATGTGACGCTGGGGCTGCCGATTATCCGAACTTCGGTCGATCATGGCACCGCGCTCGATCTGGCCGGCACCGGACGGGCCGACTCGGGTAGTCTTCATGCCGCCGCGTCACTGGCAATCCGCCTCATCAACAATGGCGTTGACAACCGTGTCGATGCAAAATCTCACGCTACTGTCTAAGCACATCCACGAGGAATCCCCATGGCCGAAGAGACATCCGCCGCCGCAGGCCACGCCGAGACCCCCAAGAAGGGTGGTGGCGCAGTCAAGCTGATCCTGGTCGCGGTGATCGCTGCGCTGCTAACCGCCGGGGCTGCCGTCGCCGTGTTTTTCATGTTGGGAGAGAAACAGCCCGATGCCGAGCATGCCGACGAGGCCTCGGATGGTGGCGATCAGGGCGATGAGCACGGCAAAAAGAAAAAGAAGAAGAAAAAGAAGGGGGATGGCGAAGAGCACCCACCGGCTTACTTCAAACTCGAGCAGATGACGGTCAACCTCGCTGGCGGCAAAGACCACTTTTTGGCGACCAACCTGGAACTGCGTCTGGGCGAACCCGAAGCTGAAAAACTGCTTTCGGCACGGATGCCGGAGGTGAAGAACCTGGTTCTGCTGACGCTTTCCGCGCAAACGCCGGAAGCACTTGCGAATCTGGAGGGCAAAACGGCCCTCGCGCAAAAACTGCGGGACGACCTCAACGCATTGATCGACCAAGACGAGGACACCGGCGTTGCCGACGTGTTCTTCACGTCCTTCATCATCCAATAAATTTCTCTTTATTTAATCGTGGCTTACGGTGTATTGTTCAGCCATGATTTGACGAGATGAGACGGCATGTCTGATCAGGTACTCTC
>RFMI01000112.1 GCA_009927815.1 Betaproteobacteria bacterium | reverse complement strand
GCGTTCGCCACCAGCAGCAGCGCGGCCACAATGCCGGTGACGCTCGACTGCGCCGACCGCGAGTTGCGCATCGACCCGCGCGTCAGCCGTTTCGTCATCCCGCTGGGCACCACGGTCAACATGGACGGCACCGCGCTGTACGAGGCCGCCGCCGCGCTGTTTGTTGCGCAACTGGCCGGCGTGCCGCTCGACCTTGGTCAGCAGATCATCGTCGCCCTGATGGCGATGCTGGCAGCCATTGGTGCGCCGGGCATCCCGAGTGCCGGCATGGTTACGATGGTCATGGTCCTGCAATCGGTGGGGCTGCCGGTAGAGGCCATTGCGCTGCTGCTGCCCATCGATCGTTTGCTCGATGCGGTGCGCACCGCTGTCAATGTACAAGGGGATCTGGCGACCAGCTTGGTGGTCGAGCGCCAGGCCGGCGGCGCACTCGCCACCCGGTCACACGATTGACGCTAAACTAGAGGGCTTTTTACCTGCAACCGGGCCGCGCTGGCCCGCCACGATACCGGAGTCACCATGACCGTCGAACGTACCCTCTCCATCATCAAGCCGGACGCAGTCGCCAAGAACGTCATCGGCCAAATCTACTCGCGCTTTGAAGGCGCTGGCCTCAAGGTCATTGCTGCCCGCATGATGCACCTGTCGCGTGCCGAGGCCGAGCAGTTCTACGGCGTGCACCGCGAGCGCGGCTTTTTCAAGGATCTGGTTGACTTTATGGTCTCGGGTCCGGTGATGGTGCAAGTGTTGGAAGGTCCCAACGCCATCGCCAAGAACCGCGAGCTGATGGGCGCCACCGACCCGAAGAAGGCCGAGCCGGGCACCATCCGCGCTGACTTCGCCGACAGCATCGACGCCAACGCCGTCCACGGTTCGGACGCTGCCGAGACCGCCGCGGTGGAGATCGCCTTCTTCTTCCCGGCGCTCAACATCCACTCGCGCTAAAGCGATCACGCTGTCGGACGCTACCCAGCCGATGAACCTCCTCGACCTCGACGCCGCAGCGCTGGAGCGCTATTGCACGGGGTTGGGCGAGAAGCCGTTCCGGGCGCGGCAGCTGTTGCGCTGGATCCACCAGCGTGGTGCCAGCGACTTCGGCGTGATGACCGACATCGCCAAGGTGTTTCGTGACCGGCTCGCGGCTGAGCACCTCATCGCCGGGCCTGACGTGGTGTCCGACAGCACCGCCAGCGACGGCACCCGCAAGTGGTTGCTGCGGGTGGACGCTGCCAATGCCATCGAGACGGTGTTCATCCCCGAGGGCGATGTCGCAGCGCGCGCGGCCGGAATCGTCATCGACGACGAGGACGACGAAGGGCGGTATCGGGGCACCCTGTGTGTCTCTAGCCAAGCGGGCTGCGCACTGGAATGTTCCTTTTGCAGCACCGGCTACCAAGGCTTCAACCGCAATCTGTCCACTGCCGAGATCATCGGCCAGTTGTGGCACGCAAATGCTGCGCTCGGCCGTCAGCCGGGCGGTGAGCGGCTGATCACCAATGTGGTGATGATGGGCATGGGCGAGCCGCTGGCCAACTTTGACGCCGTGGTGTCAGCCATGTCGCTGATGCTCGACGACAACGCCTACGGCTTATCGCGGCGGCGTGTCACCTTGTCGACCAGCGGGCTGGTGCCGCAGATGGACCGGCTGGCGCAGACGCTGCCGGTGGCGCTGGCAGTGTCGCTGCACGCGCCCACCGACGCCCTCCGCGACGTTCTGGTGCCGATCAACCGCAAGTACCCGCTGGCCGAGCTGATGGCCGCCTGCCGCCGCTACATCGACTACGCGCCGCGAGATTTCGTCACCTTCGAATACATCATGCTCGACGGTGTCAACGATTCGCTCGATCACGCGCGGCAACTGCTGGCGCTCACCCGCGACGTGCCCTGCAAGTTCAACCTGATCCCGTTCAACCCCTTCCCGCAGTCCGACTACCGGCGCTCGCCGGCCGAGCGTGTGCGCGCCTTCGCGCGAGTGCTGATCGACGGCGGACGGGTGGCCACCACCCGCAAGACCCGCGGCGACGACATCGACGCTGCCTGCGGTCAGTTGGCTGGGCAGGTCACCGACAAGACCCGTCGCGCCAGCAAGCGCATCCCGATCGTCGCGGACGCTTCTTCCGGGGGCGCGCAATGACTGTGCGATTGGCGCTGGTCGCGCTGCTCACGCTGACGGCGTGCGCATCGAACGCCCCTGCGCGACCGTCGCTCAGTGCACAGGCGCGTGCCCACACCGAGCTGGCCGAGGCTTACTACCAGAACGCCCAATACGCGGTTGCCCTCACCGAGGTCCGCGCCGCCTTGAGCGCCGACAGCGGCTTTGCACCCGCCCACAATCTCGACGGTCTCTTGCACATGGCACTGGGCCAGACCGACCTCGCCGAACATGCCTTCAACCGTGCGCTGGCCATCGCTCCGCAGGACAGCGACGCGCGCAACAACCGCGCTGTGCTGCTCTGCCACACCGGGCGGCCGGACCGCGCTGTGGCCGAGTGGCGGCGTGTCATCGCTGACCCGCTGTACGCCACGCCTGATTTGGCGCGCCAGAACATCGCGCTGTGCCTGCAGGCGTCCGGTCGCAATGAGGCGATAGGTGGCGCCGACACGGCTCAGCGTCGGCAGAACTTGACAGCCGGCGGTGCTGCTTTCAAGGTTGCGCCATGAGTCAGATTCACCCGCGCCGCCACACCCGCTCCGTTAGCGTGGGCGGCATCCTCGTAGGCTCGGCCGCGCCCGTGGTGGTGCAGTCGATGACCAACACCGACACCGCTGACGCCATCGGCACCGCGCGCCAAGTCGCGCAGCTCGCGCGCGCTGGGAGCGAGGTGGTGCGCATCACCGTCAACAACGAAGAATCGGCCGCCGCTGTGCCGGCCATCGTCGAGCAGCTGGCCAAGCTGGGTGTCAGCGTGCCGCTGGTCGGCGACTTCCACTACAACGGCCACACCCTGCTGCAGCAGTTCCCCGAGTGCGCGCGCTTGCTCGCCAAGTACCGCATCAACCCCGGCAATGTCGGCAAGGGTGCCAAGCGCGACGCGCAGTTTTCCGCCATCGTCGAGCAGGCCATCCGCTGGGACAAACCGGTGCGCATCGGCGTCAACTGGGGCAGTCTCGATCAGTCAGTCCTCGCTCGCATGATGGACGACAACGCCCGTCGCGCCGAGCCGTGGGACGCCGGCGCAGTGATGCGCGAGGCGCTGGTCGTCTCCGCACTCGAATCCGCGCAGCTGGCTGAGGATATCGGCCTGCCGGGCGACCGCATCATCCTCTCGGCCAAAGTCTCCAGCGTGCAGGACCTGATCGCTGTCTACCGCGAACTTGCTCGCCGCTGCGACTACCCGCTGCACCTCGGGCTCACCGAGGCCGGCATGGGCAGCAAGGGCATCGTCGCCAGCACGGCCGCGCTAGCTGTGTTGCTTCAAGAGGGCATCGGCGACACCATCCGTGTCAGCTTGACCCCGGAACCCGACGGCGACCGCCGCCAAGAGGTCATCGTGGCGCAGGAGATCTTGCAGACCATGGGTTTGCGCGCCTTCACGCCCATGGTCACTGCTTGCCCCGGCTGCGGCCGCACCACGAGCACCTTCTTCCAGCAGCTCGCTTCCGACATCCAGAGCTATGTGCGCGACCAGATGCCGGTGTGGCGCGAGCAGTACGATGGCGTCGAGAGCATGACGCTGGCGGTGATGGGTTGCGTGGTCAACGGCCCGGGTGAGAGCAAGCACGCCAACATCGGTATCTCGCTGCCTGGTACCGGCGAGAGCCCGGCCGCGCCGGTCTACGAGGACGGCGTGAAGACCGTCACCCTGCGTGGCGACAACATCGCCGCCGAGTTCCGCGAGTTGGTCGACCGCTACATCGCCCGCAGCTACACGCCCAAACAGGGCACGGCACTCGCCGAACCTTCCCGCACCACACTCGCCGATCACTGACATGAGTCGCACCCCCCTGCAGGCCGTGCGCGGCATGAACGACGTTTTGCCGGACGAGGCCGAGCGCTGGGAGGCCTTTGAGGCGATTGTCCGCGACTGGCTCGCTGGCTACGGCTACCGCCCGATCCGCATGCCGCTGGTCGAGCCGACGCCCTTGTTCAAGCGCGCCATCGGCGAGGTCACCGACATCGTCGAGAAGGAGATGTATTCGTTCGAGGATGCGCTCAACGGCGAGCAATTGACCCTGCGCCCGGAGGGCACCGCCAGCTGCGTGCGCGCCGCCATCCAGCACAGTCTGCTCTACGACAGCCCGCGCCGGCTTTGGTACATGGGGCCCATGTTCCGCCACGAGCGCCCGCAGAAGGGCCGCTACCGCCAGTTCCATCAGGTCGGTGTGGAGGCGCTGGGCTACGCCGGCCCAGACATCGACATCGAGATGATCGTGATGACGCGCCGACTCTGGCAGCGGCTCGGCCTCACTGGCATCCGCCTCGAGATCAACACGCTCGGCGACAGCACGGCTCGTGCTGCGCACCGCGCCAAGCTGATCGCCTACCTTGAGCAGCACATCGATCGCCTCGACGACGACGCCAAACGCCGTCTGCACACCAACCCGCTGCGCGTGCTCGACAGCAAGAACCCGCAGGTGCGCGAGGTGGTCGCGGGTGCGCCGCGGCTGGAGGACGACCTCGACGATGCGGCACGTGCCCACTTCGCCGCCTTCCGCAAGGGCCTGGAAGGCGCCGGCATCGAGTACACCGTCAACCCCAACCTGGTGCGTGGTCTCGATTACTACAACTACACCGTCTTCGAGTGGATCACCGACCAGCTCGGTGCGCAGGGAACGGTCTGTGCCGGCGGCCGCTATGACGGCTTGGTCGAGCAGATTGGCGGCAAGCCAGCGCCGGCCTGCGGCTATGCCATGGGCGTCGAGCGCCTGCTCGCGCTGATAGAAGACGCGGGAACCGCACTAACCGTCACGCCGTCCGATGCGTACGTGGTGCGGGTGGGTGAGGCAGCTGAAGCATTCGCGGCGCTGTTGGCGGAGCGTTTGCGCGACGCCGGTCTGCGCGTGACCCTGCACTGCGGCGGGGGCAGTTTCAAGTCGCAGATGAAGAAAGCCGACGCCAGCGGTGCACGATTCGCACTCATCATTGGCGACGACGAGGCACAATCCGGGCGCGTCGCGCTCAAACCATTGCGCGAGCCGGGGGAGCAGCACGCGCTTGATCCTGACGCGCTGATCGCACGGTTGCTCAGCACAGCGCCGTAAACAGTTAAACAACAATCAAAACAAGGATTTCCGCGATGGCGGCATTCGATCTCGAAGAACAGGAAACCCTCGACGAACTCAAGGCTTGGTGGCGCCAGTACGGCCTCTGGGTCAAGATCGGGCTCGCAGCGGTGGTGCTGCTGGCCGCAGGTGTGCTCGCCTGGAAGCATTGGCAGAAAACCCAGCGGGATGGTGCCGGCGCACTCTATTTCGAGCTTGAAGCCGCGTTCGATGGGCGTGACACGCTCAAGGTGCGGGAGCTCGCCGATAAGCTCGCCAGCGACTACAAGCGTTCGCCCTACACGCCGCGCGCGCAGATGCTCGCAGCCCGTCGCGATGCCGAAGCAGGCAAGGCCGACGAGGCTGAGAAGCGCCTGCGAGGCATCATTGCCGACGCTGAGGAACCGATGCTGCGCGACATGGCACGCTTGCGCCTGTCTGCTTTGCTGCTCGACGAACGCAAACACGAGGACGCACTCAAGTCGCTGGACAAGGTTGAGCTCGCGCAGAACGGCCGCTTGTTCGATGACCGTCGGGGCGATATCTACATCGGTCTGGGCAAGACCGCCGAAGCCCGCAAAGCGTTTCAGACCGCCCACGACGCTGCAAGCAAGGACACCGCGTTTCAGGCGTGGCTGCAACTGAAGCTTGACGCGCTGGCGGAATCAGCGCCGGCTGCGGCCGGCAACGCTCCGTGAGCAGGGTCTCGCGCATGGGCCGCGCTGCGTGTGCGGCCGTCATCGCCGCGACCTTGACTGCGTGCGGCGCCATCGACAGCCTCAAGCGCGTACCGGATACGGTGGTCGGTTGGTTCGACGGCGATGCCCGGCATCCGGCGCTCGCGCGCTTCATCGCTGAGGGGCAGGTGCGGACGGTCTGGAGCAACGACTTCGGCGCGTCGGGCAACTACGTGTTCGCGCCCCTGCTGCGCGAGGGTTCGGTGTGCGGAGCCAGCGTCAAGGGTCGGGTCAGCTGTCTCGATCTGGCCACCGGCAAGGTGCTGTGGACCGTCGAGCTGAAGACCCCCTTGTCGGCGGGCGTAGGTACCGATGGTCAGCGCCTGCTCGTGGTCAGTCAGACGAGCGAGCTGATCGCGCTCGAGTCCGACGGGCGGACGGCCTGGCGGGCGCAAGTCTCGGGCGAGGTGCTGGCGCCGCCGCGCGGCATGCCTGGGCTTATCGTTATTCGCACCACGGACGGCCGCATCCAAGGGCTCGACAGCGAGACCGGCAAGCGCAAGTGGTCGTATCAGCGGCAACTGCCGGCGCTGACCATCCGCAGTCAGGCCGGCGTGCTGTTCGACCGCGACCGCGTCTACGCCGGTTGGCCGGGCGGCAAGTTCACTGCGCTGTCCGCGGACAAGGGCTTGGTGCTGTGGGAGGTGACCGTCGCCATCCCCAAAGGCAGCACTGAGCTCGAGCGCGTCGCTGACATCGTGAGCGATCCGGTCATCAACGGTGAGCGGGTCTGCGTCACGGCGTTCCAGGGCGCACCGTCTGTATTGACCGCGAGCGTGGGCAGATCATCTGGGCACGGGACATCCCGTCCACTGGCTCGGTCAGCTTCGACTTCAAGCGCGCTTACGTCGCCGACGAGAAGGGCACCATCCATGGTCTCGAGCGCGTCAACGGCGCCAGCGACTGGTCGCAGGACGCGTTCAAAGGACGCATTCCCTCCGGGCCGCTGTCGTACGGCGATCACGTTTGGTTCGGTGACGTCGAGGGCTATGTGCATCTGGTCGACCGTGCCAACGGACGTTTCCGCGCCCGCACCGAGACCGATGGCTCGCAGATTCTGCTGACGCCGCTGCAGACTGCGGCCGGGGTGCTGGTCACGACGCGCAAGGGCAACGTGCGCATGATGCAGTTCGTCGCCACGCTTAAGGGCAGTGATGGCGCGCCGGCGGTGGAGCGGCCGGTTGATGTGACGCCGACGGCGCCGCGTTGAACGGGGTGACGACGACGCTGGTGTTGGTCGGCCGGCCGAACGTCGGCAAATCGACGCTGTTCAACCGGCTGACCAAGAGTCGCGACGCGTTGGTCGCCGACATTCCTGGCCTCACCCGCGACCGCCACTACGGCAAGGCGCGGGTGCGCGAACGCAGCTTCCTGGTGGTGGACACCGGCGGTCTCGAGCCCGATGCCGAGACCGGCATCTACGCCGAAATGGCGGCGCAGACTCGCCAAGCCATCGTCGAGGCCGACGTGGTCTGGTTCCTGGTCGACGGTCGCGAGGGCCTCAATGCGCAGGACCAGGTCATCGCCGAGGAGTTGCGGCGCAGCGGCCGTCAGGTCTGGCTGGTGGTCAACAAGGCTGAGGGCATGCGCGCGGCGGTGGTCACCGCCGAGTTCCACGAACTCGGACTCGGCGAGCCCGTGGCGGTGTCGTCGGCGCACGGCGAGGGCATCGCCGAGCTGGTCGATCTGAGCATCCCCGCCGAGGCCGCTGCCGAGCCGGACGAGCGCCCGGACCATCCGCGCATCGCCATCATCGGCCGTCCCAACGTCGGCAAGTCGACGCTGGTCAACCAGCTGCTGGGCGAGGAGCGGGTCATCGCCTTCGATCAGCCGGGAACCACCCGCGACTCGATCGCCATCGACTTCGTCCGCGACGGCAAGCCCTACACCGTGATCGACACTGCCGGCATCCGTCGTCGCGGCAAAGTGACCGACGTGGTCGAGAAGTTCTCGGTGATCAAGACGCTGCAGGCGATCGAGGACGCCAACGTCTGCGTGTTGGTGCTCGACGCACGGCAGGACGTGTCCGACCAGGACGCGCACCTCGCTGGCTTCATCCTTGACGCTGGGCGCTCGCTGGTGGTCGCCCTCAACAAGTGGGAGGGGCTGGACACTGCCCGCCGCGAGGAGGTGATGCGCGACTACGAGCGCAAGCTGCACTTTCTCGGCTTCGCCCGCCTGTGCAATATTTCGGCCCTGCGCGGCAACGGCATCACCCCGTTGATGACCGCCATTCGTGGCGCCTACGCGGCGGCCATGGCGAAGTTGCCGACGCCCAAACTCACCCGCGTGCTGCAGGACGCGGTCACTCGCCAGTCGCCGCCGCGCAGCGGACTCAACCGGCCGAAGCCGCGCTACGCGCACCAGGGCGGCAGCAACCCGCCGGTGATCGTCGTCCATGGCAATTCGGTCGAGGGCATGCCCGACAGCTATCGCCGCTACCTCGAGCACTGCTTCCGCGACGCTTTCCGTCTCCAGGGTACGCCCCTGCGCGTCACTTTCCGTCAGGGCGATAACCCGTTTGCCGACCGTCCTTCCCGGCGTTCGCGCTAGATCATGCCGGCGCCTGTCGGTGCCCTTGTGCGAGCGCGAGCGCCTCGGCTACAGTGGGACGTGTCAATCGTATGACGCATTCCCCCAGAAGACTCACCGAAATAACAATCACAAGGAGAAACAAGGATGAGCGGCAAGGGCCAACTGTTGCAGGACCCGTTTTTGAACACCCTGCGCAAAGAGCACATCCCGGTCTCGATCTACCTGGTCAACGGCATCAAGCTGCAGGGCAATATCGAATCGTTCGACCAGTACGTGGTGCTGCTGCGCAATACGGTCACGCAGATGGTCTACAAGCACGCGATTTCGACTGTGGTTCCGGCCCGCGCGGTGTCGATTCCGGCCAGTGACGAGGCAGGCGCCGCTTGACCACGCACACGCCGGCTGATCGAGCGGTTCTGGTCAGCCTCGACCTCGGCCGCGCTGAGGCCCGCGAAAGCCTCGAGGAGTTGCGCTTGCTGGTCAGCGGCGCTGGCGTGACGGTCCTGGAGGCCATCGAGGGCAGTCGTCGCGAACCGGATCCTGCGCTGTTCATCGGCCAGGGCAAGGCCGGCGAGGTTGCCGAAGCGGTGCGCCGCCTCGACGCCACCTTGGTCGTGGTTAACCACGACGTCAGCGCGGTGCAGCAGCGCAACCTCGAGAAAGAGGTCGGTGTCACGGTGATCGACCGCACGGGCCTGATCCTCGACATCTTTGCCCAGCGCGCGCGCAGCGCCGAGGGCAAGTTGCAGGTGGAGTTGGCGCAGTTGGAGCGGCTCTCGACTCGTCTCATCCGCGGTTGGACCCACCTTGAGCGGCAGAAGGGCGGTATCGGTTTGCGCGGCCCCGGCGAGACGCAGCTCGAGACCGACCGCCGCCTGATCGGTCATCGAGTCAAGTTGCTCAAGTCGCGGCTGATCAAATTGCAAAGCCAGCGCAGCACCCAGCGGCGTGCGCGGGCGCGCTCGGGCACGCTCAACGTCAGCCTGGTCGGCTACACCAACGCCGGCAAGTCGACCTTATTCAATCGGCTGACCAGCGCCGGGGCCTACGCCGCCGATCAACTGTTCGCCACGCTCGACACCACGTCGCGCCGCCTGCACGTGGGGGATGGCCGACACGTGGTGATTTCGGACACGGTGGGGTTCATTCGCCACTTGCCGACCACGTTGGTGGCGGCGTTTCGGGCCACCCTGGAAGAGACCATTCACGCCGACCTGCTGTTGCACGTCGTCGACGCGTCCCACCCTGATCGCGATGTGCAGATCGAGTCGGTTGATCAAGTTTTGCGCGAGATCGGGGCCGGCGAAGTCCCCCAATGGCGCGTCATGAACAAGGTTGACGCACTCGGCCAGCCGGCCCGTGTCGAGCCGGCGGTCGGGGGCGACTGTGGTAGCATCAGCGCCATCTGGTTGTCGGCTGCCAGCGGCGACGGCGTGGCAGATTTGCGCGACGCGCTATCTGCATTTGCCGGTGATCGAAACGTCCAAACGATTGTCGAAGACGACTCCACCCTCGAAGCCATCCCTTATGTCGCAGAACGATCCGCAGTGGGGGCGTCGTAATTCCAACGACGGCCCGCCAGACCTCGACGAGCTCTGGCAGCGCTTTAATGAGCGCTTGGGCCGCATGTTTGGCGGCAAGCCCTCGAAGCCAGGACCGGCGGGACCGGGTGCGGCCGGCCTCGCGCTGATTGCCGCGGTGATCGCGGCCGTCTGGCTGGCGTCAGGTTTCTACATTGTCGACGAAAGCGCCCGAGGGGTCGTCACCCGCTTTGGCCGCTACGTCGAGACCACGCCGCCGGGCTTGCGCTGGCATTTGCCGGTTCCGCTGGAGGCGGTCGAGGTGGTCAACATCTCCCAGGTTCGTACGCTGGAATTGGGCTACCGCGGCAACGTCCGCAGCAAGGTGCTGAAAGAGTCGCTGATGCTCACCGACGACGAGAACATCGTCGACCTTCAGTTCGCCGTGCAGTACGTTCTCAAGAGCCCGGAAGACTTCGTGTTCAATGGGCGCAACCCTGAGGAGTCGGTGTTGCAGGCGGCCGAGACCGCGATTCGCGAAGTGGTCGGCAAATCCAAGATGGACTTCGTGATCTACGAGGGCCGCGAGCAGGTTGCGCGTGACGCGCAGACCTTGATGCAGCAGATCTTGGATCGCTACAAGACTGGCGTCGCCATCAGCCGCGTCACCATGCAGAGCGCGCAGCCGCCGGAGCAGGTGCAAGCGGCCTTCGACGATGCGGTCAAAGCCGGTCAGGACCGCGAGCGCCAAAAGAACGAAGGCGAGGCTTACGCCAACGATGTTGTGCCCAAGGCCCGTGGCACCGCCTCGCGTCTGCTCGAAGAAGCCAATGGCTACCAACAATCGGTCACTGCCAAGGCTCAGGGTGATGCCGCACGCTTCTCGGCGCTGCTGGCGGAGTACAAGAAGGCCCCGGGCGTGACTCGTGATCGCTTGTATCTGGACACCATGCAGCAGATCTACAGCAGCACCACCAAGGTGCTGGTGGACCAGAAGCAGGGTGGCAGCAATCTGCTCTA
>RFMI01000017.1 GCA_009927815.1 Betaproteobacteria bacterium | reverse complement strand
TCGCGGTCGACCTGCCCGCCCTTCCTCTTCTGCGGCTCCAGATCGATACGCACGCCGAACCAAGCAATACGCGGCGCGCCCGGGGCAAAGAAGGTCGTTGCCACCTCATCAGCCTCCTTGCCGCCCTGCAGGTTGACGTAGCGCTCGCCGAGTTGGCCACCCGAGTAGTACTGGTGATCAAAGACGTTGTTAACGCGGGCGAACAGCGACACCCTGGGGTTCAACCGATACGAGGTGCGCAGGTTCATCACGGCGAAGGCGCTGGTCTCGCCCTTGCCGAGATACTCCTCGCCATTCGCTTCGCCGGCTTGATGCTGGCCGTTCTCGTTGCCGCGTACGCGCATGCTCGACAGGGCAATAACGTCGGCGCCCAATGTCCACGCTGCGGTGGGGCGGTAGTCGACGAACAGCTTGGCCTGGTGGCGCGGGATCAGCGGCAAGCGGTCGCCCTTGCGCACATCGATCTTGCCGTCCGCGTCAGCCGACGAATTGGCGGGTGCCGAAAGCTGCTCATCGCGGCGGAAGGTCGCGTCGAGGAAGGTGTAGCTGCCGCCGATACTCACCGTCTCGGTGAGGCTGCCGGAGAAACCGAACTCAACACCGCGCCGACGCGTGTCGCTGTTCTGAAAGTATCCGCGCCCAGCAGTCTCCGAAGCGATGAAGACGATGTCATCGGTATTGCTCGCATTGAATACACCGGCATTCCAGCGCATCCCGCGGAGGTTACCGCGCAGACCAGCCTCGACCGTGCGGGTCACGACCTTGTTGAGCGGCGGGTCGGCCGCCAGCGAGTTGGGCAGGCGGCACGGGCTGTCGGGGTTGGCGCAGCCGAGTTCGATGGTGCTCGGCGCGCGGCTGCCCTCGTTGTAGCCGACGTAGGGGTTGATGGCCGGGCTCGGCGTCCAGGAGAGACCAATGGCAGGGTTGAAACGCGCGAAAGTGTGCGTCCCGGTCAGGGATTCGGGACCCGGTTCCGGGTCGATCTGGTCGCGGTTGGCCACCTTGACGTGGTTGTAGCGGCCCGACACGGTGAGATGCAACTGTTCCTTGATCGACAGGGTGTCAGTGGCGAACACGCTCGAGGTGCGGGTGGTGCCCTTGAGGCCCGCTGCTGCCTCGTCGCTGAATGCGCCGGCGCCGGACACACCGCGCGACGCGGTGAGTTCGCCGAACTCGCTGGTCTGCCCGAAACGGATCCGGCTCTCGTCATAGGCCGCGCCGACGATGAATTGGTTGCGTTGGCCGAACAGATCACCCGCGAAGGTCAGCTGGCCAGACAGACCGTAGTTGTGCTGGAGGGCCGAGGTACGGTTGAGAAGACCGGAGCAATTGACCTCGCTGCCATCGCAATCGGCAAGAGTCGGGTTGATCAGGTCGAAGTCGTCATTCGCATCCCCGTTCAGCGTCCCGGTGCCGATGCGCCGGTAGTAGGTGTTGCCGCTGAACAGCAACTTGTCGTTGATCTCGTGGCTGGCTGCCAAATTGACGAACTGCGAGATGTTG
>RFMI01000065.1 GCA_009927815.1 Betaproteobacteria bacterium | reverse complement strand
CCAAGGTCTACTACGACGCCGACGGCAGCGGTGCGGGCGCGGCCGTTCTAATCGCCACTCTGACCAACATTTCAACGGTGGGTGTCAGCGACTTCCGCGTCGAGGCGGTGCAGGGTTTCTGAGCGTTTTCCTCACGGGGGCGTGTGGTCCACATGCCCCTAACTTTGAGACCCGCTTCGGCGGGTCTTTTTTCGTCACCGCTCAATCGCCGGCGTCTCTAAAGGTGAATTCCTCCACCAGCCCGTGCCTCGCTGCCAGTCGCACCAGTTGCGCGGCGTTGTCGATGCCCAACTTCTGCCGCAGTGCCGACTGGTGGTTGGCGACGGTCTTTTGCGTCAGGTTGAGGATGCCGGCAATGTCGGCCACCGACTTGCCTTGCGCCAGCAGGCGAAACACCTCGAATTCGCGCTCGGTCAGGCTGGCCAGCGCGCCCTCGGCCTCGAACGATTGCAGCGCGAGTTTTTGCGCCAGCGGGTGGTCGACGTAGGCCTGGCCGCTGGCGATCTTGCGCACCGCCTCGATCAGCACCGATGGCGCCGCCGATTTGGCGATGTAGCCCTTGGCGCCGGCGGCCAGCGCCCGGCTGGAAAACACCACGTCCTCATGCATGCTGAACACCAGCACGCGCGCGTTCGGCTCGCGCGCGATGATTCGCCGCGTCACCTCGATGCCGCTCATCTTGGGCAGCGAGATGTCCATAATCACCAGGCTCGGTCGCAATTCGCAGAACAGCCGATAGGCCTCCTCGCCACTGCCAGCCTCGGCCACCACACGGATGTCTTCGGTGCGTTCGAGCAGACGACGGTAGCCCTCGCGCACCACGGCGTGGTCGTCAACCAGCAACACGTCAATCATCGTCAGGGTCCTCAGGGAGTGGCACGGGGCTGAGTGGCAGGCGCAGCGTCAGCCGTACGCCATTGCCAGATTCGATGGTGCAGCTGCCGCCGAGCAGCTCGGCGCGTTCGCGAATGCCGGTCAGTCCGAGTCCGGCCGGAGCCTTTGCAGCCATGCCCACGCCGTTGTCCGACACCACCAGTTGCAGCCACTCGGCGTCGCTGGCGGTCAGCTGCACGTCAACTTGCGTAGCTTGAGCGTGTCGGGCGATGTTGTTGAGTGCCTCTTGCACCATGCGGAAGATCGCGACGTTGAGGTCCTCGTGCAAGGTCGGAATGCGCGGGTCCACCTGCAGCGCGCAGTGCACCTCGGTGCGGCGGACTCGCCAGTGTTCGAGTAACTGCTGGAGCGCAGCCTCCAAGCCCAGTTCGTCCAGCCCCACGGGCCGCAGTCGTCGCATCAGGGTGCGGGCGACGTCGTACACGTGGCGTGCTAGCACACGGATGCGCTCGACCGACTCCACCTGAATCGCGGGTGCGCTCGCCAGTTCGCTGCGCAAGGACACCGCCTCGATCTCGATGGCGTTGAGATACTGACCCAGCTCATCGTGGAGTTCGTGCGCAATGTGCTTACGCTCGGTCTCCTGCAACTCCAAGCTACGCCGCGTCAATTGCCGGTTTGCGGCGAGCGCGCGCGCGAGTTCGCCCTGCAGCTGCGTGCGCAGCGTCAGCTCCGCTTTGAGTTCGCGCCAGCGTCGCCAGGAGAACCAGCCGAGCGCGAGTGCCAGCGCCAGTAGCGTGGTGCGCAATTCGTCGGCCTGCCAGAACTCGCCGCTGGCAGTCCAGCGGTTGATGCGCTCGTTGAGCTCCAGCCATGCAGCAATCCAAAACGCGGCCGCCGTGAACAGCACCACTGCCGCAGGTCGCGCAAGCTGCGCGACGGATAGTCCGGAAGCGCGAGGTTCGGTTTGGGAATGTGCATGGCCGGATTATGCCGCTGCTTCATGGCCCGACCACCCCGTGTCGGCGGTGCCAACCGCGCGTGTCGATCACTTCGACTCTGCCGACATCAGGGAACGCCACCCGCAGCTGGTGTTTGTCGAACACCAGTTTGCTCGGAGCTGCGGGCAAGGGGATGCGATGGCGTACACGTCCACTGTCGAGTTCGACTACTTCGAGCGTTGTTTGGGTTGCCGGTGAGACGACCACCCAGCGCCGGTCCGGTGAGAACACGCAGTGGCGTGGTGCAGCGCTGTTCATGCGCAGGTGCCCGACGATGCGCGCCTCCGCGATGTCGATGACGGTGATTTCGCCCGCCCGCCCGCTGCAAGCCAAGATTTGCCGCCCGTCCAGGGACAGCGCGGTACCGCGCAGGCCGCTGGCGACTGTCACTTCCCAGCGCATCTGGTGGGTCGAGCGGTCGATCGCTCGTATGCGACCCACTGCCTCATCGATAACAAACTGTGTATGGCCGTCTGCAGACATCAAGTAGGGTCCGGAGGGCACGGCCAGTGCGGGCGAGACAGCGGTCAGCGTGATTGCCAGACTGGCAAGTACTCGGCGAGGGGCAATCGGACACGGCTTCACATCGTGAGTCTGAAGCCGGCAACCGCGTCATCCCCAGAGCATTCTTCCCGTCGGCATCGGGACTGTTTCCCGGCGTAAAAAAAGCCCCGCAGAGCGGGGCTTTTTCGAAGCTAGGCAGAGCGTTTAGCCCTGGCCGATTTGCGCCATCTCGACCGAGCTTTCGACCACCTTACCGGTGACGGCGTCAACTTCAACCTTGTATTCCTTGCCGTCGTTGCCCTTGATGTCGAATTCGTACGACAGGGCGCCGTTCGGTTCGATCTCGTATTCGGTTTCGACCACAGTGCCCGGGAAAGCCTTGAGGGCGGTCGCCTTGGCATCCGCTTCCGAGACCTTCACCTTGGACGTCCACTTTGCGTCGGTCGGGCTGACTTCCTGTTCGACTTCGCTCACCTTGGCCGTTGCGGCGTCACACTCGATGTCCCAAGCGCTGCCGTCGGCCTTTTGCACGTCGAATTCGTACACGGTGGCCTTGTTTTCAGTCTTGACTTCGAGCTTGACCACGGTGCCCGGGTAGGCTTTCAGTACGGCGTTGGTGCAAGCGACGATCTCGTCGTGGGCTTGCGCGGCGAGCGGAGCAAAGGCGAGTGCGGTTGCAGCAATCAAAATACGATGGGTCATTACAGAATCTCCGAGTGATAAAAAAAGGGCCGAAGACGATGCGTCGTCGAGCCACGGACCTATAGTCCATCGCTACACAGGAAAAATTCCCGGCATGCCATTGATTGGGGCATAAAAAATTGCCCTATTAAGAACTAGACCCATTTGATCACCCTTGGCGGGAGATATTCCCCCATAGCGCGGGAGCCATTCACTGAGTTGGCAGGCCGGATTCACCTAGCTTCTTATGATTGACAGGGCCGTTGTCTGGACCGGGTCGGAGAGGCGAATGCGAGTGCTGATCGTTCAGCCGGACGAGGCGTTGGCGGCGAGTCAGGCGCTGGACTCCCACGACCTGGAACATGCCGCGGATCACGCGTCTGCAATGGCAAGTGCCATTCGCAGCCGGCCTGATCTGTTGCTCGTCGACATCGAGTTGCCCGGACTCAGCGGACTGACTTTGATGCGATTAGCGCGGCGCCGACTGCCCCGCACACGTGTGCTGGTCTACAGCCGGCTCAGCCATCCGCTGTTCTGGTTGCGCGCGCGCAGCCTCGGCGCGAGCGGCTACCTGTTGAAACCCGCAGCTGCTCAGACCTTGGCTGAAGCCGTGTTGGCAGCGGCGCAAGGCAAAGTGATGCTGGACCGCGACCTGGTGCCCAGCGTGCTGGCAGCCACTAGCGATCCGGAGGTGACTGCCTTGCAGCGACTCACCGATCGCGAGTTCGAGGTGTTGCGCCTCTGGATGCAGGGCGCACGGCAGGGGTTGTGCGGAGGTGATTGGCTTGTCGCGCGAAACGGTGCTCAAACATATGGCGTCAGTGCGCCGCCGTTTGGGCGAGCCCGACGCTGCGCAGTGGGGGGCACTGCGCCAGCGTCTGGGTTGGGGTGTTGGTCAGAACGCGTAACTGGCGTTGACCCCGACCATGCCGAAACGGGTGGGAGCCGCTTCGTAAAACCGGCTGCTACCGTCATTGACGCGCACAGCACCAACATACTGGCGGTCGAAGATGTTGTCTACGCGCGCAAACTCGCTGACCGTCCAGCCGCCGCTGCGTTGCGTGAACCCGGCCCGGAGGTTGGCCACCGTGTAGCCAGAAGCCTGCGCCGTGTTCGCGTCGTTGGCGAACACCCGCGACGCATAGCGGCCTTCGAGAGCCGCGTTGAAGCCCAGGGCCGGGTAGTTGAACGCCAATTCGCCGTAGAGGATGTTTCGCGACGTTCCGGGCAAACGCTTGCCAGTTTCGCTCACCGTGGCATCACCAAAGTCGTCGCGGTAAGTGGCGTCTAGATACGTGTATGCGGCGTACGCATTGAAATAGTCGTTGATGCGGCTGTCGAGGGACAGTTCGACGCCTTCGCGACGGTGCGACCGCCGTTGGCGTAGGCAGTGCGGCCCGATTGAGTACCGGCAACCACGATCTCATCACGCGTATCAGTCTTGAACAGGGCCAGCGTGGCACGCGTATCGCTGTTGAGAAAGGCTTTGAGACCGGTCTCGTAGTTACGACTTTGGGCCGGACGCAGACCTAGGTTCGGGCCGCTGCCGTTGACGACAGAGGCGCTCTGGGCCGTGTAGGCCAGCTCGATACTCGTCGGCGTCTCAAAACCCATGCCGGCATTGGCGTACCAGTTGAGCGCAGGTGTCAGCTTGAACACCACGCCTGCAACCGGCGTAGTTTTTTCGTAGGAGTTGGTGCCGCTGCCGACCGGATTCACGGTGGCCGGAATTTTGTCGACAAACTGCACCCGCACCTGGCTGTAACGCGCTCCCATGTGGAAGCTCAGGCGCTGCGTGGCTTCGAGTTCTGCTTGCGCGTAGAGATCGGCCGAGCGCGAGTTGTTCTCTTCGTTGCGGGCGCGGGCGCGTGTGCTTGCCGCCCCAGTCAAATTGGCAAGACCGCCGGCGAGTTCACGAGCGGCGTTGGTCGCTAGGCTGGTGCGGTTGTCTAGTGCTTGTTCGTAACTAAAACCGCTGGTAACGCGAAGCGGCATACCGGCAATGTCATTGCGGTGGGTATAGCGCAGATCGACGCCCCCAAATTCGCGCTGAATCTGACTCGCGCCCGGCAGCAGGTTGAAGGCGTTGCCGGCGAGGAACTGCAGGTTCTCACGCGTGCCGTAGTAGGTCAGTGCGCGCAGGCTGTCACCATTGTCGAATTGGTGGTCGAGCACCAGGCCAGTCTGGTACTGGCTACGCTGCACCCGCGTGCGGTACGTGATTGAATCCGGCGAGGCGGCCTTGCGGTTGCTGCGGTACTCGCCCAAGGTCAGACCTTGTGGGTCGATGGACTCGGGCTGGTCAAGGCCGGCTACGGTCCAGGTCAGGCGGGTTTTTTCAGCCAACTGCAGCGAAAACTTGGTGTTGAACGTGTCGCGCCGGACCGCACTGTTTTGCCGGTATCCATTGGATTCGAAATGGGCTGCGTCAACCGTGTAGTTGAGCATGCCGGCGGTGCCGCCGAGCTGAACATTTTCGCGGTGTGTCCCGTAAGTGCCGTACCAGGCGCCCGTGCTTAGCGTAGGTTGCGCCGGGCCGTCTTTGGTGAAGATCTGCACTACGCCGCCCGAGCTGTTGCCATACAAGGCGCTAAAGGGACCGCGCATGACTTCGATTGATTTGGCTGACGACAGGTTGAACGTCGATGTCTGACCTTGGCCATCCGGCGTCGACAGCGGGATCCCGTCTTGGTAGATGCGGATGCCGCGCACACCGAACTGCGACCGTGCACCGAATCCGCGAGTCTGGATTTGCGGGTCCTGTGCGTAGTTGTTGCGGTTGTTGGCGGTGATGCCCGGAATGCGGATCAGGCTCTCGGAGGCGTTCACCTGCGGTTGGCCGAACTGAATATTTTCGGCGTCGATAACGTCAATCGACACGGGCAGATCAAAACTCGAGCGCGCCTCGCGGGTGGCGGTCACCACGACTGGCGAGGTTTCGTTGGCGTTGGCGACAGCGGGAAAGGCGGCAGCGACGGCAGCAGCCAACAGGCTGTTGTGCAAAATTTTGTTTTTCATGAAAAGTCTTTTGATAAGCGTTATTTTCGGCCGGGCGGAGGGTATCAAATCCTGTCGCGGTGCAGTCGGTTCCAAATGCTCAAGAAAATCATGAATTGCGAGCACGCCTATACTTAGCGCCCCGTGCCATCGCGCCGGACTCCGCCTGCCCATGGTCGAACCCGCTTCTGTCTCCATCGATTACCCCGAAGACCTCCCGGTCTCCCAGCGCCGCGACGAGATCCTCGCCGCGCTGCGCCAGCGGCAGGTGGTGATCGTCTGCGGTGAGACCGGCTCCGGCAAGACCACGCAGCTGCCCAAGATGGCGCTGCAGGTGGCCTTGGAGCGGGAGGTGGCCAGAGCCGCGCAGTCGTCCAACCGCCAACCGGCAGGCGATCGCGGCCCGCGTCGGCCACGCCTGATCGGCTGCACCCAGCCACGCCGCATTGCCGCGCGCACCATCGCCAGTCGCCTCGGTGTCGAGCTGAAGAATCCCGATCTGGTCGGCTTCAAGGTGCGCTTCACCGACACCAGCAAGCCCGGTGCGCGGCTCAAGGTGATGACCGACGGTATCTTGCTGGCCGAGACGCGCTCCGACCCTGACCTGCGCGCCTACAGCACGCTGCTCATCGACGAGGCGCACGAGCGCAGCCTCAACATCGATTTTCTGCTGGGGTATCTGAAGCGCTTGTGCCAGCGCCGGCCAGACCTCAAGGTGATTGTTACGTCGGCGACCATTGATGCCGAGCGTTTCAGCAAGCACTTCGACGGCGCACCGGTGATCGAAGTCTCGGGCCGGACGTACCCGGTTGAAGTGCGCTACCGGCCGCTGCCCAAGGATTCGGAGGACAGCGCCGAGGCGGTCATCGAGGGCATCGTCGACGCGGTGGACGAACTCGCCCGCGTCGGCAATGGCGATGTGCTGGTCTTCCTCCCCGGCGAGCGCGAGATCCGCGAGACCGCCGAGGCGCTGCGCAAGCACCATCCGCCCGGCGCCGAGATTTTGCCGCTCTATGCACGACTCTCGGCCGCTGAGCAGAACCGCGTGTTCCAGCCGGGTGGGGCGCGGCGCATCGTGCTCTCGACCAACGTCGCCGAGACCTCGCTCACCGTGCCGGGGGTGCGCTATGTGGTCGACCCCGGTCTGGCGCGGGTCAACCGCTACAGCTACCGCACCAAGGTCGAGATGCTGCTCACCGAGCGCGTCAGTCAGGCGTCGGCCAACCAGCGCGCTGGCCGGTGCGGGCGGGTGGCGGCAGGCGTGTGCATCCGTCTCTACGACGAAGACGACTATCAGTCGCGCCCACCCTTTACCGATCCCGAGATCGCGCGCTCGTCGCTGGCTTCGGTGATCCTGCGCATGGCCGCGCTGCGGCTCGGCGACATCGATGCTTTCCCGTTTCTTGAGGCGCCCTCCAGCCGCGCCATCCACGACGGCTACCAGCAGCTGCAGGAGCTTGGCGCGGTCGACGAGTCGCGCCAGATCACGCCGCTGGGCGAGGAAATGGCGCGCTTCCCGCTCGACCCGGCGATCAGCCGGCTCATCTTGGCCGCGCGTGACGAGCAGTGTCTGAAGGAGGTGCTGATCATCGCCAGCGCGCTGTCGGTGCAGGACCCGCGCGAGCGGCCGAGTGACCGTGCCAACGCCGCTGACGATGCCCACCGCGCCTTTGCCGACGAGCGCTCCGATTTCATGGGCCTGCTCAAGCTTTGGAACTGGTACGAGGAGAAGCTCCAGCACAAAAAGTCGAACCGCCAGCTCACCAACGACTGCAAGGAGCGCTTCCTGAGCCCGCTCCGCCTCCGGGAGTGGCGCGATATCCACGGCCAGCTGCACGCCATGCTCGCCGAGACCGGCCTGCGCGAGAACCAGCAGCCGGGCAGCTTCGAGCAGATCCACCGCGCGTTGCTGGCGGGCCTGCTCGGCAACATCGGCGTCAAGACCGACACCCCCGGCGAGTACCAGGGCGCGCGCGCCAACAAGTTCTGGATCTTCCCCGGCTCGGCGCTGCACAAAAAGGGCGGCAAGTGGGTGGTCGCAGCTGAATTGGTCGAAACCAGCAAGCTCTACGCGCGTGGCGTCGCCACCATTCAGCCGGAGTGGATCGAGCAGGTCGCTGGTCCGCTGCTCAAGCGCCAGTACATTGAGCCGCACTGGGACGCCGAGCGCGGTGAAGTGATGGCTTGGGAGCGCGTCACGCTGTTTGGCCTGACGCTGGTCAACCGGCGCAAGGCCCGCTACGGACCGGTCAACCCGACTGAGGCGCACGAGATTTTTTTGCGGCAGGCGCTGGTGGCCGGCAATCTCGAGACGCACGGCAGTTTTTTGCGGCACAACGCTGCGTTGCGCCAAGAGCTGGAGGAGCTCGAGCACATGAGCCGCCGCGTCGACGTGCTGGTCGACGACGACGCCGTGCACGCGCACTTCGCCCGTCTGGTGCCCAAGACTGTGTGCGACGCCCGTTCGTTCGAGCGCTGGCGCAAGGACGTCGAGCAGAAAGACCCGCGAGCCTTGTTCCTGCAGCGCGAGACGCTGATGCGCCACACCGCGGCGGCGGTGACCGAACAGCTGTTCCCCAAGTCGCTGCGAGTTGATGGCGTCGAGTGCCGCTACGACTACCGCTTCGAGCCGGGCCATCCGACCGACGGTGTCACGCTCACGCTGCCGCTGCACCTGCTCAACCGCATCGATCCGCACCAGGGCGAGTGGCTGGTGCCGGGCCTGTTGCGCGAGAAACTCACGCACTGGATCAAAGGATTGCCGAAGGCGCTGCGCCGGGTCTGCGTGCCGGTGCCGGACTGTGTTACCGGCGCACTCGAAGCCTTGGATGACGGGCAAGGCGACCTCGCGGCACGGCTAGCGGCTCACCTCGCCAAGACTTACCGGGTCGACGTGCCCGAGGACACCTTCGCCGGCATCGAGTTGCCGGCACACCTGCGCTTGCGCTATCGGGTGGTCGACGACAAGGGCCGCGAACTCGCCGACGGTCGCGAGCTGCCCGTGTTGCGCTCGCAACTTGCCGAGGCGGCACGGCTCACGTTTGCAAAAGCCGACGAGCCGGCGATGGAGCGCAGCGGCATCCGCAGTTGGGACTTTGGTGATTTGCCCGCGGAGATCGGTTTCAGTCGCGATGGCCGCAAGCTGGTCGGCTACCCGGCCCTGGTCGACGAAGGCGATGCCGTTGCGCTACGCCTGTTCGACACGCCGGATGCCGCGGGGCTCGCACACCGTGCCGGTGTCTGCCGCTTGTTGCGGCTAGAGCTCAAAGACGCCTTTAAGCAGTGGGAGAAGAGTCTGCCGGGGTTCACCCAGGCCGCGCTGCAGGCGCGTCTGCTGTGCGACGCCGACACCCTGCGTGACGACTGGTTGGCCGCGATCGCCGACCGGGCTTTGCTCGGCGACGACGAGCCGCCGCGCACGCAGCGTGATTTCGCCGAGCAGAAGCAGCGTGGTCGTACCCGTCTGCCAGCGGTGGTGGACGCGGTGAGCCGCGTGGCGGTGGCCTGCATCAGCGAGTGGCAAACCATCCAGTCGGCTGTGTCACGGCCCTTGCCGCAGCCCCTCAAGGCTGACGTGCAGGCGCAGTTACAGCGACTGGTCTGCAAGGGCTTCCTCGGCTCGACACCTTGGGCTCATCTGCAGCACCTGCCGCGCTACCTCAAGGCCATTTCGCGGCGTCTTGAGCGCGTCCACCAGAACGCCGCCCGCGACGAGCAGCACCGCAGCGCTATCGCTGCGCTCTGGAGCCACTACGAGCAGCGCTTGGCCCGCCATCGTAAGGCCGGCATCAACGATACTGCGCTCACCGAATACCGCTGGCTGCTCGAAGAGTTGCGGGTGAGCCTGTTTGCGCAGGAGCTGCGCACACCCTTCCCGGTGTCGTACAAGCGCCTCGAGAAACACTGGAGTCAGGTCAGACCATGAGTGCACCCCGGCAGATCCTGCTGCCCTTGCTGCGGCGACCGCAGCCCGACTTGGCCACGTTTGTCGCCGGACCCAATGCCGAGGCACTGGCCGCGGTGCGCAACCTGCTCTCGCCCAACCAGTCGGGCGGTTTGGTCTACCTGTGGGGCGATGCCGGCAGTGGCCGCAGTCATCTGTTGCAGGGCTTCGCCGCCGGGTGCAGCGGATTCGCGGCGACGGCGCGGGTGGTTGAGGCGGCGACGGTGGACGGTGACTGGTTGCCGCAGGGGCCAGTGTTGGTGGTCGACGACGTCGATCGTTTGGCGCCAGCCGCTCAGGTGCGGCTGTTCGACGCCATCAACCGCGGCCATCGCGATGATTGGCTGATGCTGATCTCGGGCCCCTGTGCGCCGGTGCAACTCGCCCTGCGTGGGGAGCTCAGCTCGCGATTGGCGCAGGGCCTTGTGCTGCATCTGCAGCATCTGAGCGATACCGACAAGACCGAGGCGATGTCGGCATACGCCGCGCAACTGGGCTTTGCCTTGCCGAATGACGTGACGTCCTACCTGCTGCGCCATGGTCGGCGCGACCTCGGCACGCTGCTCGCGGTGGTGCAAGCCATCGACGAGGTCTCGCTGCGCGACCAGCGCCCGGTGAGTGTGCGGCTGGCGCACGATGTGCTGTATTCGGCCGATCTGTTCTGCGAGATCTGACCGGCCACGCGCCTAGCGCCGCCGCAGGTAGACGGCGTCGTCGAAGCGCTCGACCCATCCTGGTTGCCACACGACCATCAGCGTCAGCAGCGCGCCTGCGGTGAACGCCTCGGACCAGCCCAGCAGCAGGAAGAAGGGCAGGTAGTCGTCGGTCAGCACAGGCCACGGCAGGGCTTGCAAGACGCCGTACACCAGCACCTGAGCAAGGCCGCTGGCACCCACTGCCAGTCCCGATACGACAAAGCCGTAGCCCCAGAGGAACACGAAGGGATGCGCCGGCAACCGCCGCTCAGCCCACGGTACGGCCGACGCTGAGGCCAGTAGCGGCACACCCGCCCACAACAGCCAATGCAGACCGATGACCTCCAGTGGCTCGTGTGCAGCCAGTCCGGCACCCAGCGCGGCGATTGCCAGCGATACGACGGCCAGACGTGTGCCGAACATCAGGTAGACCACAGTGGCGCCAATCAGATGGACGTCCAGGCCAGGGTGTGCGCCAGCCCGGAGTCGCCACAGCACCATCAGCGCCGCCGTGGTGCCCAGCCACAGGTTGAGACGCCCGCTCGTCGACAAGCCACGCCAGTCCACGCCGCGGGCAGCCCTGGCGAAACAGAGCAGGGCAAGCAAGCTGCCGGCAATCAGCGCCGGAGTTCCGGGTTCGAGGTGTGGTGGCATGGCGAGGGGAGGCGTAACTCCATTATAGTGGTTGCCTTTCTAGGCGCCTTCCGGCGCGAGTGACCCTTCTGTGCAGCTGGCCTGTTTCGACCTCGACAATACCCTCCTCGCCACCGACAGCGACTACCAGTGGGGCCAGTTCCTGATCGAGGCTGGCGTGCGTGATCGCGAACAGCACGAGGCCGCCAACCAGCGCTTTTACGCGGACTACCAAGCCGGCCGGCTCGACATCGACGCCTTTCTCGCGTTCCAATTGGCACCGCTGGCCGAGCACCCGCGCGCCACGCTCGACGCTTGGCACCAGCGGTTCATGCGCGAAAAGATCCTGCCCAGCATTGGCCGCAGCGCCCGCAAGCTGGTGCAGCAGCACCGCGAGGCTGGCCACACGCTGCTCATCGTCACAGCGACCAATGCCTTCGTCACCGCACCAATCGCCCGCGAGTTCGGCATCGACAACCTCATCGCGACCCTGCCGGAAGAGGTCGAAGGCCGCTACACCGGTCGCTATGCCGGGACGCCGAGTTTTCGCGAGGGCAAAGTCACGCGGCTTGAGCAGTGGCTCGCGGGGCAGGGGGCGTCACTCGACGATGTCCGCGAAAGCTGGTTCTACAGCGACTCGCAGAACGATCTGCCGCTGCTTGAGCGCGTCACCCATCCGGTTGCAGTCGACCCCGATCCGATCCTCGAATCGATCGCGCACCAGCGTCGCTGGCCGGTCATCAGTCTGAGACACTAGGCGCATGATCACCCGCTTGCTGAACAAGGTCTTCCGTCGTGCCCACGCGCTGGGGCGTCCGCCCACCGTGGTCGGCAAGGGCAGCCACAACATTCGCCACGAGCAGATCAGCCAGGCGGCGCGGCGCACCACCGCCACCTTGCAGGAACATGGCTATCTGGCCTTTGTGGTGGGTGGCGCGGTGCGCGACCTGCTGCTCGGCGTGCAGCCCAAGGATTTCGATGTCGCCACCAACGCCACGCCGGAGCAGGTGCACGCGCTGTTCCGCCGCTCGCGCATCATCGGCCGGCGCTTTCGGCTGGTGCACGTGATGTTCGGTGGCGAGACCATCGAGGTCAGCACCTTCCGTGGCGGTCACGACGAGAACGCCGGCACCGACGAGCATGGTCGCATCCTCCGCGACAACGTTTGGGGCACCCAAGAGGAAGACGCGCGGCGCCGCGACTTCACCGTCAACGCCTTGTTCTTCGATCCGCAGCGCGAGGAGGTGTGGGATTGGCATGGCGGAGTCAACGACTTGCGCGTGCGCAAGCTGCGCATGATTGGCGATCCGGTCAAGCGCTACCGCGAAGATCCGGTGCGGATGCTCCGCGCCGCCCGCCTGTCGGCCAAGCTTGGCCTCGACATTGAGCGTGGCACCCGCGCACCGATCCGCGAGCTGGCGTCCTTGCTGCGCAACGTGCCCGAGGCGCGGCTGTTCGACGAGCTGGTCAAGCTGCTGATGTCGGGGCAGGCCGAACGCTGTGTGCGTGCGTTGCATGCCGAGGGCCTCGACCGAGACCTGCTGCCGACGCTTGATGCCGCTCTGCGCGACCCGGTCGCTGAGCGCTTCGTCATGGCGGCGCTGGCCAATACCGACGCTCGCATCCTTGAAGACAAGCCGGTGTCGCCGACGTTTCTGCTGTCGGCCCTGCTCTGGGGCGATGTCCTGCGGACCTGGCAGGCCGCCGAAGCGCGCGGCGAGAAGCCGGTGCCGGCGCTACTCGAAGCGATGCAGGCCGCGCTCGACGGCCAAGCCAAGCGCTTGGCCATTCCCCGCCGCTTCGACGCCGGTATGAAGGAGATCTGGCTGATGCAGCCGCGCTTTTTGCAGCGCACCGGGCAGCGGCCGTTCCGTCTGCTTGAGAACCCGCGGTTTCGCGCCGGCTACGATTTCTTTCGGCTGCGCTGCGAATCGGGTGAGCTCGACATCGCCATCGCCGATTGGTGGGAGGACTTTCAGCACGCCAATCCGGTCGACCGCGAGGCTCTGCTGGTGCGCGAGCCCGCCGCCGAAGGCGCGCCGCGCAAGCGCCGCCGCCGTCGCGGTCCGCGGCGTGCGCCCGGTGCCGGAGCGGAGGCGTGACCCGCGTGTTTGTCGCGCTCGGCAGCAACCTCGCCGACCCGGTTGCGCAACTGGCCGCCGCCTGCGACGAGATTGGTCGTCTGCCGCAGACCCGTCTGCTGGGGCGCTCGTCGCTGTGGCGCTCGGCGCCCGTCGGTTACCTGGATCAACCGGACTTCGTCAATGCCGTGGCCGAGGTCGACACCACACTTGAGCCAGAGGCGCTGCTCGAACAGTTGCTGGAGATTGAGCGCCGCCACGGCCGGGTTCGCGAGTTCGCCAATGCTCCGCGTACCCTCGACCTTGACATCGCGCTCTACGGCGAGCGGCGCATTGACACGCCGACACTGACGGTGCCGCATCCGCGCATGCACGAGCGTGCGTTCGTCCTCTTGCCCTTGCACGAACTCGCGCCGGACCTCAGCATTCCAGGCCATGGCCCGCTGCGTGACCTGCTGCCGGGTGTGGCCGATCAGCGACTCGAGGTGATGCCGTCGTGACTGCACCGGCGTTTCGTCATGTGGTGGTGGAAGGCCCGATCGGAGCTGGCAAGACTTCGCTCGCCCGTCGTCTTGCCGACACGTGGGGCGGCGAGCTGCTGCTCGAGGAGCCGTCTGAGAATCCGTTTCTGCCGCTGTTCTACAAGGACATGCGACGCTATGCGCTGCCCACCCAGTTGAGCTTTTTGTTCCAGCGCGCTGAGCAACTCAAAGGGCTCTCGCAGCCCGGCTTGTTCAGCCCGCTCACGGTCTGCGACTTTTTGCTGGACAAGGACCCGCTGTTCGCCCGCCTGAACCTGGACGATGCCGAGTTCGAGCTCTACCAGACGGTGTTCGACAAGCTCGCCCCCGACACGCCACCGCCGGACCTCGTCATCTACTTGCAGGCGCCGGTGCAGGCCCTCACCGACCGCGTGCGCCGGCGCGGCGTGGGCTACGAGCAAGGCATGCAGGCCGAGTATCTGGCCCGCCTCGCCGAGGCCTACAGCCGCTTCTTCCACGCCTACGAGGCGGCACCCGTGCTGATCGTCAATAGCACAAAGCTCAATTTCGTCGAAGACGACGAAGCCTTTGCCATGCTGCTCCAGCGCATCACGCAGATGCGCGGCCAGCGCGAGTTCTTTAGTCGTGGCTGAGGTGCGAGTCACTGTTCACCGCTTGCAGGCGCTGCGCGATGCCGGCACGCCGATTGTCGCGCTGACCTGCTACGACGCCAGCTTCGCCCGGCTGCTGGCCGCCGCCGGCGTCGACGTGCTGTTGGTCGGCGATTCGCTGGGCATGGTGGTGCAGGGCCGCGACTCGACTTTGGGCGTGAGCGTTGCCGACACTGCCTACCATGTCGCCTGCGTGGCGGCGGCATCGGGATCGGCGTTGGTGCTGGCCGATCTGCCGTTCGGCAGCTACCAGGGCAGCGCCGAGTCGGCGTTTGCGGCTGCCGCCAAGCTGATGTCGGCCGGCGCGCATATGGTCAAACTCGAGGGCGGCACGGTGATGGCGCCGACGGTCGCGTTCCTCTCGCAGCGCGGGGTGCCGGTGTGCGGCCACATTGGCCTGACGCCGCAGTCGGTGCACCAGCTGGGCGGTTATCGGGTACAAGGCCGCGACGAAGCGGCGGTGGCGCAGCTCGTCGCCGACGCCCTGGCGCTGGAGGCGGCGGGTGCGCGAATGCTGGTGCTCGAGACGGTGCCAGCCCCAGTGGGCCGCGCTCTGCGTGAGGCGCTGACCATCCCGCTGATCGGCTGTGGAGCTGGACCCGACTGCGACGGCCAGGTGCTGGTGTTGCACGACATGCTGGGCATCACGCCGCCGCCGCTACCGCGCTTTGTTCGCGATTTCACCGCGGTGCCGAGAGCGTGGGTGCGGCCGTCACGAGTTACGTTCAGGCGGTGCGCGAGCGCCGTTTCCCGTCGCCCGAGGAGTGCTATCCGTGAGCGAAAACCCGTCCGCTGCCGAATTTGATTTTGAGGCCGCCATCCGCGAACTCGAAACCCTGGTCGGCCAGCTCGAACGCGGTGACTTGGCGCTGGATGCCGCATTGGCCGCCTACCAGCGCGGCAGTCAGTTGTTGATCGCCTGTCGCGGTCGCCTCGAGGCGGTGCGTCAGCAGGTGCAGATTGTGGATGGCGAAGTGCTGCGCGCCTTCGACGGCGGGGATAACGCATGAGTGTCGTTGCCGCCGATGCACCGTTCGCCGATTGGGCTGACGCTGTTCGCAACCGCGTCGAGCGTGCACTTGAGCAGGCTTTGCCGGAATCGGCCTTGGTGCCGCAGCGCTTGCATCAGGCGATGCGCTACGCGGTGCTCGGCGGTGGCAAGCGGGTGCGACCGTTGCTCACCTGCGCTGCCGGAGCGGTGTTCGCAGCGCCCGCGACTGCGCTCGACCAGGCCGCGTGTGCTGTCGAGCTGATTCACGCCTACTCGCTGGTGCACGACGATCTGCCGTGCATGGACGACGACGACCTGCGTCGCGGCAAGCCGACCGTCCACATCGCTTTCGACGAGGCCACCGCCATGCTGGTCGGCGACAGCCTGCAGTCGCTGGCCTTTGCACTGCTGTCGGCGCCAGGGCTGCTGGCCGACCCGGCCGCGCAGCTGGCCATGGCTCATCAGCTGGCCGTGGCGTCCGGTTCACGCGGCATGGCCGGCGGCCAGGCCATCGACCTTGACAGCGTCGGCGTCGAGCTGAGCGTGCCGCAACTCGAGCACATGCACATGCACAAGACCGGCGCGCTGATTCGCGCCGCGGTCAATCTGGGCGTTGGCTGCGGCGGCGCCCTCGGCACGCCCGCAGCAACGGCGCTGGACCGTTACGCGATGGCGGTGGGGCTCGCGTTTCAAGTGGTCGACGACATCCTCGACGCCGAGGCCAGCACTGCCGAACTCGGCAAGACCGCCGGCAAGGATGAGGCCGCCAATAAACCGACCTACGTCAGCATGCTCGGCATCACGCCGGCCCGAGAACTGGCTCAGACCTTGCACGCGCGTGCGCTTGGCGCCCTCGACGACATCGACGGCGACACCACGCGATTGCGGCAGTTGGCTCAGACCTTGCTGCGTCGGGGCGCCTGATCGTTGCCAGGGCGTTGTGTCGGACGCTGGCGCGTCGGAACCAAAGTCCGACTGCTTTGGTCGGACATTACACGTGCCGTCGTATACTCAGCGACAACCCAGAACACGACAATCATTGAAGAGGTCGCCCATGCACCCCAACGAACCCGTACAAATCCCTGACGTTCAGGGCACCCCCGACACCCGCCAGCTGGCCATCGATAAGGTTGGCATCAAGGACATCCGCCATCCCGCCAAGGTGCTTGATCGCTCGGGTGGGGTGCAACACACCGTCGCCAACTTCAACATGTACGTGCACCTGCCGCACAACTTTAAAGGCACGCACATGAGCCGCTTCGTTGAGATCCTCAACAGTGGCGACCGCGAGATCTCGGTCGAGTCGTTCGAGCCGCTGGTGCGCGAGATGGTGGCCCGTCTCGAGGCTGAAGCCGGCTACATCGAGATGAAGTTCCCGTACTTCGTCAACAAGAAGGCGCCCATTTCCGGTGTCGAAAGCCTGCTCGACTACGAAGTCACATTCATCGGCGAGGTTCGTGAGGGCCACTACCGCTTCCAGATGAAGGTGCTGGTGCCGGTGACCAGCCTCTGCCCGTGCTCAAAGAACATTTCCGACTATGGCGCGCACAACCAGCGCTCGCACGTGACGGTCACGGTTGAGACGCGCGACTTCGTCTGGATCGAGGACGTCATCCAGACTGTAGAGGCGCAGGCCTCCTGTGAACTGTTCGGCCTGCTCAAGCGACCGGATGAGAAGTACGTCACCGAGCGCGCCTACGAGAACCCCAAGTTCGTCGAGGACATGGTGCGCGACGTGGCCGGCGCGCTCAAGGCCGACCACCGCATTGGCCGCTTCGTGGTCGAGTCGGAGAACTTCGAGTCAATCCATAACCATTCGGCATACGCGCTGATCGAGGGTGGCGTTGCCTGATCGATCGGGTCCGCTGCCCGTGACGCCCGGCAACTCTATATGGGGGTCATAAGTTCTTGCGATTGCGCGGCCGCGTGAAATGTTGCAAGTTTGCTAGGTTAAGGGCGGCGGTCTAAGCTTTCGCGTCCAGACCTTAAAAACACTAAACCTAGGAGACTTGAGTCATGCTGAACCCCGTCGCGGTCCAACACAAGTGTGCGTTCCCGGACAACCAGACGGTTGCCCAAGGGGATCCCGAGCTGTGGGACGCCATTTGCAAGGAAGCCCACCGGCAGGAAGAGCACATCGAGCTGATCGCCTCGGAAAACTACACCAGCCCGGCGGTGATGCAGGCTCAGGGTTCGGTTCTGACCAATAAGTACGCCGAAGGCTATCCGGGCAAGCGCTACTACGGTGGTTGCGAATTCGTTGATATCGCCGAGCAGCTGTGCATCGACCGCCTCAAGCAACTGTATGGCGCCAATTTCGCCAACGTTCAGGCGAGTTCGGGTTCGCAGGCTAACCAAGCCGCCTTCCTGGCCCTGCTGCAGCCGGGCGACACCATCATGGGTATGAGCTTGGCCGAGGGCGGCCACTTGACGCACGGCATGCACCTCAACATGTCGGGCAAGTGGTTCAAGCCGGTCAGCTACGGCCTCGACGCCAACGAAGTCATCGACTACGACGCGATGGAGCGACTGGCCCACGAACACAAGCCGAAGCTGATCATCGCTGGCGCTTCGGCCTACTCGCTGAAGATCGATTGGGAGCGCTTCGCTGCCGTCGCCAAGTCTGTCGGTGCGTATTTCATGGTCGACATGGCCCACTACTCGGGTCTGATCGCTGCCGGCGAGTACCCCAACCCGGTACCGTTCGCCGACGTCGTCACCTCGACCACCCACAAGAGCCTGCGCGGCCCGCGCGGCGGCATCATCCTCACCAACGACGAAGAGATGGCTAAGAAGCTCAACTCTGCGGTGTTCCCGGGTGTGCAGGGCGGCCCGCTGATGCACGTCATCGCCGGCAAGGCCACGGCCTTCCACGAGGCGCTGCAGCCAGCCTTCAAGGCCTACCAGCAGCAGGTCAAAAAGAATGCGGCCACCTTGGCCGAGACCCTGATCGAGCGTGGTCTGCGCATCGTCAGTGGTCGCACCGAGAGCCACGTGATGCTGGTCGACCTCCGCGCCAAGGGCATTACCGGCAAGGAAGCCGAACGCGTGCTGGGCGAAGCCCACATCACCTGCAACAAGAACGGCATCCCCAACGATCCGGAAAAGCCCTTCGTCACCAGTGGTATTCGTCTTGGCTCGCCGGCCATGACCACCCGCGGTTTCAAGGAAGAGCAGGCCCGTCTGACCGCCAACCTGGTGGCCGACGTGCTCGAGGCCCCTCAGGACGCTGCTCGCATCGCCGCAGTGCGCGCCAAGGTCGCCGAACTGACCGCCGCCTTCCCGGTGTACGGTCTCTAATCGCATCTGACGGGGGTCGTTCGGCCCCCGTCAATCCTGTTTCCCCTGCCAATTCATAATGTGGCCCGCCGGTCAGGCGGCGCTATAACTTTCGAGGAGAATTAACGTGGCTGGTCGTAATTTCCTGTTCGTTCCGGGTCCGTCCAACGTGCCCGACCGTGTCCTGCGTGCAATGGTTGTGTCGATGGAAGACCACCGTTCGCCGAAATTCCCGTCGCTGTGGGAGCAGATTGTCCCCGGCTTGAAGAAGCTGTTCCGCACCACCAGTGGCACCCCGTTCGTGTTCCCGTCGTCGGGCACCGGTTGCTGGGAAGCCGCGGTGACCAACACCCTGAGCCCGGGCGACAAGATCCTTGCCTCGCGCTTTGGTCAGTTCAGCCACCTGTGGATTGACATGTGCAGCCGCCTCGGTCTGGACGTCGAGGTCATCGACGTCGAGTGGGGCACTGGCGTGCCGGTCGAGCAGTACGCCGAGCGTCTGAAGGCCGACACCGGCCACCAGATCAAGGCCGTGCTGGCTTGCCACAACGAGACGGCCACCGGCGTGTCCTCGGACATTGGCGCGGTGCGCAAGGCTCTGAACGATGCCAAGCACCCGGCACTCCTGTTCGTCGACACCGTCTCGGGTCTGGGCTCGATCGACTTCCGCTTTGACGACTGGGGCGTCGACATGGCGGTGTCCGGTTCGCAGAAGGGCATGATGCTGCCGGCTGGTCTGGGTGTGCTCTGCGCCAGCCAGAAGGCTCTCGACCTGCGCTCAACCGCTCAGATGAAGCGCTGCTATTTCGATCTTGGCGACATGATTAACGCCAACGCCAGCGGCTATTTCCCCTACACCCCGGCACTGCCGCTGTTCTATGGCCTGATTGAAGCACTCAAGGCCATCGAAGAAGAAGGCCTGGACAACATCATCGCCCGTCACCACTACCTCGCCGAAGGCGCCCGCGCTGCCGTGCAGAAGGGTTGGGGCCTGCAGCTGTGCGCCAAGGAGCCGAAGTGGTATTCGGATACCGTTTCCGCTGTCATGGTGCCGGAAGGCATCAACGGCGCTGAGGTCATCGCGCGTGCCTACCACCGTTACAACGTGTCGCTGGGTGCCGGTCTGTCCAAGGTTGCCGGCAAGCTGTTCCGCATTGGCCACCTCGGCGACCTCAACGAAGTCCACCTCTCGGCCGGCATCGCTGGTGCCGAGATGGCCATGCTCGATTGCGGCATCAAGGTGCAGCCGGGCAGTGGCATCGCTGCGGCCAGCGAGTACTGGCGCAACAACCAGCCGCCGTCGGGTCTGTTGAAGCGCTAACAAGAATAACGAAGGGGGAGGACCCATGGAGCACGTTGTATTCCTGGACCGGCAGTCGCTGAAAGCGAACGTCCGTCGGCCGTCGTTCGAGCACACCTGGGAGGAGCATGTCCAGACGCTCGAGGCCGATGTTGTCACGCGACTGAAGAACGCCACGGTGGCCATCACCAACAAGGTGCCCATCCGTAAGGCGACACTGGAACAGCTGCCGAATCTGAAAATGATTGCGGTAGCCGCCACTGGATACGACGTGATCGATGTGGCTGCGTGCCGTGAGCGCGGCGTGGGGGTGGCCAACATCCGCAACTACGCCGTGCACACCGTGCCGGAGCACAGCTTCGCGCTGATTTTTGCCTTGCGTCGCAACATCATCGCCTACCGCGACGATGTGCTGCGCGGTCGCTGGCAAGCGCAGGACCAGTTCTGCTTTTTTGACCACAGCATCAGCGACCTGTACGGCAGTACGCTGGGCATCTTCGGTGAAGGCGCTCTAGGTCAGGGTACGGCTAAAATCGCGCGAGCTCTGGGCATGCGCGTGCTGTTTGCCGACCATCCGCCGCCCAAGGCACCAGATGTCGAGTTCACCGACCCGGACACCGTTCTCGCCGAGTCCGACATCATTTCGCTGCACTGTCCGCTGACGCCCGAGTCGCGCAACTTCATCGGGCTCGAGCAGTTCCGCAAGATGAAGCGCACCGCCATCCTCATCAATACCGCTCGCGGCGGGTTGGTGGACGAGGCGGCGCTCAAAGAAGCCCTAGAGACCGGTCTCATCGCCGGTGCCGGTTTTGACGTGCTGACCAAGGAGCCGCCGAAAGACGGCAATCCGCTGCTCGACATCAAAACCCCCAATTTCATCCTGACGCCGCATGTGGCGTGGGCTTCGGACGGCGCCATGCAGTTCCTGGCCGACCAGCTGATCGACAACGTCGAGGCCTACATCGCTGGCAAGCCGCAGCACTTGGTGACCTAAAACCGGCTGCGTAACTGAATCTGAGATCAAACCAATGACTAAGAAACTTTTGTTCCAACTGGACACCGACGCGCTCGGCAACAGTTTTGACACCGTTGTTGCTTACGACGGCGGTGCCGATCACGTGATCGTGCACGGTGGCATCACCCCCCAGAACGTCGGCTTCCTTGTCGACGGCTGCATCTTCACCCGCGGCGAGAAGCAAAACACCGCCATCTTCGTGGGCGGCAGCAACCTCGCCGCTGGCCAGGAGCTGTTTGCAGCGGTGCAAAAGAAGTTCTTTGCCAAGTTCCGCGTGTCGGTGATGCTCGACTCCAACGGCTCGAACACCACGGCCGCCGCCGGCGTGGCGTGCTTGACCAAGCACACCAGCGCCAAGGGCAAGCGCGCCGTCATCCTCGCCGGCACCGGTCCGGTCGGCCAGCGTGCCGCCGCCATGCTGGCGGGCGAGGGCGCGCAGGTGGTGATCACCTCGCGCACCGTCGACAAGGCGCAGGCCGCCTGTAATGACATTAAGGCGCGCTTCGGTTTCGACTGCATCGCCGCTGCCGGTGGCACGCCGGAGGAGCGCCTCGCCGCCATCCAGGGCGCGCATCTCATCTTCTCGGCTGGCGCCGCCAGCAGTGAACTTCTGCGCGAAGACGACTGGGCCACCAGCCCGACGCTGGAGGTCCTCTGCGACGCCAACGCCACCCCGCCGCTCGGCATTGCCGGCATTGGCATGGGCGACAAGGCGGTCGAGAAGCACGGCAAGATCGTCTACGGCGCGCTCGGCTTCGGCAACCTCAAGCTGGCTGTGCACCGCGCCTGCGTCGGTAAGCTGTTCGAGGCTGCCGACCAGGTGTTCGACGCCGAGCAGGTCTACGCCGTCGCCAAGGGCATGGTCTAAGGACACCGAGATGACGATGAAGCAACTCCCGGTCGAGGGCTTTCTCGACCAATTGGCCTCTGCACAACCGACCCCGGGCGGCGGCTCTGCCGCTGCCGTGATGGGTGCCATGGGCGCCGCGCTGGTGTCGATGGTCGCCAACCTCACGGTCGGCAAAAAGAAGTACGCCGAGGTCGAGCCGCAGGTCAAGGACGTGCTGGCCGAGAGCGAGAAGCTCCGAGCCCAGTTGACCGCCGCCCTGCAGGAAGACGTGGCTGCGTTCGACACAGTGATGGCCGCCTACGGCTTGCCCAAGGACTCGGACGAACAGAAGGCCGCCCGCAGCGCCGCCATTCAAGTCGCGCTGAAGGAGGCCACCGAGGCGCCACTGCACTGCGCGCGTCTGGCGCACCAAGTGCTGCCGCTGACCTTGCGCATCGCCGAGATCGGCAACGTCAACATCATTTCGGATGCTGGCGTCGCTGTACTGGCGGCCCAGGCTGCGCTGCGCAGCGCGGTGCTGAATGTGTTTGTCAACGCTGCCGCGATCGAGGACAAGTCCTTCGCTCAGCCGCGCATGGACGAGGCCGAGCGTCTGATGGCCGAAGGTGCAGCGATGGACGCCAAGGTCTTTGGGCTGGTCAAGCAGACCATCCTCGGCCACTGAACGGTTGCTATGGATCCTCGCAGCCTGCTGATTGATTCGTACAAGGCGGCCGTGGCTGCCGTCGACCCGCTGGTCATCCTGCCGCAGCACCTGCCTCAGCCGCCGAAGGGTCGCACCCTGGTGATCGGTGCCGGCAAGGCGGCTGCCTCAATGGCCGCTGCGGTGGAACGCCACTGGCCGGCCGACGCCCCCCTCGAGGGCGTGGTGATCACTCGCTACGAGCATGGCATGTCGACCCACCGCATCCGCGTGGTCGAGGCCGGTCACCCGGTGCCGGACGAGAACGGAGAGGCTGCGGCGCGCGAGATCCTCGCTGCGGTTCAGCAGCTGGGCCCGGACGACCTCTTGCTAGCATTGGTCTCCGGTGGTGGCTCGAGCCTGCTCAGCTTGCCGGTCGAGGGCATTTCGATGGCCGAACTCAAGCAAGTCACAAAAGACCTGCTCAAGAGCGGCGCCCCGATTCAGGACATGAACACTGTCCGCAAGCACCTGTCGCTCATCCAAGGTGGACGTCTGACCGCCGCGTGCAAGGCGCAAGTGCTGGCGCTGGTGATCTCGGATGTCACTGGCGACGAAGCCACTCACATCGCCTCCGGCCCCTGCGCGCCGGACCCGACCACCTACGCCGATGCGGTAGCCATCCTCAAGCGCTGGGAGGTCACACCGCCCGCGAGTGTGGCGAAAGTTTTGGACGAAGGCGTGCGCGGCGTCCGAGCCGAGACGCCCAAGCCGGGCGACGCAGTCTTCGCGCGCTGCGAGAATCGTGTCATCGGCACCGCCACCGGCATGCTCACCGCCGCCGCCGAGTTTTTTGCCAAGCACGGCATCGCCAGCGCGGTTCTGGGTGACTCGGTCACTGGCGAGGCGCGCGAGGTGGCTAAGGTCTACGGCGCGCTGGCTCGCGAGGTGCGCGCGCATCAGCGTCCGTTCACGGCGCCCATTGCACTGATCAGCGGTGGTGAGTGCACGGTGACGGTTAAGGGCAAAGGCCGCGGCGGGCGGTGCGCCGAGTTCCTGATGTCCTTGTGCATCGACCTTGAGGGTGCGCCGGACATGTACGCCCTGGCCGCTGACACGGACGGCATCGATGGCTCGGAAGACAATGCCGGTGCCTATCTGGGGCCGGATAGCCTCGCCCGTGCAGCCGCCAAGGGTTTGCCCAAGCCACTGGCCTTTCTTGAGAACAATGACGCGTACAGCTTTTTTGACGCGCTCGACGATCTCATCGTCACCGGCCCGACGCGCACCAATGTCAATGATTACCGGGTCATTCTGTTGACCCGCTAGAGCAGTCAAAACAAATCCAAAACTCTGAAGGAGACCGGCATGGCCAGCGATATCGAGATTGCACAGAAAGCGACGATGAAGCGCATCACCGAGGTGGCCGCCAAGCTCGGCATCGCGGACGAGCATCTGGAACCGTACGGTCATTTCAAGGCCAAGGTCTCGCTTGACTACGTCGACTCCCTAAAGGGCAAGCCCAACGGCAAGCTGATTCTGGTTACGGCCATTAGCCCGACCCCGGCCGGCGAAGGCAAAACCACCACCACCGTGGGTCTGGGTGACGCACTCAACCGCATCGGTAAGAAGACCGTGATCTGCCTGCGCGAGCCCTCGCTCGGCCCGGTGTTCGGTGTGAAGGGCGGCGCGGCCGGCGGCGGCTACGCGCAGATCGTGCCGATGGAAGACATCAACCTGCACTTTACGGGTGACTTCTCGGCCATCGCGCTGGCCAACAACCTGCTGTCGGCGATGATCGACAACCACATCAACCACGGCAACACGCTCGACATCGACCCGCGCCGCATCACTTGGAAGCGCGTCGTCGACATGAACGACCGTGCCCTGCGCGACATCGTCATCGGCATTGGCGGCACCGCCAACGGTTTTGTTCGTCAGGACGGCTTCGACATTGTGGTGGCCTCCGAAGTCATGGCCATTTTCTGTCTGGCAACCTCGGTCAAGGACCTCAAAGAGCGGCTCGGCGACATCGTCATCGGGTACACCCGCGACCAGAAGCCGGTTCACGCGCGCGACCTCAACGCCCACGGTGCGATGACCGTGCTGCTCAAGGATGCGC
The DNA here is from genome assembly GCA_009927815.1 of Betaproteobacteria bacterium. Lineage (GTDB taxonomy): Bacteria > Pseudomonadota > Gammaproteobacteria > Burkholderiales > UBA3065 > UBA3065. Next base: position 18,777 of record RFMI01000065.1, on the reverse strand, counting down.
TCAAGCCCAACCTGGTGCAGACGCTGGAGAACAACCCGGCCTTCGTCCACGGCGGCCCCTTCGCCAACATCGCCCACGGTTGCAACTCGGTGATCGCCACGCAGAGCGCGCTAAAGCTCGGCGAGTACGTGGTGACTGAAGCCGGCTTTGGCGCCGACTTGGGCGCTGAGAAATTCCTCGACATCAAGTGCCGCAAGACCGGCCTGATGCCGTCAGCCTGCGTCGTTGTAGCGACGGTGCGCGCACTCAAATACCACGGTGGCAAGGACGTCAAAGCCCTCAACACCGAGGATCTCGACGCTCTCGGCAAGGGTCTCGTCAACCTCGAGCGCCACGTCCACAACGTCACCACCAACTACGGCCTGCCGTGTGTGGTGTCGATCAATCGCTTCACCTTCGACACCGATGCCGAGATCGCCATGGTCACCGAGCGCATGAAGGCGCTGGGTGCCAACGTGGTGCTGGCCGAGCATTGGGCCAAGGGTGGTGCAGGCGCCGAGAACCTGGCGCACGAGGTGGTGCGTCTCGCCGAAGGCAAGAGCTCGCCGACCTTCGTCTACGAAGACAGCGACAGCCTCTGGGACAAGATGAAGAAGGTCGCCACCAAGATCTACGGCGCCGCCGACATCAGCGCGCCGGCCAAGGTCAAGCAGCAGATCCAGGCTTGGCAGGATGCTGGCTACGGCAGCTACCCGATTTGCGTGGCCAAGACGCAAAGCTCGTTCAGCACCGACGCCACCGTGCGTGGCGCCCCCAGTGGCCACATGGTCAACATCCGCGAAGTGCGGCTGGCGGCGGGTGCGCAGTTCATCGTCATGATTTGTGGCGACATCATGACCATGCCGGGCCTGCCCAAGGTGCCCAGCGCCGAGAAAATCGACATTGACGACAACGGCAAGGTAGTCGGACTGTTCTGACCGTTGTTGTGACCCGGCCCGAGCAAGCCCGTGCCAAGACGCGGGCGCCGCGGCCCCACCGTTTTCCAGACTGAAGGAGAGAAGCTGTGGATATCCACGAGTATCAAGCCAAGGATGTGCTGTCGAAGTACGGAGTAGCCATTCAGCCCGGCCGTGTCGCCTACACGCCGGAACAAGCGGCATTTGCCGCCACCGAGCTGGGTGGCTGGCACTGGGCCGTCAAGGCGCAGATCCATTCGGGCGCCCGCGGCAAGGCTGGCGGCGTGAAGCTGTGCAAGACCTACCACGATGTTCAGGAGGCCGCTGCCGGCATGATCGGCAAGCGTCTGGTGACGCACCAGACCGGCCCTGAAGGCAAGCTCTGCGAGCGCGTCTACATCGAGGTCGCCGAAGCCTTCGAGAAGGAGCTGTACCTGGGCTTCGTGCTCGACCGCAAGGCCGAACGCATCCGCGTGATCGCCTCGGCTGAGGGGGGCATGGAGATTGAGGAGCTCGCGCAGACCGCACCCGAGAAGATTCTGCAGGTGATCGTCGAGCCGGCCGTGGGCTTGCAGCCGTTCCAAGCGCGTGAGATTGCCTTTGGCATGGGTCTCAACATCAAGCAGGTGAGCCGCGCCACGTCGATCATCATGGGCTGCTACCGCGCCTTCCGTGACAAGGACGCGACCATGCTCGAGATCAACCCGCTGGTGGTCACCAAAGACGACCGCGTGATCGCGCTCGACGCCAAAATGAGCTTTGACGACAACGCGATGTTCCGCCTGCCGGATATCGCCGAGATGCGTGACCTGGCCCAGGAAGATCCGCGCGAGGCCGAAGCCAGCCAGCACAACCTCAACTACGTCGGCCTTGATGGCGACATTGGTTGCATCATCAACGGCGCCGGTCTGGCCATGGCCACCATGGACACCATTAAGTACGCCGGTGGCGAGCCCGCAAACTTCCTCGACGTTGGCGGTGGCGCCAGCCCCGAGCGCGTGGCGGTGGCGTTCAAGCTGGTGCTGTCGGACCCGAACGTGTCGGCCATCCTCGTTAACATTTTTGCTGGGATCAACCGCTGCGACTGGATTGCTGAAGGCGTGGTGGCGGCAGCCAAAGGCCTGCGCGTCCCGTTGATTGTGCGTCTGGTCGGCACCAACTACATCGAAGGTCGCAAGATCATTGAGAACTCCGGCTTGCCGATCATCAGCGCCGAAACGCTGCTCGAGGCCTGCGAGAAGTCGGTCGCAGCCGCCAAAGAGCACCGTGCCAAGCACGGTATGTGATCACCGGACACCAAGGACACCCAACCATGAGCATTCTGATTGACGAAAAGACCCCGGTGATCGTGCAGGGCTTCACCGGCGACAAGGCAACCTTCCACGCGAAGGAAATGATCGAGTACGGCACCAACGTGGTCGGCGGCGTGACCCCGGGCAAGGGCGGCCAAAAGCACCTCGACCGCCCGGTGTTCAACACCGTCAAGGCCGCGGTGGACGCCACCGGCGCCCGCGCCAGCCTGGCCTTCGTGCCGCCGCCGTTTGCTGCTGACGCGCTGATGGAAGCCGCCGACGCTGGCCTCGACTTGGTGTGCATCATCACCGATGGCATCCCGGCTCAGGACATGATGCGCGTCAAGCGCTACCTGATGCGCTATCCGAAGGACAAGCGCACCACCATCGTCGGCCCCAACTGCGCCGGCATCATCTCGGCTGGCAAGGCTATGTTGGGCATCATGCCGGGGCACATCTACAAGCGTGGCACCATCGGCATCGTGTCGCGTTCGGGCACACTGGGTTACGAAGCCGCCGAGCAGCTGCGCGACGTCGGTCTCGGCGTGACCACCTCGGTGGGCATCGGCGGTGACCCGATCAACGGCTCAAGCTTCCTTGATCACCTGGTCCGCTTCGAGAACGACCCCGAGACCGAGGCCGTGATCATGATCGGCGAAATCGGCGGGCCGCAAGAAGCCGAAGCCGCCGAGTGGGTCAGCAAGAACATGAGCAAGCCGGTGGTCGGCTACGTGGCCGGTCTGACGGCGCCTAAGGGCCGTCGCATGGGCCACGCCGGCGCCATCATCTCGGCAACCGGCGACTCGGCTGCCGAAAAGTCGGAGATCATGAAGTCTTTCGGTCTGCTGGTCGCCCCCAGTGCCAATGACTTCGGCAAGACTGTGCTGGAAGCGCTCAAGCGCAAGGCTGCCTAATCGGCAAACAGGGGGCCATGGCCCCCTGTTCTTTTTATATCAGTGCTACATCGCCGCGCCCGCCGGGCCGGTGTTTTGTCAGGGAGAGGTGAGATGAGTTTTTACGCTGTTGAGCAGGCCACGCCGCGCCTGCACCGTTCGGAACTGGCCGTGCCCGGCTCCAACCCGTCGATGTTCGAGAAGGCCGCTGCCAGCAAGGCCGACGTGGTGTTCCTCGATTGCGAGGACGCCGTTGCGCCGGACGATAAGGAGCAGGCCCGGAAAAACATTATCCAAGGCCTGAACGACATCGACTGGGGCAGCAAGACCATGATGGTTCGCATCAATGGCCTGGACACCCACTACATGTACCGCGACGTGGTTGACATCGTCGAAGCCTGTCCGCGTCTGGACATGATCCTCATCCCCAAGGTTGGGGTGCCGCAGGACGTCTACGCCATCGACATGATGGTCACCCAGATCGAGACCGCCAAGAAGCGCACCAAGCGCATCGGCTTTGAAGTGCTGATCGAGACCGCGCTCGGTATGGCCAACGTCGAAGCGATTGCGCAGTCGAGCAAGCGTCTCGAAGCCATGAGCTTCGGTGTCGCAGACTACGCCGCCTCGACTCGCGCCCGCACCACCGTCATCGGTGGCGTCAACAAGGACAGCGTGGTGCTGACCGACAAGGACGAGCAGGGCAACCGCGACGCCTTCTGGACCGACCCCTGGCACGCCGCACAGACCCGCATGATGGTCGCTTGCCGCGCCTATGGTTTGCGCCCGATCGACGGCCCGTTCGGCGACTTCAACGATCCGGACGGTTACATTTCGGCCGCCAACCGCTGTGCGGTACTCGGTTACGAAGGCAAGTGGGCGATTCACCCCAGCCAGATCGAACTGGCCAATCAGGTCTACACGCCGTCGGCTGCCGAAGTCACCAAGGCGCGTCGCATCATCGAAGCCATGGCGCAGGCCGCCAAGGAAGGCAAGGGCGCCGTCTCGCTGGACGGTCGCTTGATCGACATCGCCTCGATTCGCATGGCCGAGGCCCTAATCGCCAAGGCGGACCAGATCGCAGCTGCTTGACCTCGCATCGCCAGGTGGGCGCTCATAAGCCCACTTTAAAAAGCCCGCCTTGAGCGGGCTTTTTTCTATGAAATAAAAACTAAACAAATCTGTACAGAGGTTATGGACGATTATTGGTAATAATCTCAACCCGTCCGCTCAATATTGGGCTTGTTGTATATCTGGAGTGATGTGTTGGCCGCGATTTTGGCTCTTATTGGCGTGATACTCGGGCTGAGACTGCTGGTTGGCGTGGAAGTACACATTCTGGAGTGGCTGCCTCCGGGCTTTGATGTGCCGCGGTTGCCGGCGGGAGTGGAGACTCTGGCTGTGCTCCTGTTCGACAAGCTTGGCGTGCTGGGGGTCTTCCTGGGCACTCTGATCGTGGTGTCTGACGATGCTCGCTGTGCGCTCGACGCAAGTGGCCTCTTGCAGGCGATGGTGACGGCGTTCGCGCCCCTGCTGTCCTTGCGCGTGCTGCGTAGCGTATTGCACCTCGACAACCATCTTCTCAACCTGTCGATGCAGGCTTTGGTTGCTCTGGTATTAGTTCAAGGTCTGCTAGGGACTGCTGGGCGTGCCGCGGTCGCAGGCTTTGTTCAGGGACAAACCCCTCAGATCTCCGACCTGCTGGTTGGGCTGACCGCCGATGTCGCCGGTTCGATGATCTTGATTCTTGGCGTAGCCCTGGTCTGGCGCTTGCAGCGGCACCTCAGAGGCGGCGGTGGATCGTCAGACGTTTAAGCCGTCGGATCAGACTGGCCTTGGGCATCGCCGAGCCAAGCAGCAGCATTTCACGTTGTCGCAGGCGGTCGCAGCCGGTCTCGGTCAGCCGCACGACGTTAGCCCGCCGATCGTCGCCCGGAGCGAGTGTCACCAGCTTGTCTCGTTCCATCTGCCGCAAATACTTGGTCAGGGTTTGCAAGGTGCCGAAGCTATCTTGGCGAACCAATTCAGTCATGTTCGGATGACGACCGGCCTGTGCCAGTTCGTAGAGATAGGCCAAAAGATCATCGACGCGTAGTGCATCGACGTCGTCCTTGTAAATTGCCCGCATTAGGCTGAGGAAACGCACGTAGGCGTTATGTTCCATGGCGCTATCCGAATTAAGAATCAATCTAAGACTGTACTCCTATTGCACATTGATTTGCACACGTGTACGCGTTTAAACAAATCCAGCAAATCAGCCGTTAAAACGATTTTTCAAGTTTCGCAGCATGGCAAATACAGCCACTGGGTCCATGTCCTTAGCGTCTGGGTCGGCCGCCGCACGCTGCAACGCCGGTTCGCGGCACCGCAAAAAGGGGTTGGTCGCGCGCTCCAGGGCAATGGTTGAGGGCAGTGTGATGTGTCCACCGGCGCGCAATTCGGCAACGGTTGATGCGCGCTCACGCAAAGCGGGATTGTCCCCGTCCACCGTCAGCGCGAAGCGGATGTTTGCAGCGGTGTACTCGTGCGTGCAGTACACCAGTGTGTCGCCGGGCAGTGCCGCCAAGCGTTCGAGCGAGGCGTACATCACGGCAGGTGGCTGGTCGATGCGCCCGCAGCCAGCGGCGAACAGCGTGTCGCCGCAAAACAGCCGCTTGTGTCCATAATAGGCTACATGACCTTTGGTATGCCCCGGCACATCCAGCACCTCCAGCGCGAGCCCGAGCGCGGGTATTTGTACGACGCTGCCATCGCCGACGGCATGGGTGAGTCCGGGAACCGGTTCGCGTGCCGGGCCATACACCGGCACCGCGGCGTGGCGCAGCAGCGCCTCGATGCCGCCGATATGGTCGGCGTGGCTGTGCGTGACCAGAATCGCCACGAGCTGCAGCTGCCGCGTCGCAAGGGCACCCAGCACCGGCGTGGCATCGCCAGGATCAACCACCACGGCGTGGCGATTGTCATGAATCAGCCAGAGGTAGTTGTCTTCGAAAGCGGGTATGGCGTGCACGTTGATCATGGGTGGGAGAGTAGCGGATGCCGATGAGCCATGCGTCACAGTGGTGGGACAGCCCGCTGGGGCAGCATCTGCTCGAACAGGAGCGGGCGCTGCTCGACCCGGTGGTGCACGACGTGTTTGGCTACCACGCCGTGCAACTGGGCTTGCCGGAGTTCGATCTGCTGCGCGAAAGCCGCATCCAGAAGCGCGCCGTCGTAGGACCTGAAGGCGGTGAAGTGCGGGCGCGCCCCGATCAGTTGCCGTTCGCTGATCGCAGCATCGACTTGCTGCTGCTGCCGCACGTCCTCGAATTCTCGGGCAACCCGCACGCTGTGCTGCGCGAGGCCAATCGCGTGCTGATGCCCGAGGGGCGACTCATCATCTTGGGCTTCAACCCGTTCAGCCTGTGGGGATTGCAGCATTTTCTCGGTCGCGGTTACCCCTGGGGCGGGCGCTACATCGCCGTGCCGCGTTTGCATGACTGGCTGCAGCTACTCGATCTCGAGACCACTGGCGGGCGCTATACCGCTTACACGCCGCCCTTGCAGAGCCCGCTGGCTTTGAACCGCTGGGCCTTCATGGAGAAGGCCGGCGACCGCTGGTGGCCGATGGCCGGCGGCGTCTATCTGTTGCAGGCGGTCAAACGTGTGCGCGGACTTCGCGTGCTGCAGGGCCAGCCGCTGCGGCGGAGTTTCGCCAAGCCGGTCCTGGTGGCCACCGGCCGCAATCAACAGCGCGTGGGCGACGGGGAGGCGGGGTGAGCGGCCCCAGTTCCGACTCGCCGGTCTGGGTCGACGCCTTCACCGACGGGGCCTGCAAAGGCAATCCCGGACCGGGCGGTTGGGGGGTTTGGCTGCGCTTTGGCGAGCGCGAAAAAGAACTGCATGGCGGTGCCTTGGACACCACCAACAACCGTATGGAGTTGCAGGCGGTGATCGAGGCGCTGGGCGCGCTGACCAAGCCCTGCCAGGTGCGCGTCCACACCGACTCGCAGTATGTGCAAAAGGGCATGACCGAGTGGATCGCCGGCTGGAAGCGCAAGAACTGGCGCACCTCAGCCGGTGCCGCGGTGAAGAATGCCGACCTCTGGCAGACCCTCGATGCTGCTGCTGCACGACACCGCATCGAGTGGATTTGGGTGCGCGGACACAACGGCCACGATGGCAACGAGCGTGCTGATGCACTGGCCAATCGCGGCGTCGACAGTGTCCTGGCCGGGCACGGTGTGGCATGAGGCAGATCGTGCTCGACACCGAGACCACCGGCCTCGAGGTCGGTCAGGGCCATCGCATCGTCGAAGTCGCTGCGGTCGAGCTGCTCGACCGTCGACTCTCCGGTCGCCATTTCCACCGCTACATCAACCCGCAGCGTTCGGTCGACGAGGGGGCGCTGCGCGTGCACGGACTCGACGAGGCCTTCCTCGCTGACAAACCCTTGTTTGCTGACATTGCCGACGAGCTGGTCGACTTTTTGCGCGGCGCCCAGCTGATCATTCACAACGCGGCCTTCGACGTCGGTTTCTTGCGGGTCGAGTTCGACCGCGTGGCGCATCCAGACTCGTCGGCAGTGCTGGACGATGTGCTCGATACCTTGGCGATGGCTCGCGAGCTGCATCCTGGCAAGCGCAACAACCTTGACGCCCTGTGCGAGCGCTACGCCGTCGACAACAGCGGTCGCCAACTGCACGGCGCGCTGCTGGATGCAGAGCTGCTGGCCGGCGTCTATTTGGCGATGACGCGAGGGCAGGAGTCGCTGGCCATGCCGACCCCCGGTGAGGCGCATCGATCGGGCGACGACGGCGATAGCGGCCTTCTGGGCCTCGACCTCTATGTATTGCCACCCACCGCCGACGAACTGGCGGCACACGCTGCCATGCTGGCGGGAATGGCCGGCAAGGCGCCCGCCCTGTGGACCGTGCTGGAGCCGCTCGATGCCACCACACACTGACCGCAGCGGCTGGCAGCATGGGTGAACTGGTCGCGGTGCTGATGTCCTGGGCGGTGCAGCTGAGCGGCTACCCGGCGCCGGCGAGCGTGCCCGAGGTCGAGCCGGTGAGCCACGCGTGGTTGGTCGCGCAGGCCTGCGGTGGCGTCGCCTGCAATGTGCGCGGCTGGTTGCCGCCCGGCCAGCGCATCTACCTCGACGACCGGCTCGATCCGGTCAACGACACCATGGACTCGTCGGTGTTGCTGCACGAACTGGTGCACTACCTGCAACGCGAGTCGGGCCGTTTTGGCAACGACTGCAGCGCTGCCATCGACAAAGAACGCGAAGCCTACGCCACCCAGCGTAGCTTCCTCGCGGCCTATGGGCATCATGCGCCGATGTTCATCGCCATCCACGGGTTGGCGTGTGGCAACGCGCCGTCCAACGACTCTGGTGTGCCGAAATGACTTGCACTTTGGGCGCAAATCTGTAGCATGCGCGCCACGGTGATGTTGCGTCGCATCAAGACGCTCTCACCAAGGACTAGTCCCTGACCCCCCGCCTGTTCCGAATCCCCGGACAGCCACTGACCGGTTAGCGACTCGACCCGGCGGCTGGCTCTCGCAGCGCTCTCCGTTGATTTTCGTGCCCGTCGGCTGTTGCCGGCGTGATGCACGATGTGCTGCGTCATTCCGAAACAGGGATTCACCATGTCTGAACAGACCGTTGCCATGGGCGACAACCAAGCCACAACCAACACCAACACCCAAGCTGCAGCACCGTCCAGCGCGTTTGACGCGCTCGGCTTGTCGCCGCAGCTCCTCAAGGCCGTGCTTGACGCCGGTTACACCACGCCGACCCCGGTGCAGGCGCAAGCCATTCCGGCGGTTATCGAAGGCCGCGACCTGATGGTCTGCTCGCAGACCGGCTCCGGCAAAACTGCCGCCTTTATGCTGCCGGCGATCGAGCGCATGACCCGCGCCCAACGCTCGCCCGGTGCCCGTGGCCCGCGTCTGCTGGTGCTGTCGCCGACCCGCGAGCTGGCCACCCAGATCACCAAGGCTGCCGAGCAGTTTTGCCAGCCGTTCCAGCGCATGCGCGTGGTCAGCATCCTCGGCGGAATGCCGTATCGCGTGCAGAACGCGATGCTGGCCAAGCCCTACGAGATTCTGGTCGCCACACCGGGCCGCCTGATTGACCAGCTCGAGCGCGGTCGCATCGACCTCTCCGGTGTCGAGATGCTGGTGTTGGACGAGGCCGACCGCATGCTCGACATGGGTTTCATCGAGCCAGTCGAGGCGATCGCCGCCGCGACGCCTGCCAGCCGCCAAACCTTGTTGTTCTCGGCGACGCTGGAGGGCCGCATCGCCAGTTTGGCTCGCAACCTGCTGCGCGAACCCAGCCGCATCGAGATCAGCACGCCGCAGACGCGCAACGACAACATCGCTCAGCACTTCATTCGCGCCGACGACATGGCGCACAAGAACAAGCTGATGCGCCACATCCTGCTCCAACCCGACGTCACGCAGGCGGTGGTGTTCCTCGCCACCAAGCGTGATTGCGACCGCATCGCGCAAGAGTTGGGTGACGAGGGCTTCTCGGTGGCGGCAATGCACGGCGACATGGAACAGCGCAGCCGCAACTGGACGCTCAATCAGCTGCGCCAAGGCCGTGTGCAGGTGCTGGTGGCGACCGATGTCGCCGCCCGTGGCATCGACGTGCCGGGTTTGTCCCACGTGATCAACTACGACCTGCCGCGCGCCGCCGAGGACTACGTGCACCGCATCGGCCGCACCGGCCGTGCCGGTGCCAAGGGCACGGCCATCTCGTTTGCCGGTCCCGCCGACATCGGTGTGGTCAAGCGCATCGAGCGCTACATCGACCGCAAAGTCGACGCGCTGGTAATCCCCGGTCTGGAGTCGCGCCGTCCGGCCAACGACAGCCCGCGCAGCGACCGTCCGGCGCGCAAGCCCGGCTTTGGCCAGAAGCGTCACGGTGCGCCGGGAGCTGGTCGCGGTGGCTTCGGTGGTGGCGGCGGTCGTTCGTCGGCCGGTGGTGACGCGCGCAGCTTCGGCGGCGGCGGTGGCCGCAGCAGCGAAGGGCGCGGCAAGTCGTTCCGCTGAGTCGACACACGCAATGCAAAAAGGCCGCGTGAGCGGCCTTTTTGCTGAGGTGTGCTGCCGATTAGGCGTGATGGACGACGAACGCCTTCTCCACCGTGAAATTGCCCACACCGCGGTGGCTGGTCATCACCCAACCGTGTTCTTCCAGTGTGTCGGTGACCTGCTTGTTCATCTCTGGGTTGCCGCAGAGCATGACGCGGTCGTGCGCCTTGTCCGGTTCCGGCAGGCCGAGCTCCCGAGCGGCAGCACCGGTGAGCAGCATCTCCGAGCAACGCATCGAGCGTTCGAACGGCTCGCGCGTGACGGTCGGCAGGTAGTGCAGTTGCGGGTTGGCCTGGCACAGCGCTTCGATATCGGCTTTGTAAGCCAACTCGGGTACCGTCCGCACGGTATGGATCAGAACGACTTTTTCGTAGGCTTGGAAGACCGCCGGATCACGGATCAGGCACATGAACGGGGCGAGGCCGGTGCCGGTGGCCAGCAGGTACATGACCCGACCCGGTTGCAAGTAGTTGAGGGTGAGCGAACCTGTGGCCTTGCTGTTGACCCACACCGAGTCACCCGGTTTGACGTGCACCAGCCGGCTGGTGAGCGGCCCATCAGGCACGTGGATGCTGAGGAATTCGAGGTGAGGTTGGTCGTTGGTCGACACAATCGAATAGGCGCGCGCAATCAGCTTGCCCTCGGGCTTGAGGCCGATGGTCACGAATTCGCCGTTCTCGAAGCTGAACCCTTCGGGACGGGTGGTGGTGAAGCTGAAGGTCTTGTCTGACCAGGTGCGTACCGTTTGGACGGTCTCTTCTGAGTAGGGCACAAATGACTCCAATCATGATAAGTGCGTGGAAGATAACAAATGTGTGACGTGCCGTTTAGGCTTCCAGGTGAATTTGTTTATGCATAGTGCGTATAAGCACGTGGTCGGGGTGGCCTTGCTATTGGCGCTGATGCTGTCCAGCTGCACGCGTCAGCCGGCGCCGATCCCGTTGCCGCAGCAGTCTGGCGAGCTGGTGGTGGCCATGCGGCTGTCGCCGACCACGGTTTACCGCGACTCCAGCGGCGAACTCGCTGGGCCCGATTACGAACTGGTCAGCGCGTTTGCTGCGTGGCAGGGCTTCCGCCTGCGCTGTGTGTTCTTTGAGCGCGACCGACAGGTGCTGGAGGCGCTCGACCACGGGCAGGCGCACATGGCGGCGTCGGGGCTAACAGTGACCGAAGCGGCGCGTACTGTGGCCCGCTTCGGTACGCCGTACCAGCAGCGCCGACAAGTGGTGGCGGTGCGCCGCGACGATCCGCGTCCGGCGGACCGATTGAGCGAGCTGGCGACGCGGCGCGGCTGGATCGCCGCCGATGCACCGCAGCTTCGCCAGTTGCAAGCTAATGGCGAGCAGCGGGACGGTCGCCTGGTGGTGGCCGATGCCTCGGGTGCAGTCGATGCCTTGCAGCAGGTCAACGACGGCGAACGCGACTTCGCCGTGGTCGATTCGCTGCTGCTGGCGCGCATGCGGCACTGGCTCATCAACCTCGAGCAGGCCTTTGTGCTGCCTGGTGAGCGGCCGGTTGCATGGGCGTTCCCGCGCTATGGCGACCAAGCCCTGTTTGCTGCAGCCGAGGAGTTTCTGCGGCGCGCGCGCACCGACGGCACCTTGTTGTCGGTCTATGACCGCCACTTCGGACATTTGCAGCGCCTCGAAAGCAGCGACATCGATCAGATGCTCGAGTTTCGGCTCAGTCGCCTGCCGCAGTACCGCGAGTTGTTCCGTCAAGCCGGTCAGATCAGTGGCATCGACTGGCACTGGTTGGCCGCCTTGGCCTACCAGGAGTCCAAGTGGGACCCGCAAGCGACGTCCTACACCAATGTGCGCGGCATCATGATGCTGACCGAGTCCACCGCCGAGCAGATGGGCGTCAACAACCGCCTCGACCCGCGCCAGAGCATCTTCGCCGGGGCGCGCTACCTGGCGGGCATCGTCGAGAGCCTGCCAGCCAGTATCCAGCTTGAGGATCGTCTGTCGATGGCGCTGGCGGGGTACAACCTTGGCGAGGGGCATCTGCGTGCTGGCCGCCGCTTGGCTGCGGCGATGCACCTTGACCCCGACACCTGGGCCGGCGTCAAGCGCGCACTCCCCGAGCTTGCACGACCTGACATCGCTGCGCGGTTGGTGTCGGGGCCGGCGCGCGGTGGCGAGGCGGTGATCCTGGTCGAGAACGTGCGCAGCTACTACGAGGTGCTAAGCGCCGCCGAGTCGAGTCCGCTGACACGGCGCAGCCGCTTCGAGTTCTATCGCACGCCCCCCGTCGCTGCCGATCCGATCATCTGGTGACAGTCGGTTCGCGCCGGCTTACAGCTGCTCGGCGCCCCCGAGATACGGCCGCAGCGCTGCCGGGATGGCGACTCGGCCGTCGGCCCGCTGGTGGTTCTCCAGCACTGCGACCAGCGCACGCCCAACTGCCAGACCCGAGCCGTTGAGGGTGTGGACGAACTCCGGCTTGCCCGCGGCGTTGCGAAAGCGCGTCTGCATGCGTCGCGCTTGAAAGGCCTCGCAGTTGCTGCACGACGAGATTTCGCGGTAGGTGTTTTGCGCCGGTAGCCACACTTCGAGGTCGTAGGTGCGCGCGGCGCCAAAACCCATGTCGCCGGTGCACAGTTGCATCACTCGGTATGGCAACTCCAGCAACCTGAGGATGCGCTCGGCGTGTCCGACCATCGCCTCGAGTGCGGCGTCACTGTCTTCGGGGCGGACGATCTGCACCATCTCGACCTTGTCGAACTGGTGTTGGCGGATCAGTCCGCGGGTATCGCGGCCGTAGCTGCCAGCCTCGGAGCGAAAGCACGGCGTGTGCGCGGTCAGGCGGACGGGCAGGTCGGATTCGGCCAACAACTCGCCGCGCACGCTGTTGGTCAGCGTCACTTCCGACGTCGGGATGAGGTACAGCGCCTCGCCTTCACCCTCGTGTCCACCTTTCTGGGCAGCGAACAGATCGGCCTCGAATTTGGGCAACTGGCCGGTGCCGCGCAGGCTTTCGGCGCTGGCGATGTAGGGGGTGTAGCACTCGGTGTAGCCGTGCTCGCGCGTCTGCACGTCGAGCATCAATTGTGCGAGCGCTCGGTGCAGCTGCGCCGCAGGGCCCTTCATGAAGGCAAAGCGCGCGCCCGCCAGTTTTGTGCCGGTCTCGAAATCGAGACCCAGCGCCGCGCCAACATCCACATGGTCTTTGACGACGAAATCGAAGCTTGGCGGTGTACCCCAGCGCCGCACCTCGACGTTGCCAGTCTCATCGGCGCCTAGGGGTACGCTGTCCTGCGGCAGGTTGGGGATGGCCAGCAGCAGCACCTCCAGTTCCGTTTGAATGGCGTCGAGCCGCTCCGCCGACTGCTTGAGCGTGTCGCCGATGCCGGCCACTTCGGCCATCACCGCATCCACCGGCTCGCCCTTGCCCTTGAGCACTCCGATCTGCTTGGACAGCGCGTTGCGTTGTGCTTGCAACTGCTCGGTCTGTGTCTGGATGGACTTGCGTTCGGCCTCCAGCCCGGCGAAGCGCGGTACGTCGAGGAAGGGTTGCGGATCCTTGCGCCGCGACAGGCGCTCGACCACGCCGTCGAGGTCGCGGCGCAGCAGGTTGACATCAAGCATGGGCACTCCGGTTTGCCGGCGGGCCATTGCCCGCGAGCGCGCATTCTAGCGCCGGCCGTACGCTCGCGTTCGGGCTCAGTCTGCGTTGTCTCGCGCGGATGCGTCCTGCTGCGCCAGCCAGGCGAGTTTCTCGGCGATCTTGGTTTCCAGTCCACGTGGGGTGGGCTGATAGAAACGCTGCTGCGGCATGCCCTCAGGGAAGTAGTTTTCGCCCGCAGCGTAGGCATTGGGCTCGTCATGGGCGTAGCGGTAGGCATGCCCGTGGCCGAGGTCCTTCATGAGCTGCGTCGGCGCGTTGCGCAGGTGCGGCGGCACCGGCGCTGAACCGTGCTGTTCAACGGCAGCGCGCGCGGCCTTGAAGGCGACGTAGCCGGCATTGCTTTTCGGTGCGATGGCCAGATACAGCACCGCCTGCGCCAGGCCCAGCTCGCCCTCGGGGCTGCCCAGCCGCGCGTAGGTGTCGGCGGCGTCGAGCGCCACGCGCCACGCCCGCGGGTCGGCGAGGCCGATGTCCTCGATGGCGATGCGCACCAGCCGCCGCGCCAGGTACTCCGGGTCGGTGCCGCCATCGAGCATGCGCATCAGCCAGTAGAGCGAGGCATCCGGGTCGGAGCCGCGTACCGACTTGTGCAAGGCCGAGATCTGGTCGTAGAAGGCGTCGCCGCCCTTGTCGAAGCGGCGCATGGCGGTGCCCAGCGCAGCCTTGACCGCGGCCAGGTCGATCTCGCCGCTGCGGCCGCTGCACACCTGCTCGACGGTGTTGAGCAGGCGGCGGGCGTCGCCGTCGGCCCACGCCACCAAGGCGTCGCAAGCGTCGGCGGCCAGCGTGCAGTCCATTGCATTGGCACCGCGCTGGGCCAGTCCGCGCAGGGCCTCGGTGTCGAGGCTGGCCAACACGTAGACGGTGGCGCGTGACAGCAGCGCGCGGTTGACCTCGAACGACGGATTCTCGGTGGTGGCGCCGACAAAGGTGAACAGCCCCGACTCGACATGTGGCAGGAAGGCGTCCTGCTGCGCTTTGTTAAAGCGGTGCACCTCGTCGACAAAGAGGACGGTGTGGCGACCGCGCGCGCGATGGGCCTGCGCCTGCTCGACGGCCTCGCGGATCTCCTTGACGCCGCCCAGCACAGCCGAGATGGCGATCATCTCGGCATCAAAGGCCGCTGCAGCCAGTCGGGCGAGCGTGGTCTTGCCGGTGCCGGGTGGACCCCACAGGATCATCGAGTGGGCGATGCCCTCGTCAAAGGCCCGCCGCAGCGGTGTGCCCGGCCCCAGCACTGCCGTCTGCCCGACAATGTCGTCGAGCGACCGCGGTCGTAACCGTTCGGCCAGCGGTACGCGGCCGGGGGCGTCGTCGAACAGTCCTGGCGCAGCCATGCCTTATTCGCTAAGCACGTCGACGCCGGGTGGCGGATCGAAGCGGAATGCCTCGGGAATCAGCTTCGGATTGCGCTGGACCTTGGAAAAACGCAGCAGGATGGTCTGGCCGAAGCTGTCGGTCAGCTCCATGGCGCCCGGCTCGCCGTCGGCGGTCATGCCAATGCGAATCCGCACAAATCCGCTGTCCTGACGTTTGGGCCGGGCTTCAAGCCAGTCGAGTCCGTTCTGTTGGCCGATGTTGCTGAGCTTGTAGGCCGCCTCGACCTCGGCGTTGCCGGCCAGCAGGGCCGCCGGCGTGCCCGACATCGCGCCACCGATGCCGCGTCGCGTCACCTGCTTGAGCTCCGGGTCGTAGAGCCACAGCAGCTTGCCGTCACTGACCAGAATCTGCTCGTTGGGCGTCTTGTAGACCCAGCGGAAGCGTCCAGGTCGCTCGATCGCCAGGTAGCCCGTGTTGTTCTGCACTTCTTTCAGGCGTTCGTTGAGCACACGCTGGGTGAATTCGGCGGTGACGCTGCGGGTGGCCGCGTTGAAGGCGCGCAAGCTGGCGATCGCATCGGCGTGGGCGGGCAGGGCGCTCCCACATCCGAGCAGCGCCAGCCCGATCAGCACTGAACGCAGACCACGCAACGAACGGGAGCATGCGGTCTGTTGCATGGGCTTACGCCTTGCGACGCAGCAGACGCGCGCCAAAGAAGCCATCGGTGCCGTGCTCGTGCGGTGACAGTTGCAGCATTTCGGCATTGTTCAGCGAATCGGGCAGGGTCGCGCCTTGGGCGGTCAGTGCGGCGCCGGCTGGGTCGATGCTGAACTCGGGGTGAGCCGCCAGAAACGCGTCGACGATGGCTCGGTTTTCGTCGGCCAGCGGGCTGCAGGTGCCGTAGACCAACACGCCGCCGGGCTGCACCAATCGGGCTGCGGCATCAAGGATGCGCCCCTGCTTGGCGGTGAGTTCGGCCAGCGCGGCTTCCGACTGCCGGCACTTGAGGTCGGGATTGCGGCGCAGCGTGCCAAAGCCGCTGCACGGCGCGTCCACGAGTACACGGTTGAGTTTGGCGGTCAGCTTGGCGAGCTTCGGGTCGTTCTCGTCCTCGATGCGCTGCGGCTGCACATTGCTGACGCCAGCGCGTTTGAGTCGCGGCGAGAACTGCGCGAGTCGCTTCTCAGAGACGTCGAATGCGTACACCTGACCGCTGTCGCGCATCTGAGCGGCCAGCAGCAGGGTCTTGCCCCCAGCGCCCGCGCAGAAGTCGCCCACCCGGTCACCGCGCTTGGCGCCCACCAGCAGGCCCAGAAGCTGGCTCCCCTCGTCCTGCACCTCGACGCTGCCGTCCTGGAACAGCGGGTGGTTCTGCAGCGTGACCTTGTTGGCAAGGCGGATGCCGATCGGCGACAGCGGCGTGGGCGTGGCCTCGATGCCGGTCGCGGCCAGCGCCTCGAGCGCCGCCTCGCGCTTGAGCTTGTGCACATTGACGCGCAGGTCCAGTGGCGCCGGCTGCTGCAAGGCGCGGCCGAAGTCGCGCACCCAGTCCGCCCCGCGTTCGGCCACCAGCCGTTGCCAGGCCCAGTCCGGCAGATCGGCGGCCACCGAGTCGGGTGGCGCATCGCGGCCCTGTCGGCTGGCCAGCCAGTCGCGGTCGGCGGCCTTGAGCAGCGGCTCCAGAGTCCGCGCCGACAAGCCTTGCAGGCGCTGCAGCGACAGTGCCAGCAGCCTGCGGGCGTTGACCGCGTCGTCCTCGGCCACCCAGCGCAACCACAACAGACGACGCAGCGTCGCAAACACGGTCTCGGCAATCAGGCCGCGGTCGCGCTGACCAAGGCTCGGGTTGCGCTGGAAGTAGTGGCGCAGGACGCGATCGGCAGGGTGCTCGAAGCGCAGCACCTCGCGCATCACCAGCACCATCTGTTCGAACTGGGCGGGGGTGGGTGTCATTGCGTGTGCCGCGTCATGGCTGGTACTCGATGTGGGTCAGCACCTGCTCGAACTTGTTGCCCAGTTTGTCGAACAGGCGAATGCGGATCGGCAGGTAGGGTGGCTGATGCTGCAGCCAGACCTCAGCTTCGGTCTCGGCGCCGATGCGCTGGTAGTAATACGCGTCGAGTTCGCCAGCCGGCACCGTCACTTTGACCGTTTTCGGCGCACTGAAGCTGTAGTCCTTCAACTTTTTGATGGTCGCCAGCGGGATCGAGATGGCGTCGGCCGGCAGCAGCGGCAGTTGGTGCAAGAAGCTCATCAGGTCTTGAGTGCCGGGCACCAGTTCGAGTTGTCGCACTTTGCCCTTGGCATCGGTGCTGGTGGCTTTACCCGAAGCCCAGTCGAACTCGACCGTATCGGTCTTTTCAGCGCTGCCTTTTTCGAATCGGTAGCGCTGCGGTTGCAGGCCGTTGGCGCCGACCGTGCCTTCGCTGGTCTGACGGTACTCGCCACCGACAAACATCGCTGCCAGCCCGCTGGCGGTACCGATGGTCTCGATGCTGTAGCGGTTGCTGTCCAGGCGCCACTTCCACGCCACCTCGCCGACCTTACCCTCGCCGCGGATGAGGTTGAAGCGCAGGTCGGCCGATTTCGCCAGACCCTTGACTGCCAGTAGGGCCGGTGCTTCGTCTGCGGGGACTTCGGCGGTTGGGGTTTCGTTGGTCTCGGCGGGCGGGGCTGCGGCGGCGGGCCCAGCTTGCGAATCGGCCGCGGGTGGCTCGGCCGGCGCTGTCGGGGCCTCGCCGCTGTCAGGCAGCGCTGCTGTCGGGGTTTCGCGATTCGCCGGCGCGCTGGGTGGTGGTGCCGCTCGCACCGCTTTGGCTTTGGGCGGCAGACGGCGCGGCGGGATCGCCGCTGGTGGCGGGGACTCCTCGCGCAGCTCTACCGCCAGCGGGGTGTCGTCCGCGACCGGCACGCCGGGTGCCGGCACCAGCGTGACCAGCGCCAGATGCGCCAGCACCGAAGCGACCGCGGCCGCGGCCATCAGGCGGGTTCCCGGTTCCATGCCGGCTTAGACGGTTGGCGGGGCATGTCAGTTCGCCGGGTAATGCTGCGCTGGCGGCCATTGCAGCGGCACCGTCCACTCGACCCGGTCTGCGCTCATCTGCCAATGGCCGGCGCACCAGGCGCGAAGAACCGCGGGGTAGAGGCGGTGCTCCTCGGCCAAGACCCGGGCAGCGAGCTGGGCCTCGGTGTCGTCGGGCAGCACGGGGACGGCAGCCTGGGCAACGATGGGTCCGGCGTCCATATCGGCGGTTACGCCATGCACGGTGCAGCCGTGGACGCGGCAACCGCGCTCGATGGCGCGAGCATGGGTGTCGAGGCCCGTGAAGGCCGGCAGCAGGGCCGGGTGGATGTTCAGCATGCGGCCAGCGAAGCGCGCGATAAAGCCTGGCGTGAGCAGGCGCATAAAGCCTGCCATGACGACCAGATCTGGTGCGTGGGACTCGATGGCATCACCCAGCGCGGCGTCGAACGCCTCACGCCCGACATAGCTGGTGTGGTCCATGACCTGGGTGGCGATGCCGTGCTCAGCCGCAAAAGCCAGTCCGGCAGCCTCCGGGCGGTTGCTGATCACCGCAGCGACAGTGAGTGGCAAGCGCGCCTCGACCAGTGCGCGCAGGTTGCTGCCGCGCCCGGAGATGAGGACGACGATGCGTTTCA
>RFMI01000128.1 GCA_009927815.1 Betaproteobacteria bacterium | reverse complement strand
GTAACTATAACGGTCCTAAGGTAGCGAAATTCCTTGTCGGGTAAGTTCCGACCTGCACGAATGGCGTAACGATGGCCACACTGTCTCCACCCGAGACTCAGCGAAGTTGAAATGTTTGTGAAGATGCAATCTCCCCGCGGCTAGACGGAAAGACCCCATGAACCTTTACTGTAGCTTTGCATTGGACTTTGACGGGACTTGTGTAGGATAGGTGGGAGGCTTTGAAACCAGGACGCTAGTTCTGGTGGAGCCGTCCTTGAAATACCACCCTGGTGTCGTTGAGGTTCTAACCTAGGCCCGTGAATCCGGGCCGGGGACCGTGCATGGTAGGCAGTTTGACTGGGGCGGTCTCCTCCCAAAAGGTAACGGAGGAGCACGAAGGTGCGCTTAGTGCGGTCGGACATCGCACTGAATCTGCAATGGGAAAAGCGTGCTTAACTGCGAGACTGACAAGTCGAGCAGATGCGAAAGCAGGTCATAGTGATCCGGTGGTTCTGTATGGAAAGGCCATCGCTCAACGGATAAAAGGTACTCTGGGGATAACAGGCTGATTCCGCCCAAGAGTTCACATCGACGGCGGAGTTTGGCACCTCGATGTCGGCTCATCACATCCTGGGGCTGTAGCCGGTCCCAAGGGTATGGCTGTTCGCCATTTAAAGTGGTACGTGAGCTGGGTTTAAAACGTCGTGAGACAGTTTGGTCCCTATCTGCCGTGGGCGCTGGAAGTTTGAGGGGGCCTGCTCCTAGTACGAGAGGACCGGAGTGGACGAACCTCTGGTGTACCGGTTGTCACGCCAGTGGCATCGCCGGGTAGCTATGTTCGGAAGAGATAAACGCTGAAAGCATCTAAGCGTGAAACTCGCCTCAAGATGAGACTTCCCTGGGAACTTGATTCCCCTGAAGGGTCGTTGAAGACCACAACGTTGATAGGCTGGGTGTGGAAGCGCAGTAATGCGTGTAGCTAACCAGTACTAATTGCCCGTGAGGCTTGATCCTATAATTCTGTGTAGCGCTCAGACCGTGCTGCAATCCAAAACGAAAACCTCTTGCAAGTTTGTCGCTTGCTGCGACGCCAGTTACGCTTGGCGGCCATAGCGAGGTGGACCCACCCCTTCCCATTCCGAACAGGACCGTGAAACGCCTCCGCGCCGATGATAGTGCGGGTTCCCGTGTGAAAGTAGGTCACCGCCAGGCTTTTATCAGTCAAAACAGCCACCCCTCGGGGTGGCTGTTTTGCTTTTTGCGTTTGGTTTCACTGGCTTTGTGTCTCAAACAGCAGGTTTGCTGGATGTCCATCGAGGTCTAGGGTCAGGCGCCAATCGGTCCGACCTGGCTGCAGACTGGCAGGATGAGTTGTCCTTGCAAGTGCGTTTCGGAACCGCCAGAGCCACCGGGTCGCGCGCGTAAAATCAGGTCCACCGGCGGCATGCTCATGCCGACCATACTCAGGTGTGCGCTCACGACCGTCGGTACATTGGGGCCCTCTAGGCTCACCAAAATCGGCGATAAGACTTTGGGCGCGGCGGAGAACTGTAGCCGCCGACCGTCGCCGAGGTCACAGCCGTGTTGGAATCCGCGCAGCGCACCGTGCGGCCACGGTCGTCCTCCCTCGATTCGCCGCAACCGCTCGATAGCAGAGTAACGAAGGCCAAAGCCAGTCCCGCCGAAACCTGCCGGCCCAAGCGGGGCTTAGGCGCGTCGCGCGATTTCGTCTGCATCAGACTCGTTCACCAGGCGCCACGAATCATGGCGATGCCATGTGCACCCGCGACCCGTGCGTCTGCTCTGTCATCCGCAGTCAGTCCGCCAATCGCGAACAGGGGGAGACTCGCTTCGTGCGCCAGTCGCTGCCACGAGTCCCAGCCCATGCCTGAATGTCCCGGGTGCGACGCGGTGGCTTTGACACTCCCAAGAACGGCGTAGTCGAATCCGAGTTCCCCGGCTCGCGCCAACTCCTCGAGGTTATGCACCGAGGCTCCGGTCCACTCGAAATCCGGTAAATGCGTCAACCCCGCCAGCGCACCAGAACTTGCGTGCCAGGCGACTGGGGTCAGCTTTTCGGCAATTGCCAGTGGAGCGTTGAGGCTTAGTTCGTCCCATACCGGTGAGCCAGTGCTTGCCAGGCGGACCATTCCTCGACCACTTGAGCGCCGCGGCGCACCTGTAGCCACGGCCACTGATGACTCGCCAGTCCGGCGCTCACCTGCGCCAGCGCGGCTTCGAGTGGGACCGAGGATTCCGGTGTGATGGCGAGGGTCGAGGGGATCTGCAGAGCGCGTAGGACCGGGGTATTCGCGGGCAGAAGCGGTTCAACGTCAACGTGGCCCGGAGTGGTCCAGACAAATTGCTGACCTTCCAAAGACTGCACTTCGCCGGTCCAAGCCCAAATGCGGAAAAAATGCAGCCGGACGCGGGCGTGCGGGTAGTCGAACAGGCGCTTGTGCCACGGGCTCGCCGAACATACTTCGATGCCCAACTCTTCGCGCAATTCACGGGACAGCGCTTCGGCCGGGGATTCGCCGGGTTCGATCTTGCCGCCCGGGAATTCCCAGAAGCCGGCCCAGATACGGCCTTCGGGGCGTTGCGCGAGCAGAAAACGACCATCCGGCTGGGTCAGGACTCCGCAGACAACCTCGACGATCGAGCGGTCAGCCGTGTCGACCACAGTAATCCCGTGCGAATTGCGCAGCCACCCGGCCATTGCGCGCCCCGCGAGACAGTGACCACTGCAGCGCTTCACGACGCCACTCAAGGTCGCCGCGGCATCCCAGGTGGTGCAGCCAGTGGGCGACGATAGCGAGGTATTCGTCTTGATCGAAGGGATAGAAACTGATCCAGAGTCCGAACCGATCGGACAGGGAGACCTTTTCTTCGACCGCTTCGCGCGGGTGGATCTCGCCGCCCCGCATCACCGGTTCGTTGTCCGACTGATATTCCGGCATCAGGTGGCGACGGTTGGATGTGGCGTAGACGAGCAAGTTGTCACCGGGAGCGGCGATGGAGCCATCCAAAACAGCCTTGAGCGCCCGATAGCCGGGCTCGGCGTCGTCAAAGGCGAGGTCGTCGCAATAGACGATGAAACGCCGCGGGCTGTCGGCGATGCGTTCGACGATGTCCGGCAACTGGCCGAGCTCTTCACGATCGACTTCGATCAAGCGCAATCCGTCGTCGGAAAATCGGTGAAGAACTGCCTTCACCAACGACGATTTGCCGGTACCGCGTGCGCCGGTCAACAGCACATTATTGGCTGGACGGCCCGCAACGAACTGCGCGGTGTTCTGCTCGATCTGCTGCTTGTGAGCGTCAATGCCCAGAAGGTCGCTGAGCGCGATGCGGTGTGGGTGCAAGACCGGCTGGCAGCGACCGCCGCGCCAGCGAAATGCCGAAGCGTGGTCCCAGTCGACCGCGGGGGTCGGGCCAACGCCCTCCAGCGCTTCGGCGATGCGGTCAAGGCGGGCGATTAGTGCGTCAAAGTCGGCTGGAGTGGCAGCCATGGGTTCGTTCCGGAATCAGCTGCGGTAGTCAGCGTTGATGCGGACGTAGTCGTAGCTGAGATCGCAGGTCCAGATGGTGGCTGTGGCGTCTCCGCGCGCGAGGTCAACCGAAATGGTGATCTCGTCCTGTTGCATCACCCTGGCGCCGTCGGCCTCGCGGTAGCTCGCCGCCCGTCCGCCGTGTTCAGCGACCAGCACATCGTCGAGATGAACGCGGATGCGGTTGACGTCCAGATCGCTGATTCCGGCGTAGCCGATGGCGGCCAGGATGCGGCCCAAGTTGGGGTCGGAAGCGAAAAATGCGGTTTTGACCAGCGGAGAGTGACCGATGGCGTAAGCGACCTTGCGGCACTCGTCGCGGTCGCGACCACCCGCGACGGCGATGCTGATGAACTTGGTGGCGCCCTCACCATCACGAACAATAGCCTGCGCCAGTCGGATGCAGACACGTTCGATGGCGCTGTATAGCGCGACAGCGGCCGGTGTGTCGCCCGCGTTAATGCCAGGTAGTGCGGCGCGTCCAGTCGCGGCGAGCACCAGCGAATCGTTGGTCGAAGTGTCGCCGTCGACAGTGATGCTGTTAAAGGAGACATCGGCAGCGCGCCGGAGCATGTCCTGCAAAACGGTCTGCTCGACCGCGGCGTCGGTACAGACATAGCCGAGCATGGTGGCCATGTTCGGTTTGATCATGCCGGCGCCCTTGGCGATGCCGGTGACCGTGATTGTGTTACCGGCGATATCCAGTCGTTCGGAAGCCGCTTTGGCCACCGTGTCCGTGGTCATGATCGCGTGCGCGGCGGCGTGCCAGTTGTCTTCGCGCAGGTCGGCGGTCGCCGCCGGGAGACCGGCTTCGACGCGTTCGATCGGCAGCGGCTCGAGAATCACGCCGGTCGAGAAGGGCAAAACGGTGCTGGCGGGTACGCCAAGAGCGCTACCCGCCGCCGCGGCCATGCGCCGTGCATTGACCATGCCCGACTCTCCGGTGCCAGCGTTGGCGCAGCCGGTATTGACGACCAAGCCGCGAATCGAGCCCACCGACAGATGCTCGCGAGCGACCGTGACTGGTGCGGCACAGAAGCGATTTTGCGTGAACACGGCCGCCACCGAAGTGCCCTCGGCGAGTTCGACCAGCAAGAGGTCGCGGCGATCGGCCTTGCGAATGCCGGCCATGGCAATCCCCAAGCGCACGCCCGCAACTGGGTAAAGGCTCGCGGCGTCAGGGGTGTCGAGACGAACGGGCATGGCGAACTCCTGGCAGCCTAGGGTCAGCTCAACTGGCCGTGGCACTGCTTGTACTTCTTGCCGGACCCACAGGGGCACGGATCGTTGCGACTGACTTTAGGAAGCACGGCGCCGTCGGCCGGAGCACCCGTTTGTGACGCCGGGGCCGCCGCGGTCGGTTCTTCAGCCTCGACCTCGGCCGGCCGGACGCGGAACAGCATCAGGGCTTGGCTGACCTCGGCCTTGACCGCATCGAGCAGGTCACCGAACAACTCAAAGGCCTCGCGCTTGTACTCTTGCTTGGGATTCTGCTGGGCATAGCCACGCAGATGGATGCCTTGGCGCAGGTAATCCATAGCTGCCAAGTGTTCCCGCCAACGTGTATCGATCGTCTGCAGCATGATCGAGCGCTCGAAGTCGCGAATCGATTCCGGGTCGACTGGTGCAATCTTTTCGGCGTAAGCAGAGTCGGCCGCTTCCGCGATGCGTTGCACCACGCCGCTATCGTCGAGTTCGGGTTCAGCGCGCAGCCAGTCCTGCACCGGGAGTTCGATCCCGAACTGAAGGCTGATCGCGCCCTCAAGCGCGGCGAGGTCCCACTGTTCCTCGACCGAACCGTGCGGCATGTGCTGCCCCACGAGGGTCTCGGTGACGCTGCGGCGGAGGCCGGAAACCATGTCACGCAGGTCGTCGGCCTCCATGATCTCGTTGCGCTGTTGGTAGATGACGCGGCGCTGGTCATTGGCGACGTCATCGAATTCGAGCAGGTGTTTGCGGATGTCGAAGTTGCGCGCCTCGACCTTGCGTTGTGCGTTCTCGATCGAACGCGTCACCCACGGGTGCTCGATCGCCTCGTCTTCGGGGATGCTGAGGCGGTCCATGATCGCGGCGACGCGGTCGGCGGCGAAGATGCGCAGCAGCGGGTCTTCCAGCGACAGGTAGAAGCGGCTCGAGCCCGGGTCGCCCTGACGCCCGGCACGCCCGCGCAGTTGGTTGTCGACCCGGCGTGACTCGTGGCGTTCCGTACCGATGATGTGCAGGCCACCGGCCGCCAGAACAGCGTCGTGGCGCGTCTGCCAGTCGGCGTCGATGGCGCTGATGCGCTCGCGCTTGTCGCTGTCGGACAGGGTCTCGTCGTTTTCGATGGCGGTGATCTCGGCCTTGGGATTGCCGCCGAGAACGATGTCAGTGCCGCGGCCAGCCATATTGGTGGCGATGGTGATAACCCCCGGGCGCCCGGCCTCGGCGATCACCTGAGCTTCCGACGCGTGTTGTTTGGCGTTGAGCACTTGGTGCGGAAGGTTCTCTTTGCGCAGCAGTCCCGACAGCAACTCATTGGTCTCGATGCTGGTGGTGCCGACCAGCACTGGCTGGCCGCGTTCGTGGCAACCACGGATGTCATTGATGACGGCGCGATACTTGGCCGCGGCCGTCTTGTAGACCTGGTCGAGCGCGTCCTTGCGCACCATGCTGCGATGCGTCGGGATGATCACGGTTTCGAGGCCGTAGATCTGCTGGAACTCATAGGCCTCGGTGTCGGCGGTGCCGGTCATCCCGGACAATTTGCCGTACATGCGGAAGTAGTTCTGAAAGGTGATCGAGGCCAGCGTCTGGTTTTCACGCTGAATCGCCACGCCTTCCTTAGCCTCGACCGCCTGGTGCAGACCCTCCGACCAGCGGCGCCCCGCCATCAGGCGGCCAGTGAACTCGTCGACAATGATGACTTCGCCGTCTTGCACCACGTACTGCTGGTCGCGGTGATAGAGCGCGTGCGCCTTGAGTCCGGCGTAGAAGTGGTGCACCAAGCTGATGTGATGCGGGTCGTAGAGGCTGGCACCTTCCGGCAGAAGGCCGGCACCGGTGAGCAACTCTTCCACCTTTTGATGCCCGGATTCGGTGAGCAGCACCTGGTGCTGTTTCTCGTCGACGCTGTAATCGCCGTCGCCGTCCTCTTGCTGCTGGCGCACCAGATTGGGCACCAAGGCGTTGATGCGCTGGTAGAGCTCGGTGTTGCCGTCGGCGGCCCCGGAGATGATGAGCGGCGTGCGTGCTTCGTCGATCAGGATCGAGTCGACTTCGTCGACGATGGCGTAGGCCAGCCCGCGCTGACGGCGTTGGTCGACGCGGAACTCCATGTTATCGCGCAGGTAATCGAAGCCAAATTCGTTATTGGTGCCGTAGGTGATGTCTGCGGCATAGGCAGCCTGCTTGGTTTCGGCGTCCTGTTGACTGACGATCACGCCGGTGCTCAGGCCCAGCCAGTTGTAAAGCGTGCCCATCCATTCGGCGTCGCGGGCGGCCAGGTAGTCGTTGACGGTGACCACATGCACGCCCTTACCGGCGAGCGCGTTGAGGTAGACCGCCAGCGTTGCGGTGAGCGTCTTGCCTTCGCCGGTGCGCATCTCGGCGATGCGGCCATCGTGCAGCACCATGCCGCCGATCAATTGCACATCGAAGTGGCGCATCCCCATGACGCGCCGCGACGCTTCGCGCACTGTGGCAAATGCTTCCGGGAGCAGGGCATCGAGGGTCGTGCCGGCGGCCAGTCGCTCGCGAAAACGGGCGGTCTGGCTCTGCAAGTCGGCGTCGCTGAGCGCCTGCATCTGCGGCTCGAGATCGTTGATCGTCCGGACTGTCTTGCCGTACTGCTTGATCAGCCGATCGTTGCGGCTGCCAAAAATCTTTTTGAGGAAACGTTCGATCATGGAGGGGGCGCAGATCAGGCTGCGGCGGCTGACAAAGAAGTCGCGGTGGAAGTCGCGGATAGCCTTCAATATTAGCACGTGACCACGGTCTTCCCGTCCGCCAGGTGCCCGATTCGCAAGCAAAAAGGCGGCCCGCAGGCCGCCCGTTCGCATGCCGCCCGGCGGGGCTTAGAACATGTGCTGACCGCCGTTGATGGCGACGTTGCTGCCGGTGATGAAGCCAGCGTCGTCTGATGCGAGGTAGGTCACGAGCGCGGCGATTTCGTCCGGCTTGCCCAGACGGCCGACCGGGATGCCGGCAATGATCTGCTCGCGGATCTCTTCCTTGATCGCCATGACCATATCGGTGCCGATGTAGCCCGGGCTGATGGTGTTGACGGTGATGCCCTTCTTCGCCGTTTCTTGCGCCAGGGCCTTGGTGAAGCCATGCATGCCGGCCTTGGCGGCGGAGTAGTTGGTCTGACCGAACTGACCCTTTTGGCCGTTGATCGACGAGATGTTGATGATGCGGCCCCAGCCGCGCTCGAGCATGCCGTCGATGATCGGCTTGGTCATGTTGAAGACGCTGTCGAGGTTGGTGCCCATGACGGCGTCCCAGTCGACCTTGCTCAGCTTCTTGAACACGGCGTCGCGGGTGATGCCGGCATTGTTGACAAGGATGTCGACCTGGCCGATCGAGGCGAGCGCGGCGGCGCAGCCTTCGGTGTCGGTCACATCCGCGCGAACGTAACCGAAATCAAAGCCCTCGGCCTTGCGGGCGGCGACCCATTCGGCGCCTTTGGCGTCGTCGGCGATGTCAGCGGCCCAGACCTTGTGGCCGGCGGCGGCGAGTTTCTTGCAGATGGCGGTTCCGATGCCACCGGTACCACCGGTGACGACTGCGACTTTCTGGCTCATAGGATTCTCCTGGTTTTGAACAGTGTTGGATGGCGGACGGTTTAACGCTCGACCGCCAGGGCAACGCCCATGCCGCCGCCGATGCACAGCGTGGCAAGGCCTTTCTTGGCGTCGCGGCGAGCCATCTCGTGCAGCAGCGTGACCAGCACGCGGCAACCCGACGCGCCGATCGGGTGACCCAGCGCAATGGCACCGCCGTTGACGTTGACCTTGTTCGCGTCCCACTGCAGTTCGCGGGCGACGCCCAGCGCCTGCGCGGCAAAGGCTTCGTTGGCCTCGATCAGGTCGAGTTGGTCGAGGCTCCAGCCAGCCTTGGCCAGTGCGCCGCGGGTGGAGCCGACCGGGCCCATGCCCATAATCTTCGGGTCGCAGCCCGACAGTGCATAGCCGGCGATGCGCGCCAACGGCTTGAGGCCGAGGGCTTCGGCGCGCTTGGCCGACATCATCACCACGGCAGCGGCGCCGTCATTGAGGCCCGAGGCGTTGCCAGCGGTGACCGAACCGGCCTTGTCGAAGGCCGGACGCAGGCCCGCCAGTGCAGCAGCGTCGGTCTTGCGGTTGATGTACTCGTCGGCGGCGAACACCACCGGGTCACCCTTTTTCTGGGGGATTACGACCGGGATGATTTCGTCGACGAATTTGCCCGCGTCCTGCGCTGCGGCGGCCTTCTGCTGGCTGGCCAGCGCGAAGGCGTCCTGCTCGTCGCGGCTAATCTCGTACTTCTTGGCGATGTTCTCGGCCGTGACACCCATGTGGATGGCGTCGTAGGCGTCGGTCAGGCCGTCGTTGACCATGGTGTCGACCAGCGTCGCCGGGCCCATGCGGAAGCCGTCGCGCGAACCCATCAGCACGTGCGGGCTGGCGGACATATTCTCTTGACCGCCGGCGATGATGATGTCGGCGTCGCCCAGCGCGATGGCTTGCGCGGCCAAATGGGTGGCGCGCAAGCCAGACCCGCAGACGACGTTGAGCGTGGTGGCCGGAACGGTGTTCGGCAGGCCAGCCTTGATGACTGCCTGGCGGGCCGGGTTTTGGCCTGAGCCTGCGGTCAGCACCTGGCCGAGGATGACTTCACTGATCTGGTCCGGCGTGAGGCCGGTGCGCTCGAGCAGGCCCTTGATGACTGTGGCGCCGAGCTCGGGGGCGGCGATCTTGGCGAGACTGCCGCCGAACTTGCCGACTGCGGTACGGCCCGCAGCGACGATAACTACGTCTTGCATGGTGATTCCTCCGTTGTCTTGATTCTGTGTGCTTAGTGGGCGCGGACCTTGACGTACGAACCGGGCGCCGCTTCTATCGGCGGATGACCGTTGTTGCCCAGCTCGCTCGGCGCCGCGACGGCTTTGCCGCCTTGTCCGGCAAGCCATTGCGACCAGTTACTCCACCAGCTGCCCGGCCGTTCTTCGGCGCTGGCCAGCCAGTCGTGGGCGCTGCCCGTTTGCGGACCGTCAATCCAGTAGCTGCGCTTGTTTTTCGACACCGGGTTGACCACCCCGGCGATGTGGCCGGAGGCTGCAAGCACAAACGTGTTGTCGCCCTTGAGGTGCTTGAGGCTGCCAAAGGCGGTGTGCCACGGCACGATATGGTCTTCGCGGGCGGCGAGGATGTAGGTGGGCAGGCTCACCTTACCGAGGTCGAGCGGCGTCCCGCAGATCTCGAGCTTGCCCGGTTTGACCAGGTTGTCTTCCCAGTAGGTGTTGCGCAGATACCAGGCGTACATGCAGCCCGGCAGATTGGTGCTGTCGCTGTTCCAGTAGAGCAGGTCGAACGCGTCCGGCGTCTTGCCCTTGAGGTAGTTGTTGACGACAAAGAACCAGATCAGGTCGTTGGCGCGCAGGCTGGCGAAGGTGGTGGCGAGTTCCTTGCCATCCATCACCGTGCCTCCCTGCAGCTCGGCCTCTTTGTTGGCGACGAATTTTTCGTCGAGGTAGACACCGATCTCGCCGACATCGGTGTACTCGAGCATGGTGGTGAGCAAGGTGAGGCTGGCGACGCGGTTCTTGCGCTTGACCTTTTCGACGGCCAGCGCGCAGCTGAGCAGTGCACCGCCGATGCAGAAGCCCAAGGCGTTCATCTGCTTGGCGCCGGTGATGGCTTGCACGGCGTCCATCGCCTTGAACACGCCCTCGCCAACGTAATCGTCCCAGCTGGTTTTACCCAGCTCGGCCGGAATGTTGCGCCACGACATCAGGAACACGGTGTTGCCTTGATCAACGGCATATTTGACGAAGGAGTTTTCCGGCTGCAGGTCGAGGATGTAGTACTTGTTGATGCAGGGCGGCACGATCAATAGCGGACGCTCGTTCACCTGCGGAGTGCTAGGGGTGTACTGGATCAGCTCGAAGAGGTCGTTTTTGTAGACGACGGCGCCCGGTGTGATCGCCAAGTTGCGGCCGACTTCGAACCGCGATTCGTCGGTCATCGAGATGCGACCCTGCTCGAGGTCGTGCAGGAAGTTGCGCAGCCCGTTGGACAAGGTCTCGCCATTGCTGTCCACCGCGGCCTTTAGCGCCTCGGGGTTGGTGGCGAAGAAGTTGGAAGGCGACCACGCGTCGACGAATTGACGGGTGTAGAAGCCGACACGCTTCTTGGTTTCGGCGTCAAGCGCGGATTGCTCGACCACCTGATTGGTGAAGCGTGCGGCCAACAGGTAGGACTGCTTGAGGTAGTCGAACACCGGGTAGCTGGTCCATTCCGGCGCCGAGAAGCGGCGGTCTGAGCGTTCCGGCACGATGTAGGGGGCTGTCTCTTTGCCGGCCTGCTGCGACACCCAGTTGAGCCACAACTGAAACTGCTCTTGGGTGTAGCGGGCCTGTTGCTGCAACAGTTGTTCGGGGCTCTGCATCAGCTCGCGCATCAGCAACTGATACATGCCGACCATGTCGGCATTCTGCGTGG
Organism: Betaproteobacteria bacterium; assembly: GCA_009927815.1. Taxonomy (GTDB): domain Bacteria; phylum Pseudomonadota; class Gammaproteobacteria; order Burkholderiales; family UBA3065; genus UBA3065. Next base: position 4,450 of record RFMI01000128.1, on the reverse strand, counting down.
GCGTGGCCGTGTCCATGAAATCGCGGAAGAAGCGTTGCTGCGCCTCTTGCAACTGGTCGAGCAAACTGTCAGTGCTGCGACGATGGTGTCCGGTGGACTGTTCGGCGTTGTGACCGGCCTGCTCGCTCATGAAACCCGCTCTCTTTCGATTGGTTATCTGCTTATTGTGCGATGCACAAAAACACCTGTCAACGCCTGCTGCCATCGCTGTCTGCGGCGCGAAGGGCAGGCTTTGGCTATCCTGAACGCATGCACATCATCATCGTTGCTTGGCTTTACTTTGCCGTGCTGGTCGCCGCCACCGAGCCAACACTGGTGGGGTCCATCATGAGTTTCGTATGTTACGGCGCCTTGCCAGTGGCCATCATTGCCTACATCGGCCGGACCGGGCAACGAAAAAAGCGCCGTCGCCTAGACCAGCTCGCCGGTCAGCAGGACGGAGGCGATGCCAAGCGCGATCAGGGCGACCTGCCGCACTGAGGTGCCGATGTCGCGCTTCTCGTGGAGGCCTGGGATGAGGTCGGCCACCGCCACGTAAATCATGCTGGATGCAGCGATCGCCAACAGGTAGGGCAAGCCGGCGGCCAATTCAGCCAGCAGCCAGTAACCCAGAAGACCACCCACCAGCGTGCCAAGACTCGACACCAGGTTGAAGCCGAGGGCTTCGCGTCGCGAATAACCGCTGTGCAGCAGCACCAGATAGTTACCGGCCTCCTGCGGGATCTCGTGGGCGATGATCGCCAGCGCGGTCACTGTGCCGAGGGTGGTGTCGGTGAGAAAGGCGCCAGCGATGATGATGCCATCGATGAAGTTGTGCACCGTATCGCCGAGCATGAGCAACACGCCTCCGGCATGGCCCTCAGGCGGGTGGGTGAGTTCGTGCACTTCGCAATGCTCGTGGTGGCAGTGGCGCCACAGCACCAGTTTTTCCAGCACGAAAAAGCCGAGGATGCCGGCGAGCACCGTCATGATCACGGTTGCCGGACGCGCGGCGCCCTCGACAGCGTGCGGCAGCACCTCCAGAAAAGCGGCGCCTAGCAAGGCCCCGACGGCGTAGCTCACCAGCAAGGGTAGCGACGACGGATGCAGCAGGCGTGCGACGCTGACCGCTGCCAGCACGCTGAGCACGCCGGCGACCAGGCTGGCGATGACGATGGCCTGCAGTGCCGGCACCTGAAATTCGAGCATGCGCAGATTGTACCCCGCCGCTGCCGCTGCCTTAGTCGCTCAGCCAGATCACACTGGCCATACGCCCGGTGACGCCATCGCGGCGATACGAATAGAACCGTATCGGGTCGGTGACCGTGCAGAGATGGCTCAAGTGGACGTGGTCCGCGCGCAAGCCGCTGGCGACAAGGCGGCGTTGCGCCAGCTGCGGCAAGTCGCCGAGCCATGTGGCCTCGCCGAAGCGGACGAATGCCGTTGCTGCGTCGGCATCGGCGGCACTGAAGGCAGCCAGCACATCGGCACCGCATTCGAAAGCATCGGGGCCGATGGCGGGGCCGATCCAGGCTCGCAGCGTCGCGGGGTCGACGCCCATGGCTGCGACGGTGCTCTCCAAGACGCCGGCGGCGAGTCCGCGCCAGCCGGCGTGTGCGGCAGCGACGACGCTGGCGGTGTCGTCACACAGCAGGACTGGCAGGCAGTCGGCGGTCATCACCGCACAGGGGACGTTGGCGTTGCGGGTGCAGGCCGCGTCGGCTTCGACCGGCTCGCGTGCAGTGGCCGGGTCGACCACCCGCGTACCGTGGACCTGAGTCAGCCACAGCGGGTTGTCTGGTAGGTGCGGGCGCAAAACGGCGCGATTGGCGGTGACGGCCAGCGGGTCGTCACCCACGTGGGCGGCGAGGTTGAGTCCCGCCCACGGCCCCCCGCTGACGCCGCCGGCGCGGGTGGTGCAGAGCGCTCGAACCCGGGCTGGTGCTGGCCAGTCGGGCGTCAGCCAGCCGCTGAGGCCGGCGCCGTTCACCGTGCTTGCTCCTCGCGCAGACGTTGCAGCAAGGTGGAAAAGTCGGTTGCAAGCGGCGACTCGAAGCGCAGCGCCTTGCCACTGATGGGGTGTTGTAGCGCCAGTTCGCGGGCGTGCAGCGCCTGCCGCGGAAACGCCGCCAGTAGGGCTTGCCGCGGTGCGCGGCTGAGGTAAACCGGATCGCCGACCAGCGGGTTGCCGATGTACCGACAGTGCACTCGGATCTGGTGGGTGCGCCCGGTGTCGAGCTCGCAGTCGATCAAGGTCGCGCCGTCGAGCTGCTCAAGTGGCGTGATGTGGGTGCGCGCTTCGCGGCCGGATGGGGTGACTGCCATGCGAGTGCGGTGCTTGGGGTCGCGACCGACCGGCGCGTCGACAATCTGCGTCGACTCGATGCGACCGGTCGCTAGTGCGGTGTAGCGGCGGCTGATGGCTCGCACTTTCATGGCCTCGACCAGTCGGGTCTGGGCGCGCAGGGTGCGGCCCACCACGAGCAAGCCGCTGGTGTCGCGATCGAGCCGATGGACGATGCCCGCACGCGGCACGGCGACCGTCTCCGGGAAATGGTGGAGCAGCGCATTGAGCAGCGTGCCGCTGGCGACTCCGCTGCCCGGGTGCACCACCAGGCCGGCCGGCTTGTTGATGATGGCGATGTCGGCGTCGGCGTGGAGCACGTCCAGCGGGATGTCCTCGCCAGCATCAGCCAACGCACCGATCTCGGTGGCCGGTGTCACTTGCAGCGTTTCGCCGCCGAACAGGCGGTATTTGCCCGCTCGCGCCAGTCCGTCGACGCTGACCCGGCCGTCTTCGATCCAGGTTTGCAGCCGGTTGCGCGAGTAATCGGGCAGCGCCTGTGCCAGAACCTGGTCGAGCCGCTGGCCGAGTGCCTCGGCCGGCACCGTCAGCGTGACCGGGGTCGCGGACGCGGGACCGGGGGCGTCTTCGCTTTCGTTATAATCGTCCCACTCATCCGGGGTTTCGCGCATGAAGCGTAGTCTACTGGCAATCGTCATCGTGGCCCTGCTCGTCGGGTGTTCGTCGTCCAAGCAGGATGAGGACAAGACCAAAGGCTGGTCCGCGTCGAAGTTCTACACCGAGGCCCGCGCCGAGTTGGCCGACGGCAACTACGACAAAGCGGCGAAGTTGTTCGAGCAGCTCGAGTCCCGTTACCCGTTCGGGCGCTACGCGCAGCAGGCGCAGCTTGAGCTGATCTACGTGTATTACAAGAAGGGCGAGACCGAGCAAACCCTGGCCGCCGCCGACCGTTTTATTCGCTTGCATCCCAACCACCCGAACGTTGATTACGCCCAGTACCTCAAGGGGCTGGCCAAATTCATCGACGACCGCAGCATCTTCAAGCTGGTCAGTAGTCAAGACCCGACCGAGCGTGATCCGAAATCGGCACGCGAGTCGTTTGAGGCGCTCAAGGTTCTGGTCACCCGCTATCCGCAAAGCAAATACGCGGAGGACGCCGCCGCACGCATGACCTATCTGGTCAACTCTATGGCCTCGGGCGAAATCCACGTGGCGCGCTATTACTTCCGTCGCGGGGCGTACGTGGCGGTGGTCAACCGCGCGAAGTATGCACTTACAAACTTTCCTCAGGCGCCGGCCAATGAGGAGGGCTTGGCGCTGATGGTGCGGGCCTATAACGAGATGGGCATGACCGACTTGCGAGAGGACACGCTGCGTGTCTTGGAAAAGAACTTCCCAGCCAGTAAGTACCTTGAGGGCCGCGACACCAATCCGGCCTGGTGGATGTTCTGGAAGCTGATTTGATGGCGGTTGAGGGTGCCAGCCTGTTGGAGTCCTGGCGCGACGAGAAGCAATCGGCTTGGCTATACCGGCATGTCTCTGACGCTGAATCGGGGACTCCCCTGCAGCTGATGTTCCTGGAACTGGCCGCCGAGGCTGAGCGGCAGGGTGGGCTGTGGGCTGACGAAATGGCTAAGGTGGGACTTGCCCCGCCGGTATTTCGCCCGTCGCTGCGGGCGCGCGCCGTGGTGCGCTTGCTGCGCCATTTCAGTCCGGCGACGCTGCGGCCGCTGTTGGCTGCGCTCAAAGTGCGGGGCCTGTCGGTCTACACCGATACGCACAACCACTCCAGCGAGCGCTCGCATCGGGTGCTGTCCAGTGGACACGACCTGCGTGCTGCGGTGTTCGGCCTCAATGACGGGCTGGTCTCGAATCTGAGCCTGATGTTTGGCGTGGCTGGTGCGAACGCCGACGATGCCTCGGTGCTGCTGGCGGGGTTCGCTGGACTGCTGGCGGGGAGCCTGTCGATGGCTTCGGGCGAATACGTCTCGGTGCGCGCCCAGCGCGACCTGTTCGATTCGCAGATCGCCCTGGAGCGGGCCGAACTGGAGCAATACCCGGAAGCTGAGGCCGGCGAACTCGCAACCATCTTTCAGGCGCGCGGGATGAGCCCGGAGATTGCCCGTCAGGCCGCGGACGCCCTCATCGCCGACCCGGATCACGCCC
>RFMI01000063.1 GCA_009927815.1 Betaproteobacteria bacterium | reverse complement strand
GCCGCCCGCGCGCCAGAAAATCGCCCGACTCGCACACCGGCCCGACGATGTCCCAGTCCAGCGAACCGGCGTCTCGGGGCGCCACGGGCTCCACCGCGTGCCAAGCCTCGTATAGCGCCGGCCGCATCAGGTCGTTCATGGCGGCGTCCACCACCGCGAAGTTCTTGCCCTCGCCCGGCTTGAGGTATTCCACCCGAGTCAGCAGCACGCCGGCGTTGCCCACCAGCGAGCGCCCGGGCTCGACCATCAGCGTCTCCGAGCGTCCGGCGAACTTGCGCGTCAGCGCGCCGCAGTAGGCAGCCAGATCGATTGGCGTCTCGTCGCGGTAGACGATGCCGACCCCGCCGCCGAGGTCGATGTGCTCGAGCTCGATGCCCTCGCGGTTGAGCCGGTCGACCAGCGCCAGCACGCGGTCAGCGGCCTCGAGCAGCGGCGACGCGTCGGTCAGTTGCGAGCCGATGTGGCAGTCGATGCCCGTCACTTCGAGGTAGGCCATATCCGCCGCACGGCAGTACAGGTCGAAGGCGTCTGCGTGCGCCACGCCGAACTTGTTCTCTTTGAGTCCGGTGGAGATGTAGGGGTGCGTCTGCGCATCGACATCCGGGTTGACGCGGAACGAGACCGGCGCCGGCGCACCGTGCGCCTCGGCCACCTCGTGGATGCGCGCGAGTTCGGCTGCCGACTCAATGTTGAAGCACTGGATGTCGGCCTCGAGCGCCTGCTCGATCTCGGCGCGGGTCTTGCCCACACCGGAGAACACCACCTTGCCCGGGTCTCCCCCGGCCGCGAGCACGCGTGCCAGTTCTCCGCCCGAGACGATGTCGAAACCCGCGCCCAGTTTCGCGAAAACGCCCAGAACAGCCAGATTGCTGTTGGCTTTGACCGCGTAGCAGACCTGATGCGGATGCCCTGCCAGCGCCTGGTCGTAGGCTTGAAACGCCGCCACTAGCGCCGCGCGCGAGTAGACGAAGGTCGGCGTGCCGTAGCGTGCGGCGATGTCGGCGAGCCCCACGCCGTCGGCGAAGCGCTTCCCGTCGCGCAGCGCGAACCAGGTGTCAGGGAGGGCAGCAGCGTTCATCGCGACGCCCCGCCGGATGCCGGGGCCGGAGCAGGTGCCTGCGGGGCGGGCTTCTGCGCACCCTTCTTGCTCGGCTCTTGTCCGGGCAGATACAGGGCCCCTTTGTAACCACAGCCCGCCAGAAACAGTCCGGCGATACACACGACAGCCATCACACGCATCACAATCTGTCTCCCAGACTTTCCGATCGGGGCCACCGCGCCCCGCCCTGCCATGAACTCACACGCACTCGACGACTCCCGCTACCACACCCTCGCCGACGCTACTTTTGCCCGCATCGAACAGCGGCTCGACGACGCCGACCTCGACTTCGAAGTCAGCGGGGGCGTGCTCACCATCGAGATGGACGATGGCAGCAAAATCATCCTCAACCGCCAGCCGCCAGTCCATGAGATCTGGCTCGCCGCCAAAAGTGGCGGCTTTCACTTCGCTTGGGACGGCGAGCGGTGGTTTTCCAAGCGCGAAAGCGCCAGCCTCGACGAACTGCTGCACCGTTGCATCCGTCTCCAGGGTGGACCCGAACTCGGCGCCCCGTGAAGGACCGCGCTCAGAGCTCGATCAGCTCGAACTCATCTTTGCGGGCGCCGCATTCGGGGCAGGTCCAATTGGGCGGCACGTCTTCCCACTTGGTTCCGGGTGCAATGCCCTCGTCCGGCACCCCCTTGGCCTCGTCGTAGATCCAGCCGCAAATCACGCACATATAGGTCTTCATCGACTCCGCCTGCCCTCTGGTTGCGCCGGTCGAAACGGTCAGCCGGCTTTGACATAAACTGGCAGATTCTAACGTGCCCAATTGACGACAGCCGATGCAAGGCTGCCGACGGACCCCGATGCCCAGACCCTCGCCCCCCGCCATACTCTGTTTTGCTGCAACCGACCCGAGCGGCGGCGCCGGACTTGCCGCCGACATCCTCGCCATCGCTGCCATGGGTGGACACGCGTTGCCAGTGGTCACGGGTGTCACCGTGCAGGACACTCTCGGGGTCGAGGACATGCACGTACTCGACGCCGAATGGGTGGCCGACCAGGCGCGCTGCGTGCTCGAAGACATGCCGGTCGCTGCGTTCAAGATCGGTGTGGTGGGGAGCGTCGAGAGCGTCGCGGCGATCGCCGAAGTGGCCTCCGACTACCCGGACATCCCGCTCATTCTCGACCCAGTGCTGGCCTCGGAAGGCGGTGACAGCTTTGCCGATGAGCAGGTGATTCTCGCCATCCGCGAGCTGCTGCTGCCGCAAACCACCGTGCTCACGCCGAATGTGATGGAGGCGCGCCGCTTGGCCAGCGAAGACGGTGACGAGGATGACCTCTCGCTCGACGAATGCGCCGGACGACTGATCGGCATGGGCTGTGAGTTCGTGTTGATCACCGGTACCCACGAGTCCGGCCCGCAGGTCACCAATCGCCTCTACGGCAGCGAGGGGCTGATTCAGGCCCTGCACTGGGACCGCCTGCCGGGTAGCTACCACGGCTCCGGCTGCACGCTGGCGTCGGCGCTGGCGGCGGCACTGGCCAGCGGACTCGACTTGCCGCAAGCCAGTCAGGATGCACAGGCCTTCACCTGGAACACGCTGGCCAACGGCTACCGGCCGGGCATGGGTCAGGTGATTCCGGACCGGCTGTTCTGGGCACATGAACCCGAAGACGAAGACGACGCCTCCGACACCTGAGGGGCTCTACCTAATTACGCCGGAGCGGCTCACCGGCATCGCTCTACTGGCATCAGTGGAGGATGCGCTGGTGGCTGGCGTACGCTGGCTCCAATACCGCGATAAACAGAATGACTCGAGCCTGCGCAGGGCGACAGCGGTCGCGCTGGCGCGGCTGTGTCGCCAACACTCGGCACAATTGGTGATCAACGACGATCTCGAGCTGGCGCTGTCGCTCGACGATGCCGGCCTGCACCTCGGCCGCGACGATGGCAGCGTCGCCGACGCGCGCGCGCAGCTGGGCCCCGATCGCGTATTGGGCGCCTCGTGCTACGGCGACCTCGAGCGCGCGCACGATGCGCTCGCTGCCGGCGCATCCTACGTGGCGTTTGGCGCCATCTATGCCTCTGCCAGCAAACCTGCGGCGCCGCCCATCGGTACCGCCGTGCTGGGCGATGCACGCGCCGCCGGACTTGGCCCGCGGGTCGCCATAGGCGGCATCACGCTCGAACGTGCTGCGGATACACTGTCAGCTGGCGCTGACGCTGTTGCCGTCATCGGCGATGTGTTCGACGCGCCCGACATTGGCCGGCGGGTGCGCGAATGGTGCGCACTGACCGGCCAGCCGCACACTTGACACGCCCTACCGAACACGTCTGACCGAACGAGACCCTCATGAGCCGCAACGACACCCTCTTCGCCCGCTCGCAAGCCCACATCCCGGCGGCGTCAACTCGCCGGTGCGCGCCTTCCGCTCGGTCGGCGGCACGCCCCGCTTCTTCGAACGCGGACAGGGTGCCCACGTCTGGGACGCTGATGGCCAGCGCTACATCGACTACATCGGCTCCTGGGGCCCGCTGATCCTCGGCCACGCCCACCCGGACATCGTCGAGGCTGTCTGCGAGACCGCTCGCACTGGCATGAGCTACGGCGCGCCCACCGAGCGCGAGGCTGAAATGGCCGAGACGCTATGCCGGCTGGTGCCGAGCCTGGAGATGGTGCGCCTGACCAGCAGTGGCACCGAGGCGACCATGAGCGCCATCCGCCTGGCGCGCGGCTTCACCGGCCGCTCGCGCATCGTCAAGTTCGAGGGCTGCTATCACGGCCATAGCGACAGCCTGCTGGTGAAGGCCGGCTCCGGCATGCTCACGTTCGGCCACCCTGACTCGGCTGGCGTACCGGCTGAACTCGCCGCGCACACACTGGTGCTGCAGTACAACGACATCGAAGGCGTCAAGAAGGTGTTTGCCGAGATGGGTGACACCATCGCCGCCATCATCGTCGAGCCAGTGGTCGGCAACATGAACCTGGTCGCACCCGAACCCGGTTTTCTCGAGACGCTGCGCGAAGTCTGCACCCAGCACGGCTCAGTCCTGATTTTCGACGAGGTCATGACTGGCTTTCGCGTCGCCTTGGGCGGCGCTCAGGCCCACTATGGCGTCACGCCCGATCTATCCACCTTCGGCAAAGTGGTCGGCGGCGGCTTGCCACTCGCAGTGTTCGGTGGCCGTGCCGACATCATGAAGTGTCTTGCTCCGCTCGGCCCGGTGTACCAGGCCGGCACCTTGAGCGGCAACCCGGTCGCGGTTGCGGCCGGCCTCGCTCAACTCAAACACCTGCAACAACCGGGCTTTCACGACGCCCTCGCCGCCAAGACCCGCGCCCTGGTCGAGGGCGTGGTCACTGCCGCCCACGACGCTGGCGTGCCATTCAGCGGCCAGTCGGTCGGCGGCATGTTCGGCCTTTACTTCAGCGCCACCGTCCCGAAGAGCTATCCCGAGGTCATGACCGCCGACCGCGAGCGCTTCAACCGCTTCTTCCACGCCATGCTGGGCGCCGGCATCTACCTGGCACCGAGCGCCTTCGAGGCCGGCTTTGTCTCGGCCGCACACAGCGAGCAGGACATCGCTGATACTGTCGTTGCAGCCCGTCAGGCGTTTGCCGCCTGACCCGACCGGAGACCGCCCATGAACCGTCTGACCGTCGCAATAATCTGTGCCCTGAGTGGCCTGATGGCCACCCCGTCATGGGCCGACTCCTACACCGTCGACCCGAAGCACACGTTCCCGAGCTTCGAGATCGGCCACTTGGGCTTCTCAACCCAGCGCGGACGCTTCAACACGAGCAGCGGCAGCATCACCCTGGACCGCGCGGCCCACACCCTCAGTGCTGACATCCGCATCGACGCAGCCAGCATCGATACCGGGCTTGCCGCACTCGAGGAGCATCTGCGCGGCCCGGATTTTTTCAACGTTGAGATGTTCCCCGAGCTGCGTTTTGTCGGTGCGACCGCCAAGTTCGACGGCGACCGTCCGGTGGTACTCAATGGCGAGCTCACTCTCCTCGGCGTGAGCCGGCCGGTGCTGCTTCTGCTCAACAACTTCAAGTGCGGGCCACACCCGAAGACGCAAAAAGAGCACTGTGGCGCCGACGCCAGCGCGGTGATCAAGCGCTCCGACTTCGGCATGAACTACGCGCTGCCGGCGATCGCCGACAGCGTTCGCCTGCTAATCCAGGTCGAGGCCGTTCGCAACGACGCGCCGTAAACGTCGTCGGGCTTGCCGGCGCGCACACGAGCCGTATACTGCGCGGTTTTCCGGCTGTGGCCGGCAGCGGAGACATCCGATGGGCAAGCCCCTGGTAGGCGTGGTGATGGGCAGCGACAGTGACTGGCCGGTGATGCAACACGCCGTCCTCCGCCTCGAATCGTTGGGTGTGGCACATGAGGCCCGCGTGGTGTCGGCGCACCGAACGCCCGACCTGCTGTTCGACTACGCCGCCAGCGCCGCCGCGCGCGGACTGCGCTGCATCATCGCGGGCGCGGGTGGTGCTGCCCATCTGCCGGGCATGCTTGCTGCCAAGACCACCGTCCCGGTGCTCGGTGTCCCGGTGCCAAGCAAACACCTGCAGGGTCTCGATTCGCTGTTGTCGATCGTGCAGATGCCCAAGGGTATTCCAGTAGCCACCTTTGCCATCGGTGACGCTGGCGCCGCCAACGCCGGACTGTTTGCGGCTGCCCTGCTGGCCGGCACAGACCCGGAACTGGCCGCACGCCTCGACGCGTTCCGCCAGCAGCAAAGCGATTCAGTTCTAGGCATGACCCTGCCGCCATCGGCATGACCGCTGTCCTGCCGATCCTTCCCGGCGCGACGCTGGGCGTGATGGGTGGCGGTCAGCTCGGCCGCATGTTCGTCCACGCCGCGCAGGCCATGGGCTATCGCGTGGTGGTGCTGGACCCCGCCGCCGACGCGCCCGCCGCCGCTGCCGCCGATGAACACCTGTGCGCCGCCTACGACGACCCCGCCGCGCTGGACGAGCTCGCGCGCCGCTGTGCGGCCGTCACCACCGAATTCGAGAACGTACCGGCAGAGTCGCTGCGCCGGCTGGCGCGGCAGATTCGCGTTGCACCGTCAGCCGACGCGGTGGCCGTGGCCCAAGACCGCATCCTCGAAAAAACCTTTATTCGCGACGCTGGTCTCGGCGTGGTGCCGTTCACTGTGCTGCACACTGCCGCCGACATCACGGCAGATGCGTGCGGCAACACACTCCCCGGCATCCTCAAGACCGCGCGTCTGGGATACGACGGTAAGGGCCAAGTGGAGGTGAACAGCCTCGATGCCGTACGCGAGGCTTTTGCCGGCCTGCAAGGCGTCCCCTGCATCCTTGAACAACGCGTCGACCTCGCCTGCGAAGTTTCGGTAGTCCTCGCCCGCGGCAGTGACGGCGCGGTGCGCTGCTTTCCGGTCGGCGAGAACCGCCACGTCGGCGGAATCCTCGACATCACGGTCGTCCCGGCGCGAGTGTCGGCCGCCACTGCAGCAACCGCCGTCGACATGGCGACCCAGCTGGCCACTGCGCTGGACTACGTTGGCACGCTCGGGGTCGAGCTGTTCGTCCTGCGCGACGGGCGGGTGCTGGTCAACGAGATCGCTCCGCGTCCGCACAACAGCGGCCACTTTACGCAGGACGCCACCGTCTGCAGTCAGTTCGATCAACAGGTGCGGGCGCTCTGCGGCTTGCCGCTGGGAAGTCCGGCGCTGCTAAGCCCGGTGACCATGCTGAACCTGATGGGCGATCTGTGGGCGCGAGGCACGCCCAACTGGCCCGCGGCGCTGGCCCAAGACGGAGCGCGCCTGCATCTCTACGGCAAAAAGGACGCCCGTCCCGGCCGAAAGATGGGCCACGTCAACGTATTGGCGGCGGATGCCGACGCCGCGCTGGCAGCAGCCGAAACCGTGCGCGCTGTACTGGCGGGCGACTGATGGACGCACTCTGGGTCGTCGCGCTGATTCTGGGCGCACTCGAAGGGCTGACCGAGTTTCTGCCGGTGTCGTCCACCGGCCACCTGATCATTGCTGGCCATCTTCTGGGCTGGACCGATGACACCAGCAAGGTGTTCAAGATCGTGATCCAGCTCGGCGCCGTACTGGCAGTCTGCTGGGCCTACCGTCGGCGCCTCTTGCACCTGCTAACCCACGTGCGCACGGACCCGGTCGAGCGGCGACTCGCCATCAACCTGCTGATCGCATTCGTTCCCGCCGCGGTGCTGGGCGTGCTGCTGCACCACACCATCAAAGCGCTGCTATTCGGCCCGATCACTGTCGCGGCGGCGCTGGTGGCTGGCGGCGTGCTGATTCTGCTGATCGAGCGCCGCCCGCAAGCGCCAAGCGTCGGCTCGATCGACGCCATCGATGCGCGACTCGCGCTCAAACTCGGCCTGGCACAGGCGGCGGCGCTATTTCCCGGCGTGTCGCGGTCAGGCGCGACCATCGTCGGTGGACTCTGGCTCGGCCTGTCGCGCACAGCAGCCGCGGAGTTCTCGTTCTTCCTCGCCATGCCAACCATGTTCGCGGCCACGGCCTACGACCTGCTGAAGAGCCGCGAGCTGCTGCACGCCGCCGACCTACCGGTGTTCGCCGTCGGCTTTGTCACCGCTTTCGTCACTGGTCTGTTGGCGGTGCGATTGTTTCTCGCCTGGGTGTCGCGCAACAGTTTCGCCGTCTTTGCCTGGTACCGCATCGGCTTCGGCCTGGTGGTGCTGCTCAGCTGGCAGTTGGGTTGGGTCGACTGGGCTACCAGCCCCTCGTGATCTCCCTCGAGCCCTACCGCCGGGTCTTTGCCGAAACCGGGTTCCGCCGCTCGGTCTGGCCATCCATCCTGGCCCGTCTGCCGCTGGGCATCGCCAGTCTGTCGCTGCTGTTGGGCGCGCAGGCGCGCACCGGCGATACGGCGCTGGCCGGTCTCATGGGCGGCCTCTATGTGCTCGGACTGGGGCTGGTCGCACCGCTAGCGGGGCGCTGCATCGACCGTTTCGGACCACGACCACTGCTGCTTGTTACCGGCATCGCCTACCCGAGCGTGATGCTGACCCTGGCCTGGGCCATCGATAGCGGTCTGCCGAGCTGGATCTGGCTCGGACTCTCGATACTGGCCGGCATGAGCCTGCCGCATGTAACCGCGCAAATGCGCAGCGCCATCCCGCGCCTACTGGCGGGCAAGGCTGAACAGCAGGTGGCCTTCACGGTCGACACGCTGATCATCGAGCTGGTGTTCATCATCGGACCGCCACTGACCGCCTTCTGTCTCGCGCTGGGACGACCGCTCTGGGCAACCCTGCTGGCGGCTGCATGCGGTGGCGCCGGAGCCTTGTGGTTCTATCGCTCGCCAGCGGTGGCGTGTTGGTTGCCGCACCCCGGGCGAGCCGGCGAGCGCTCGATGCTGGGCGCCCTGCGCGAACGCGGACTGCGCGCCATTCTGCTCAGCTGTCTGTTCTACAGCTTGTGTTTCGGCTTATTCGAAGTGGGTATCGCTGGTTTCTGCCAAAGCCTCGGGGCCAGCGAACACACCGGTTGGTTGCTCGGCCTCACCAGCATCGGCAGCGCGAGCGGCGTGCTGTGGTACGGCAGCCGTGACTGGCCGGGTCACCTCGGCCAGCATTACCGAGCGGGCATGCTGTTGACCGGCCTTTTGCTGCTGGGCTGCAGCCTCGCCCGTGACCTGCCATGGCTTTACCTCTGGCAACGCTCGCGGCCACACCCATGGCCACGGTCCTGGCGGCGCAAAACATGCTGGTGGTCAAGGTGGCGCCGGCGGGCCGGGTGGCGGAGAGCTACACCTGGGTCGGCACTGCCCTGTTGTTCGGCGTGTCTGCCGGCCTCGCCGCGGGTGGCGCACTGAGCGCCGGGCTCTCGGCAGCGCATGCGATCGGAGCCGCCGGGCTGTGCGCACTTGCAGCAGCCGCTGTCTCCGGCCGGGTCAGCCGGCACGCCGGCGCCTGACAGGCATGCACTATATTGGTGCGCATACGCAGCACCCGCTCCGTTATGGTGCGCATCGTCTTGGGCAAGCGCCTTGTGGCACAATCGCGGGCCCAACGCGCGGGCATGGAACGGTTTCTGCTTTTGTTGCTTTGGTCGCATCCGTGAAATGCGAATCCCTAATAGACACCTGAATTTTTAAGGAGCCCAGTATGGCGGTCGCCAATGTCATGACCCTGATCAAGGAGAACGAAGTCCGCTTCGTCGACTTCCGTTTCACCGACACCCGCGGCAAGGAGCAGCACGTCGGCGTGCCGATCTCGGCCTTCTCCGAAGACAAGTTCACCGAAGGTCATGCATTCGACGGCTCGTCGATTGCCGGCTGGAAGGGCATCCAAGCCTCCGACATGCTGCTGATGCCGGACGCCGACTCGGCCTTCATCGACCCGTTCATGGACGAGACCACCCTGGTCCTGACCTGTGACGTCATCGAGCCGTCCGACGGCAAGGGCTACGACCGCGACCCGCGCTCGATCGCCAAGCGCGCCGAGGCCTACCTCAAGAGCAGCGGCATTGGCGACACCGCCTACTTCGGTCCGGAACCCGAGTTCTTCATCTTCGACAGCGTCGAGTGGAAAGTCGACATGTCGGGTTCGTACTGCAAGGTCTTCTCCGAAGAAGCCGCCTGGTCCACTGGCGACAAATTCGAAGGCGGTAACCTCGGCCACCGTCCGACCGTCAAGGGCGGCTACTTCCCGGTCCCGCCGGTTGACAGCCTGAACGACATCCGCGCTGCCATGTGCATCGCGCTGGAAGAGATCGGCGTGCCGGTTGAAGTGCATCACCACGAAGTTGCAACCGCCGGCCAGTGCGAGATCGGCACCATGTTCTCGAGCCTGACCAAGCGTGCGGACTGGACGCAACGGCTCAAGTACGTCGTGCACAACACCGCCGCCGCCTACGGCAAGACCGCAACCTTCATGCCGAAGCCCATCGTTGGTGACAACGGCTCCGGCATGCACGTCCACCAGTCGATCTGGAAGGACGGCAAGAACCTGTTCGCGGGCAACGGTTACGCCGGTCTGAGCGAGTTCGCCCTGTACTACATCGGCGGCATCATCAAGCACGCGAAGGCGCTCAACGCCATCACCAACCCCGGCACCAACAGCTACAAGCGTCTGGTCCCCGGCTTCGAAGCCCCGGTGAAGCTGGCCTACTCGGCGCGCAACCGCTCGGCCTCGATCCGCATCCCCTACGTGCAAAGCGACAAGGCCCGCCGCATCGAAGTGCGCTTCCCGGATCCGACCGCCAACCCGTATCTGGCCTTCGCCGCACTGATGATGGCCGGCCTCGACGGCGTGCAGAACAAGATTCACCCGGGCGACGCGTCGGACAAGAACCTGTACGACCTGCCGCCGGAAGAGGACGCAAAGATCCCGACCGTCTGCTCGAGCCTCGACGAAGCTCTGGCGGCGCTGGACAAGGATCGCGACTTCCTGACCCGCGGCGGTGTGTTCAGCAACGAGATGATCGACGCCTACATCGAACTCAAGATGGAAGAGGTCACCAAGTTCCGCATGACCACCCATCCGGTCGAGTACGACATGTACTACAGCCTGTAAGGCGATCCGTCAGATGGCCGACTGCAATCGGCCAATTGACCGGGGCGGAGCGATCCGCCCCGTTTTCTTTGGCGAAGCGGCGGGTAGCACGGCTTACACTGCAGCCATGCATCGTCACCTCCGCTCTCGTTTGCTGCCCCTTGTGCTTATGGCCGGAAGCAGCCCGACCTTGGCCGAGCCCCCGCACGAGTCCGGCGCGCCTACGCCACCCCGAGCTGGGCTCTACCGTTACATCGACCTGCAGGGCCGAACGGTCTATGGCAACCAGCCCCCAAATGGGGCAAGCCACTCGCGCCAGCTGTTCTACACACCCTCACGACCCAGCCCACCGCGCCCGCCTCAGGCCCCACGTGTCGCCAATGCTGCCTCGGGCGCCGGTGCAGCCAACAGCGCCAGCCCGCCGCGCCGCGAAGCGCAACAGGTGGTGCTGGAGGAATTGGCGCGTCAGCAAGCAGCCCTGCAAACTGCCCGCAATGCACTAAAAGAGGGCGAGGCCGTTCGGCTCGGCGATGAACGCAACTACCAAAAGTACCTCGACCGCATCGAGCCGCTGCGCGGCACGGTCAACCGGCTCGAAGGTTCGGTCGAGTCTTTGCAAGGTCAACTGCGCTTGCTCGGCACCGCCACACTGGAACCGTGAGGCTCGCTCCGGACTTACAAAGCTGGTCGGCTTGATTCTTGCTAATCGAGCGTGTGACCACATTTGACCCCATGCCTCCGACCCAACACCTTCCGCTCGACATGCTCGCCACGGCGGTGGTGTTCGTCGATGGTGAGCTGCGGATCCGCTACGCCAACGCTGCCGCCGAGAACCTGCTGCGGACTAGCGCCAAGACCTTGCACGGCCAACCACTGCCCAAACTGTTCCTGGACTGCGGGCGGGTGCGTCAGGTCGCCGAGCGGGCTCTGGCCGAGGTGTGCCCACACACCGAACACGAACTGATGCTGGCTCGCAACGACAGCGACGCCGCGGTGTCACTCACCATCAGCCCGATGCAAAGCGTACTCGGTCGTTTCGCCGTCGAATTGCGCCCTCAGGATCAGCACTTGCGGGTCGAACGCGAAGCGCGGCAACACAGCCAGCAGGAGGCAAACCGCGTCCTGCTGCGCAACCTCGCGCACGAGATCAAGAATCCGCTAGGCGGAATCCGGGGCGCCGCGCAACTGCTGCAGCGCGAGCTCAACGACCCCGACCAGCGCGAATACACGCAGGTGATCATCGCCGAAGCCGACCGGCTGCAATCGCTGATGGACCGCATGCTCACCCCGCACCGTCTGCCAAAGATCGAGTCGATCAGCATCCACGAGGTGCTCGAGCGGGTGCGCGCCCTGCTGATCGCTGACAGCGGCGCGCTGCCGCCCGCCGACGCGGTGACGGTCGAACGCGACTACGACGTGAGTCTGCCGCCGCTGCTGGCCGACCGGGAACAGCTGATCCAGGTATTTCTGAACATCGGCCGCAACGCTCTGCAGGCTCTGGCCAGCCATGGCGGCGGCACCATCACGCTGCGCACCCGCGCCGCCCGCCAGGTGACGCTGGCACGCCAGCGTCACCGAGTCGCGCTCAAGGTGCAGGTGATCGACAACGGCCCCGGCATCCCGTCGGCACTGCGCGACCGCATCTTCTTCCCGCTGGTGTCGGGTCGTGAGGACGGCAGCGGCTTGGGTCTTTCGATCGCCCAGACCTATGTCCACCAGCACCACGGCCTAATCGACTGCGACAGTGCGCCGGGTCACACCAGTTTTACGGTGCTGCTGCCCTTTGCTCATCCACCCGCGCGACCCCAGAGTTAAACCATGCCCAACAAGACAGTCTGGATCGTCGACGACGACCGCTCGATCCGCTGGGTCTTCGAGAAGGCCTTGCAACGGGAAGGCATTGCTTGCCGACTGTTCGAGTCCGCCAACGAGGCGTTGGAGACGCTCGACGAAGACACACCGCGGGTGGTGGTGAGTGACATCCGCATGCCGGGCCAGTCGGGCATCGACCTGTTGCAACAGGTCAAGACACGCCTGCCGCAGGTCCCCGTCATCATCATGACCGCGTACTCCGACTTGGAGAGCGCGGTCTCGGCGTTTCAAGGTGGCGCCTTCGAATACTTGCCGAAACCGTTTGACGTCGATACCGCGGTCGAGCTCATCCGCAAGGCACTCGAAGAGAGTCGTCGCAATGGCGAGGTCTCCGAGCCGGACGAGCCGGTCCCCGAGATGCTCGGGCAGGCCCCGGCCATGCAGGAGGTCTTCCGCGCCATCGGCCGACTGTCGCAGTCGCACGCCACGGTACTCATCACCGGCGAGTCTGGTTCCGGCAAAGAACTGGTCGCGCGTGCCTTGCATCGCCATAGCCCGCGGTCCGGCAAACCGTTCATCGCCATCAATACTGCGGCGATCCCGCGCGACTTGCTCGAGTCCGAGTTGTTCGGCCACGAGCGCGGCGCCTTCACGGGCGCGCAGGCCGCGCGGCAGGGCCGCTTTGAGCAAGCCGAGGGCGGCACCCTGTTCCTCGACGAGATCGGCGACATGCCCGCCGAGCTGCAGACGCGCCTGCTGCGGGTGCTATCGGATGGCCACTTCTATCGCGTCGGCGGCATGCAACCGATCCGCTCCAACGTGCGGGTGATTGCAGCGACCCACCAAGACCTCGATCAGCGGGTCCGCGAAGGCTTATTCCGCGAAGACCTTTATCACCGGCTCAACGTCATCCGCCTGCGTCTGCCGGCGCTGCGCGAGCGGGCTCAGGACATTCCGCTGCTGGCACGCCACTTTTTGCAGCACAGCGCGCGCGAGCTCAAGGTGGAGGCCAAGCGTCTCTCGGAGACGGCCCTCCGCTTCCTCTCATCGCAACCGTTTCCCGGCAACGTCCGTCAACTCGAGAACCTATGCCACTGGTTGACCGTGATGGCGCCCGGGCAAACCGTCGAAATCGCCGACCTGCCGCCGGATGTCCGCTCGGCCAGCAGCACCCCGACCGACGGCGACTGGCTCACACTGCTGGACCAGCACGCCGACGAGGCGCTGCTGCGCGGTGAGCGCGGCATCATCGAGCGCCTAACCCGCGACTTCGAACGCACGCTGATTTTGCGGGCGCTGCAACACACCGGCGGACGCCGGATCGAAGCCGCGCAATTGCTGGGACTCGGTCGCAACACCCTGACCCGCAAAATCCAAGACATGGGGCTCGACGACGGCGCCGCAGAAGACTGACCCGGCAACTAGCTGATCGCGACGCCGAGCGCGCGGCCGATCAGCCAGGTGGTGCCGGCGGCGCCGAGTCCGATCAACAGCATCCGTAGTCCGCTGGCCAGAATGCCGCGACCGGAAAACATCGCCACCAAGGCGCCCATCAGCAACAGGCTGATCGAGGCGAGCACCGCACCGCCGAACATCGCCGCGCTGCCGCTGGCGAAACCGAATGGCAGCAGGGGAATCGCCGCACCCAGCGAGAAGGCCAAGAACGAAGCCACCGCAGCCCGCCACGGCGAGGCCAGACCCGACGGCTCGAGACCGAG
>RFMI01000030.1 GCA_009927815.1 Betaproteobacteria bacterium | reverse complement strand
GACCTGCTGGCGATTCTGTCGGCCGGCGCTTACGGCATGAGCATGAGCAGCAACTACAACTCGCGGCCGCGCGCCTGCGAGGTAATGGTCGACGGCGCAACGGTGCAGGTGGTGCGCGAACGCGAGACGCTGGCGCACCTGATGGCCGGCGAGCGGGTGTGGGGCGGCTGAGCTAGGTCGCCATCCCTGCTAGCCGGCGCAAGGCGCAGCCGACGATGCGCCATTCGCCGTCGGTCTGTCGCTCGACCTGGTAGGTCGCGACCCAAAAGCCGCCAGAGGAATCGGTGATCTCAACTCCCTGCAGCACGACGCCTTCCCCCTGGCCCGCTGGCCATGACGGCTGCAAAAAGTTGAGCGACTTGGGTCGGTATACCGCGGCGTAGGACTTTCGCACCATGGCCATGAAGCTCACCGGGTCGCCAAAGCGCTTCTGGATGTCCGGCGCGGCGTAGGTAAAGGCACGCTCGCCGTCGTCCTTGCCAAAGGCGGCGATCTGCTCGCGGATCAGGGTCTCGACTGTGCGCTCGTCGGCGGCAGTGTCGGCGCGGGCCGGAGTTGCCGCGAGTATCGCGAGGCAGGCGAAGGCGAGTACTAGGTTGCGCATGGGGTCAAGGGTGGTCCCGGTGCGGCCATATCGTCAACCCCGTGCTTCACAGCGGGTAAGAGGATTGGTCATTTGCTGGATTCCGTTCGGAGTGCGTGCGCGTCAGCATCAGCCCGGCACGATCTCGCCCTTGACATTGTGCAACTGTTGCACAAACATCCATCTTGCCTACTGTCCATCGCCTTCCCAACATGTCCATCCGGGTGAATGTGCCGGACCATCCTCCGCCTCACGTCCACGTGGTGCTTGCCGACCGCCGGGATGCGCTGGTCGATGTGGCTACGCTCGTGGTGACCAGCCGCACTGTTAAGGACACCGAGATTTCCGAAGCCCTCATCTGGATCAAGGCCAACCGGGAACTCTGCGAAAAGGTGTTCGGGGCTTACAACCCATGATCCACGAACCACAGCACACCATCGCCGCACTGACCGCGTGTCCCTCCATGCGGCTGAATCTCACCTTTGCCGATGGAGTGGCGCTGCCAGTGGACCTCGCGGCCGTGGTTCGCAAGCACCGATCTCTGGCTGCGTTGTCCGACCCGGGGTTGTTCGCCCGTGCCCGCGTCGATGCACGCGGGGGCTACGTGGTGTGGATCGAGGACGAGCTGGAGATGGCCGCCGACAATCTGCGCAACCTCGCCGTCGAGCAGGCGGGTGGGATCGGCGCCGAACGCATGATCGGCTGGATGGCGCGTCACGGCCTCACCCAAGCGCATGCCGCGCGGTCCATCGGCGTCTCGCGACGCATGCTCAACTACTACCTCAGCGGCGCCAGACCCATTCCCAAGACGGTGTGGCTGGCATGTCTCGGCTGGGAGTCTCTGCAGAAGGCAGCGAAGGCTGCTTAAGGAGACTCAGGCTTCGATCGTCCGTGCGGGTGCCTTGAACACGTTGCGGTGGTTCCAGGCGAGGTAGGACTCGCCGGGGCGCATGTTGCGTTGCTGAGGCGCG
>RFMI01000028.1 GCA_009927815.1 Betaproteobacteria bacterium | reverse complement strand
GGGCCGGCGGTGGGGCCGGCGGCGGCAACAGCGACAACCGCGGTAATGTCGCACCGCGCTCGCGGAAGGGCGGCGACGAATGACCCCCGCAGCCAGTGAGCGCATCTTCAGTTTCGAGTTCTTCCCGGCCAAAACCCCCGAGGGCATGCAGAAGCTGCAAGAAACACGCAATCAGCTTGCCCAGCTCAAGCCCAAGTTCTTCTCCGTCACCTACGGTGCAGGCGGCTCGACCCAGGAGCGTACGCTCGAGGCCGCGATAGACATCCAAGCGCATGGCTGCGAGGCTGCGCCGCATTTGTCGTGCATCGGCTCGACCCGCGAGACCATCCGCGAACTGCTGGCCACCTACCAGCAGCACGGCATCCGCCACACCGTGGCCTTGCGCGGAGACTTACCGTCCGGCACCGTCGACTTCGGCCATTTCCGCTTTGCGTCGGACCTGGTCGAATTCATTCGCGCCGAGACCGGAGACTGGTTCGAGATCGAAGTGGCGGCCTACCCGGAGGTTCACCCTCAGGCACGCAGCGCCCGCGACGATCTGCTCGCATTCAAGCGCAAGGCTCAGGCCGGTGCTGATTCGGCAATCACCCAGTACTTCTACAACGCCGACGCGTATTTCCAATTCGTCGAAGACTGCCAACGTGAAGGCGTCGACATCCCGATCGTCCCGGGCATCATGCCGATCGGCAACTTCAGCCAACTGGTGCGCTTTTCCGAGGCGTGCGGCGCCGATATCCCGCGCTGGCTGCGCATGAAGATGCAAAGCTTCGGCGATGACTCGGCATCGATCCGCGCGCTCGGACTGGATGTAGTGACCAATCTGTGTGACCGACTGCTGGCCGGCGGCGCACCGGGTTTGCACTTTTTCACGATGAACCGCGCCGGTCCGACCAGCACCATCTGGCAGCGCTTGGGTCTCTAAGCGCCCACGGCTCGGCCCACAGATCGTGGATGTCGGCGTCGGTGATGCGGACGTCGAGCCAATCGCCCACCGCCACGTTATCAGCTCCCTCGACGTAGACCACGCCATCGATCTCCGGCGCATCGGCGCTGGAACGCGCCAGTACGGTGCCTTCCTCGCCGATCTCGTCGACCAGCACCCGCATCTCGCAGCCGACCTTGGCAATCAGCCGGTTGGCCGAGATGTTCTCCTGCAGATGCATGAAGCGCTCGCGGCGCTGCTCAGCCACTTCGGGGTCGACCGCACCCGAGAGCTCATTTGCAGTGGCACCTTCGACCGGTGAATAGATGAAGCAGCCGACACGATCGAGTTGCGCCGCCTCCAGCCACTGCATCAACTCCTCGAAATCGGCATCGGTCTCGCCCGGGAAACCGACGATGAAGGTCGAGCGCAGGGTCAGGTCTGGCACCATCTCGCGCCAGCGCTCGATGCGGCGCAACGTGTTCTCGGCCGCGGCAGGCCGGCGCATGGCCTTGAGCACGCTCTGGCTGGCGTGCTGAAAAGGGATGTCGAGGTAAGGCAGGAGCTTGCCCTCGGCCATCAGCTCGACCAGCTCGTCGACGTGCGGATAGGGGTAGACGTAGTGCATGCGCACCCAAGCGCCGAGCGTCGACAACTCGCGGGCCAGCTCGGTGATGCGCGTCTTGACCGGCCGGCCGCCCCAAAAATCGGTGCGGTACTTGCGGTCGACGCCGTAGGCCGAGGTGTCTTGGCTGATCACCAGCAGCTCCTTAACGCCGCTTTCGACCAGCTTCTCAGCCTCGCGCAGCACCTCGCCCGCTGGCCGGCTGTCGAGCCCGCCGCGCATCGACGGGATGATGCAGAACGAGCACTTGTGGTCGCAGCCCTCGCTGATCTTGAGGTAGGCGTAGTGCTTGGGCGTGAGCTTGATGCCCGCCGGTGGGATGAGGTCGCTGAAGGGATCGTGCGGCTTGGGCAGGTGGTCGTGCACCGCACCCATCACCTCATCGAGCGCGTGCGGACCCGTCACCGCCAGCACCGCCGGATGCGCATCGAGAATCACATCACGCTTAGCGCCCAGACAGCCGGTGACGATCACCTTGCCGTTCTCGGCCAGTGCCTCACCGATGGCGTCCAGCGACTCCTCGACCGCCGAATCGATGAAGCCGCACGTGTTGACCACCACCAGGTCAGCGCCGTCGTAGTCGGCGACGATGTCGTAGCCCTCGGCGCGCAACTGGGTGAGGATGCGCTCCGAATCGACCAGCGCCTTGGGACAGCCGAGCGACACAAAGCCGACGCGCGGCACAGACGGCACGGACATCCGCTTATTTGTCCGAGGGGGTGTCGCCCGGCTTGACCGGGAACGGAGGGAACGGGAAGCCCTGGAGGATGCTGCGGGTCTGATTCTCGAACTGCCCTTGCATGTCGGCAAACAGCTTGGCGCTCTGCTCCAAATAGTTGCCCACCATGCCTTGCAAGGCCGGTGCTTGCATGGCGAGCAGCTGTTGCCACATCTCCGCGCTCATCTTGGCGGTGTCGCCGAGTTCGTGCTGCTGGTTCTTCAGCTTGGACTGCAGGTCGATGAAGGTCTGCAGGTTGCGCTCGAGGAAGGTGCCCAAGAAGCCCTGCATGGCGTGGCCATAGAATCGGATGATCTGCTCGAGCACCTGACTGGACAGGATAGGCGTGCCGCCGCCTTCTTCCTCGAGGATGATCTGCAGCAGGATGCTGCGCGTCAGGTCCTCACCGGACTTTGCATCGACCACCTGAAACGACGATTGCTCCATCACCAGCGTCTTGACGTCGCCCAAGGTGATGTAAGCGCTGGTCTGCGTGTCGTAGAGGCGACGGTTGGGGTACTTCTTGATCAGGCGTATCTGGGCGGCAGTCATTGTGCGTTTTCGCTGCGCTGCGGTAGCAGCGGTAAGTCCTTACTTTCCCGAGTCTAATGCCTAAGCGGTCGACCTTCCACACTGCGATGCAAAAAAATTGTTGACATCAATTTGGGCCCGTCCTAACATCATTGTGCAACGCAGCAATTTAATCGCAACATACCTGTCAAAAATCTTTAGGAGAGTCAAAATGATCAACGTTAACAACCACTTCGCTGATGCCCAAAAGGCTGCTGCAGAGCAAGGCGCTCGCTTCGCCCACATCTCGCTGGCCAACACCCAGAAGTTCGTTGACCTGCAAATGAAGATCGCCGAGTCGACCGTGGCCGACATGACTGAAGCCGCCAAGACCATCGCCGCCGCCAAGGACCTGAACGACCTCATCGCCCTGCGTAGCAAGCTGGCCGAGTCGTCGGTTGAAAAGTCGGTCAGCTATGGCAAGGCCGTGTACGAGACCGCCACCAAGGCCCAGTCGGAAGTCTCGCAGTTCATGCAAGACAGCTTCGCCAAGATCAACAGCGACCTGACCACCGCCGTCGAAACCGCCACCAAGTCGGCTCCGAACGGCACCGACGCTCTGCTGTCGGCCGTCAAGTCGACCGTTGCTGCCACTTCGGCTGCCGTTGACAACATGACCAAGGCTGCCAAGCAAGTCGCCGAAATGACCGAATCGACCGTCAAGGCTGCCGCCACCGCGACCGCCGACGCTGTCAAGGCTGCTCCGAAGCGCGCTGCCGCC
>RFMI01000117.1 GCA_009927815.1 Betaproteobacteria bacterium | reverse complement strand
GGCCTCGATGGCAGTCTGCCGGGTCCAGAGGTTGGGGCCGCGCAGAGCGCGGATGCGGGAGATGTCCATGGCTGAGATTCGGCGAGTCGAGGCCGGCGCAGTCAGCGCTGACCCCGGGTTGATCTGGGCTTAGGCAGCGACCAGTTGCTTCTGGTGGAGGATACCAGCGCGAATCGCTTGCCGATCCAGGCCGAGCGCCCAAGCAGCGGCAACCGCTGCCAAGTGAGCGCGACAACCCGGCGTGTCGGGACAACCGCCCGGCAATTCAGTTGTGCTGCACAGCATGCTGGACTCGCTGCCGTGGCAGAGCAGGAGTTGCTGGTCGCGCAGCACCACGGCACGTCCGCCTGCGGCCAGGTGTGCGGCGATCACGGGGTGTGCCGCGTCGCGCGAGAAGAACAGCACCTCGCCGTCGCTCAGTTCAGCCAACCCCGCGACGATCTCATCTTCGGCGTTGAGGACGGCCGCGCCCACCGGCAGCACCACGTCCACTTGCGTACGCAGCACCTTGCGCAGGTCGTCCGGGGTCTCGATGTCACGGTCGGGGAAGGTCTCGGCGGTATCGAGGCCGGTCACCACGCCGACCTGGCAGCGGTCGTAGCAGAGTCCCTCGTCCAGCAGTTCGCGCACATTGTTCTCGATCACCGCGGCTTCGACCGCGCGGTTGAGCAGCATCTTGCGGCCTTGCTCCCAAGTCGACTCGACGCGGGTCGGCGTGATGATGCCGGGCCCCTCGGCCGGTGCGGTGGACACCAAGCCGGTCTTCCACGGGTGCAGCGACAGGATGCGGGCGATGAGCTGCGCGGTCTGGGTGGTGCCGTGACTGCCGCTGACGCCGACGATGGGGATGCGGCCGCTGGCGTTGTCCGGGAACAGGTGGCCGATGATCGCCTCACCGACGTTCTGTGGCTGACCCTCGGCCGGCTTGATGTGCATCAGCAAGCCAGGGCCAGCGTTGACCTCGACGATGGCGCCGCCGGTCTCGGCGAAGGGTCGCCCGATGTCGGCCGAGACGATATCGATGCCAGCGATGTCGAGGCCGACGATGCGCGCCGCCAAACTGGCTTGCGCGGCCACTTGGGGGTGGACCTCGGCGGTGCAGTCGATGGCGACGTTGCCGTTGCGTTGGATCACCACCGTGGCGCTGGCGGCGGGAACCGCATCGCCGTCAGCGTAGCCTTGGCGAGCGATCTCCAGATGTGCAGCCGAATCGAGCCCGACCTTGTTGAGCGGCTGATCCTCGCCGCTGCCGCGCCGCGGGTCGCTGTTGAGCTGGGTTTCGATGAGCTCGCGAATGGTCGATTGGCCGTCACCGACCACCGATGCGATGTCGCCGCGCGCGGCCGCCACCATTCGGCCACCGACGATTAGCAGGCGGTGCTCAAGGCCGTCGATGAACCGCTCGACGATGACGCCGCTGCCTTCGTCGACTGCCACTGAATACGCTTTCTCGACTTCTTCCCGCGTTGACAGTTGGGTGAACACGCCGCGTCCGTGATTGCCGTCGCTGGGCTTGACCACCGCCGGCAGACCAAGATCCTGTGCGGCCTCCCAAGCCTCGTCGGCGCTGTCGACCAACTGACCGCGCGGCACCGCGACGCCGCACGCCGACAGCAGCTGCCGGGTGAGCTGCTTGTCGCGCGAGATGCCCTCGGCGATGGCACTGGTGCAGTCGGTTTCGGCCGTCCAGATGCGGCGCTGAGCGGCGCCGTAGCCGATCTGGACGAGATTGCCGTCGTTGAGCCGAATGAACGGGATCTTGCGTGCCTCGGCTGCCGCGACGATGTGCGAGGTGCTCGGGCCGAGGCACAGACGGTCGCTCTGGCGGCGCAGTTGGCGCACCACGGCATCCACGTCGAACGCGTCATCACGGATGGCGGCCAGCACCAAATCACGTGCGGCCTCGATCGCGCTGCGAGTGACTTCCTTTTGCCAACAAGTCACCACCACCTTGTACACGCCGCGGTTCGAGGTCTCGCGGGCGCGCCCGAAACCGCCGGAGAGGCCCGCCAGGCTTTGCAATTCGAGCGTCACGTGCTCCATGATGTGCGCGGGCCAGGTGCCTTCGTCCAGCCGCTTGAGGAAGCCGCCGCGTTCGTCGTAGCTGCAACGGTGCTCGACCAGTCCGGGCAGCCAGGCGCCCAAACGCTGCGGGAAGCCGGGCAGGCGGTCGGACGGGTAGTCTTCCAGCGCGCCGATGTCGACCAAGGCCTCCAGCACCGGATCGTAGGTCCACATATTCGGGCCGGCGATGTGGCGGATGTCGAGGATCTGGATGTCGAACAGCTGGGTGTCTACAGGCGAATCCATGGGCGAGGTGATCCGGGGGCGATGGCGTGTCAACGCATCGGCCGTCGCCCGCGTTGACACAGGCAGAGCTCTAAACCATTCCTCATGAATCCGCACCCCATCGGCGCCGAGTCTTGGACACGGGCGGCCCGCGCTCACTTTGGCGGACCCGACGAAACCTTGCTCGGCTTGGCCGAGACCGATCTTGACGCGCATCGCCAGTTTTCGCCTGGCGCCGTGGCGCTGACCACCCGTCGCTGGCTGACCCTGCGGCTGGTGGACGGTCACGCCCGAGTGGTGAGTGAGTGCCCGCTGTCGGCCAGTGGCGCTGCGACGCTAAGCGACCACGGTGGTGTCGGGACCCTCGACTGGCTGGTCGAGGGGAAGCTTCAAGCACGCTGGGAGTTCCGTCTCGGCCTGCAGCCCGCGGTGCAGCTGCTGGTGGATGCCTGGAGCCGTCTGATTGCGGGCGAGGGTGCGCAAGTGAGCGCCCACTGCCGCTCCTGTGACGTGGAACTTCCGACCGGCGAGACTCTATGTGAGGACTGCGCCGCCGCCGACGAGACGCCGCCGTCCACCCTGACGCTGCTGCGCTTATGGCGTTTCGCGCGGCCGTATCAGTCGCGCTTGCTGCTCGGATTCGGGCTGACCTTGGCCGCCACCGCCGCTACCCTGGTGCCGCCCTACTTGACCATGCCGCTGATGGACAAGCTGCTGATCCCGTATCAAAACGGTCAGGATCTGGATAAGCGATTGGTCAGCCTGTACATGCTCGGCCTGCTAAGCGCGGCCCTGCTCGGTTGGCTGCTGGGCTGGGCGCGCACCTATGTCTTGGCACGTGTGTCCGAACGCATCGGCGCCGACCTGCGCACCACCACCTTCGACCACCTGCTCAACCAGTCGCTGTCCTACTTTGGCAGCAAGCGCACCGGCGACCTGATGGCACGGATCGGCGCCGAGACCGACCGCATCAACGTCTTCCTGTCGCTGCACCTGCTCGACTTCGCCACCGATGTGCTGATGATCGGCATGACCGCGCTGGTGCTGTTCAGCATCAACCACTGGCTGGCGCTGGTGACGCTGCTACCCCTGCCGCTGATCGGCTATTTGATTCACGTGGTGCGTGACCGCCTGCGCCGCGGTTTTGAACGCGCCGACCGCATCTGGTCGGAGGTGACCAATGTGCTGGCCGACGTGATCCCGGGTATTCGCGTGGTCAAGGCCTTCGCCCAAGA
This sequence comes from Betaproteobacteria bacterium, assembly GCA_009927815.1. GTDB lineage: Bacteria > Pseudomonadota > Gammaproteobacteria > Burkholderiales > UBA3065 > UBA3065. The sequence goes on along the minus strand of RFMI01000117.1, from coordinate 5,095 downwards.
GGGCCGTGAATCTGGCCGTTTCCGGGCGGCCAATCAGCACAACCTCGAGGTCAACGACCGGGTCAACAAGGTCTGGTCGCTGTTCTCGCCGACCGTGACCTTGCTCACCGAGATCGGCTTGCTGGTGGTCTGGACCTTTGGCATCTGGCAGGTCTCCAACGACGAGATCACGGTGGGCGTGCTCACCGCCTTCATCGCCTACATCAGCCGCTTCTACACGCGTCTCGACACCATGAGCCGTATCGTCTCGCACACGCAAAAGGCGGCAGCCGGGGCCAAGCGCATCTTCGACATCCTCGATCATCAGAGCAACGTGCCGGAGCCGGCGCAGCCGAAGTCGCTGCCACGGGTCGAGGGCCGCATCGAGCTGGAGCAGGTCGGCTTTCGCTACGGCAACCGCCAAGTCATCCGCAAACTCAGTCTGGACATCCGTCCCGGCGAGATGATCGGCTTGGTGGGACACAGCGGCTCGGGCAAGAGCACGCTGGTCAATCTGATGTGCCGCTTTTACGACGTCAGCGAAGGCGCGATCCGCCTTGACGGCATTGACGTGCGCGAGCTGGCGGTGGCGGACTATCGTCGCCACATCGGGCTGGTGTTGCAGGAGCCTTTTTTGTTCTTTGGCACCATCGCCGAAACATCGCCTACGGCCGACCGGATGCGACGCGGGCCGAGATTGTCGCGGCGGCGCGCGCGGCCCATGCCCACGAGTTCATCCTGCGGCTGCCGCACGGCTACGACTCGCTGGTGGGCGAGCGCGGCCAATCGCTGTCGGGCGGCGAACGCCAGCGCATCAGCATCGCCCGCGCGCTGCTGATCGATCCGCGCATCCTCATCCTCGACGAGGCCACATCGTCCGTAGACTCGACCACCGAGAAGGCGATCCAGAGCGCACTCGACAATCTGGTGCGTGGCCGCACCACCATCGCCATCGCCCACCGCCTGTCGACGCTGCGCAAGGCCGACCGTCTGGTTGTCCTTGACCGCGGCGCGGTAGTCGAGACGGGCAATCACGACGAATTGATGGCCCGTCAGGGCGCTTATTTCGCGCTGTATCAGGCGCAGGCGCGGCAGGCCGAGGCTTTGCTGGAGGACGGCGTATGAGCGCAATCGACGGGCAATTGAGCCGTGATGGCCACGGCGTGTGGACCCTGACGCAGGGTGACACGATGCATTGCCCGGTGAGCGTGGTTCGGGCTTATCCGCTGTCGGCGCCGGACGAGGCTTGCTCGGTGCTTGACGCCCACGGCCACGAGTTGGTGTGGATCGAGTCCTTGGCCGATCTGCCGGAGGCGCAGCAGGCCAGTCTGCGCACCGCGCTGGCCGAGCGCGAGTTCACGCCGGTGATCAGCGCCATCTTGGGTATTAGCAGCATCTCGACGCCGAGCCGCTGGACCGTGCGTACCGATCGGGGCATCACTGACTTGCTGCTGCCCGGCGAGGAGGCGCTGCAACGGGTCGGACGTGGCAGCCTGCTGGTGGCGGACGCCGCTGGCGTGCAGTACTTGATCCGCGATATCGCCGCGCTGGACCGTCCGAGCCGAAAGCTGCTCGAGCGGTTCTTGTGATGCCTTAGCGCCGCTTGCGGAAACTCAGCGTCACCTCACCCAGCTTCACCCCGAACTTGCGCATGGTCGCGCGGTTGAGCACCACCTCGTCGTCGATCTGGTACATCCAGTCGTCAAACTGGAAGTGGTAGGTGGTTCCACTTACCGGAATGGCCATGGTGTAGGCGTAGCGGATGGCCGGGCCAGCCTGGTCGCCCACGGCCTCGCCGACGATGTCGCCGGCGGTCGCGGTGTAGCTGTCCGGGCCGGTCTGGTGCAGGGTCCAAACGCGGTGCTCGGTGGTTCCATCCGCGTAGACGAAGTTCTCGTCGAGGGTGCCGTTGGGGCCGTCCCAGGTGCCCTTGAGCGTCACCTTAAAGCGCTTGATGACTTCGCCGTCGCGGCCTTGAAACATGCCCCAGGCGTCGACGGTGCCGTTGAAATAGTCGCGGAACGAGAACTTGGGTCCCTGCTGGGCGTACTTCGCCGGCGTGACGCTGCTGCAGCCAGCGACGATGGTTAAGGCGCCAAGCGCGGCGATGGCTGCGACGCGGCGGAGGTTGCGGAACGGCGTCTGGTGGACCATGTGTCAGCTCCTGCGGGTGTGATTACAAGCTAAGACTGCTGCGGAGCCCGGCAGTTCGTCGGTTGTTTTACGCGGGTGTCGCTGCGCGCGTCAGGCGGTCGCGCACCGCGGCCCAGTCGGGCGTGTTGGGCGGCAGCTGAGCCAGGATGCGTCGAGCGCCGCTGGCGTCGAGGCGGTGCAGGGTGTCGTAGAGGGCGGCGGCGGCGGCCTGCGGGTCGGACGACAGCTCCAGCACGGCGTCGTAAGGCGTCTCCAGGGCTTGCAGCGTGGCGCGGTCGGCGCACAGCACCAGCGGCGTCCGCGGTGCGTAATGCGAGGCGAGCTGCCCCGGTGCGCGCGGCGCGGTCGAGCCGGCTGGCCGCGGCGGTGTGCCGGCGATTCGTTCCAGCGCATCAGCGGTCCAGTGACCGGGCCGCAAGATCTGCCAGCCGGCGTCATCGACGAAGACAACGGTCGATTCGATGCCGACCCGGCAGGGTCCGCCATCGAGCACGGGTGGTGGCGCGTCGCCGAAGCCCTGCAGCACGTGCTCGGCGCAACTCGGACTCAGCTGGCCGAAGCGGTTGGCGGACGGCGCGACCAGCGCCCCGCCGGAGCCGGCGATGAGCGCGCGTGCCAGCGGATGGTCGGGAACCCTCAGGGCGACCGTGTCCTGCCCGCCGGTGACCTGGCGTGGCACCTCGTCGCGGGCGGCGAGCACCAGGGTGAGCGGCCCGGGCCAGGCGGCTGCGCCAAAGCGGCGGGCGGTTTCTGGCACGGCTGCGGCCCAATCCGCCACATCGTCTGCCCGCGCGAGATGGACGATGAGCGGATGGTCGAGCGGGCGCTGTTTGAGCGCGAACACCTCGGCCACCGCGTCGGCATTGCGCGCATCGGCAGCGAGCCCGTAGACGGTCTCGGTCGGCATGGCGACCACGCCGCCAGCGCGGAGGATGGCGATGGCCTGCTCAAGGTCGGGGCGCAAAAGGTCGAGGGCGGGGGTGCGCGTGCTCATCACTCTGCTAACTTTAACAGGGGTGCGGCGGGTCGCCGGCTTAAGCCGTGGCGGTTGGCCGCATGGTTGCGCCTGCTGGTGCCACCGCAGTTGATACAACAATGCAGAGGGATTATGTGAGTGCTCACATCGTGACGCAGGTCTATTTCGATGGCGGTTGCCCCGTCTGTCGTCGTGAGATCGCGTGGTACCAAGGTCGGCGCGCACTCAGCCCGATCGAGTGGGTGGATGTGAGCGCGTCGGTTTGCGACCCAGCCGGGGATCTGTGCCGCGTCGAGGCACTGCGCGTCTTCCACGTCCGCTGCAGCGATGGCCGATTGGTGCACGGCGCGCGCGCCTTTGCCCTGCTCTGGCAGCGCTTTCCGGGTCTGCGCGCGGTGGGCTGGGTGGCCGCACTGCCGGGCGTGCACCATGCGCTTGGCGTCGGCTATCGGCTGTTTCTGTGGGTGCGGCGGGGTTGGCGGCCCGCGACGACGCCGGGCGTCGAATAAGTCTCCGGCAATAAAAAGGGCCGGCACATGGCCGGCCCCGGACACGAAATCTGGCGTGTCAGATGCCGAGCAGCGACTTGGCCTTCTTCAGCGATGCCATCGAGGCGTCGTGATTGCCGGCCGAATGCTGGGCCTCGCCGTCGGCGCGCAGCTTCTTCACCTCGTCGAGCTTGGAAGCCTCGAGCTTGCTCACTTTGAGCGCAGCGTCGATCTGCTTCATCTCGTTGGGGCAGTTGTGCGCCAGGGCCAGGCTGCTGAACGACAGCAGACCCGCCATAAGGATTGATTTCGCGAGATTCACAGGATCACCTCCTTTCATTCAGTTACCCGTTGAGGGCGAGCCGTTAAGATAGACCCGAAGATGCGTTGTCGCCACTAAAAGACTGATTCTAGGGGGCGAGTCGCGCCGCACGCGTTGGTATCGGCCGGCCAGCTGAGTCGGGCGGTGCACGTCGAAAAAGGGGGCTGGATGGACCGACGGGGATTCCTGATGCGTGGCGCGGGGCTGCTTGCGGCGGGCGCTGCCGCGCTGGCCGGTGACGCCCTTGTGCCGGCGCTGGCGAAGCCGATGACGCCGACCGCCACCGGCTGGGTCTGGGACGACATCTTCCTCACGCCGTTCTTCTCGCCGACCCATCCCGAGCAACCGGAGCGGGTTGCCGCCATTCGTCGCGCCATCGAAGCGCGGGGTCTGGCACACGACCTTCGGCCGCTTGCTATCCGTCAGCCGACCGAGGACGAACTGCGGCTGATTCACACCGACGCGCACATCGCCGGCATCCGCCGCAACCATGGCGAGGCGATTGACCGACTCGGTCGCGCCGGCGTTGGAGCGGCGCTCGCCGCCTGCGAGGCCGTACATGCTCGCAAGGTACGCAACGCCTTTGTCTGCTCGCGGCCGCCCGGGCACCATGCCCGCAACGACGGCGAGGTGGTCGGCTTTTGCCTGTACAACAACGTCGCTGTCGCCGCGCGCCACCTGCAGCGCAATCTTGGCTACACGCGCATCCTCATCGTCGACTGGGACTACCACCACGGCGACGGCACCGAGCACTTTTTCTACGACGACCCGTCGGTGCTGCTGTTCGACACGCACGACTGGCGTGCCTACCCGCGTACCGGTGACCCAGCCCGACGCGGGTCCGGTGAGGCTGTCGGCACCAAAATCAGCGTCGATCTGCCCTGCGGCGCCACCGATACGCAAATGTTGCGCGCCTACGACGAGCAGCTGATCGCCGCCGCCGACGCTTTCCGCCCCGAATTCGTGCTCATCTCCGCCGGTTTCGACAGCCGCATGCAGGACACACTCGGCTGCTTCGACATCACCGATGCCGGCTACCGCCAGATGACCGAGCGCGTCCGTGCCATCGCTCGCCGGTATTGCGGTGAGCGCGTCGTGTCGGTGCTGGAAGGCGGCTACAACTTCGAAGGCATTGCCAGCGGCGTGGCCACGCACGTACAAGCCTTGATGGCTTGA
>RFMI01000085.1 GCA_009927815.1 Betaproteobacteria bacterium | reverse complement strand
GGATTCGATAGCCCGTTCCGTCGCTGAGCCGTACCGGGAAGAACGGCACCACGGCAGCGCCGGTCATCTGGGCGAGCCGGCCGGTGGTAGTGACGGTCAGCGCGGGCACCCGAAAAACGGCACAAACACCACTTGGGTGGTCCCGCCATAGTTCTGGTCGGGCGCGTACCAGACCGCGTGGCCGCGTTTCAACTCGCGGATCATCGCGCGCACATCGCTACGTTCGACCGTGTCGTGGGCGCGTGCTGCCCGCGAGTCGCGGATAGCCTGGTCCATCAGCGGATTTTTGTGTAGCCGGTACATGAGGCTGATGGTCTGATGCAGAGCCAGCAAGTGACCGCTTACCTCAAGGTGGGTCATGTGGCAGGTCAGCAGGACCACGCCTTTGCCGCGAGCCAGAGCCGTTTGCAAATGCTCGAGACCATCGATGTGCGCCAGTGGCGCGAGCCGACGGTCGCTCCAAAAAAAGGCCATCGCGGTTTCGCACACGGCCATGCCAAGCGAGGCAAAGTTCTCACGCAGCAGGCGCTCGCGCTCGGCGTCTGGCTTGTCCGGGAAGCACAGTCGTAGGTTAATGCGCGCAATCTCGCGTCGTCCGGGCGACGCGTAGTACAAGGCGAGGCCAATCAGCCGTCCCAGCGGCAGCAGCGCGCCGTAGGGCAGCATTGCCAGCAGGCGCAGGCTGAGCAAGCTCATCCACGCAGCCCAATAGCGGGGGCGCAGGCGTTCGACGCTGAACAGCGGGGCAAGACGGATCGCCAAAAACCACTCCGAGCGGGCACATGCAGCCGAAAAAGCGCGGCCGGCGCCGATGCTACACTGGCCCGCCATGCCTGTCGCCCGACTGCTTTACACGCTGGTTTTGCTTGCGGCGCTGCCTTGCGTGCCGCTGATTCTGCTGTGGCAGAGCCGACGCAATCCCGGTTACCGGCGTCATTGGGGCGAGCGCTTGCTCGGACTGAGCGCAGGCTCGTCGGCGAGCGATGCCAAGCACCCGTTGATCTGGATCCACGCGGTGTCGGTGGGCGAGACCCGCGCGGCGCAGCCGTTGGTCGAGGCCCTGCTGCAAGGCGATCATCCGCCGCGCATTCTGCTGACCCACACCACCCCCACCGGCCGCACCACCGGCGAGCAGTTATACGGCCAGCGCGTCGAACGCGCTTATCTGCCGTATGACTGGCCGTGGGCGGTGGCGCTGTTTTTGCGCCAACGTCGGCCGCAGCTCGGGCTGCTGATGGAGACCGAGGTCTGGCCCAATCTGAGTGCCGCGTGTGCCGCGCGCGGCGTCCCGCTGTGCGTCGTCAATGGTCGATTGTCGGCGCGCTCGCAGCGCGGGTACGCGCGGCTGGCTTACCTGTCGCGACCCGCATTTGCGTCACTGGCGCGTGTGGTGGCGCAAACCGAAGCCGACGCCGAGCGGTTTCGTAGCCTGGGCGCGCGGGACGTGCGCGTGGCCGGCAATCTCAAATTCGACGCCGCGCCGGAGCCTGAACTGGTGCAGCGCGGTATGGCCTGGCGGGCTGATTGGGGGCGCGATTGGGGCCGTGAGCGAGCCGTTTGGCTGGCCGCCAGTACCCGCGAAGGCGAGGACGCCGCCATGCTGGATGCGCTTGCCAGCATGCCCACCGATGCGCTCTTGATTTGGGCGCCGCGGCATCCGCACCGTGTGCCGGAGATCGCGGCGCTGCTCGACCGCGCGGGCATCCGGCACCAGCGACGCAGCCAGACCACCCAGCCCGACGCGCAGACGCGGGTCTGGATCGGCGACACGCTGGGCGAGCTGGCGGCGTACATCGCCGCCGCCGATGCGGTGTTCGTCGGTGGGTCGCTGGTCGAGCTGGGCGGCCAGAACTTGCTCGAGCCCTGCGCGCAAGGCAAGCCGGTCTTGGTCGGCCCCCACACCTTTAACTTTCTGCAGGTGACTGAAGACGCGCTGGATGCGGGAGCCGCACTGCGCGTAAGCAATGGAACAGAGTTGGGCCTGCAGCTGGGGCTGTTGCTGGCCGAACCGGCGCGCCGCGAGTCGATGGGAGCGCTGCGAAGGCATTTTGGCTGCAACGACGGGGCGCCACTGCCGCAACGCTAGCGGCGTTGGGCGATCTACTACAGTTTTAAAGCGGCTCCACCCCACCCGGGTCGGGCTCTTCGCCGACCGGCACTCGATAACTTTCGCTGGCCCAAGCGCCGAGGTCGATCAACCGGCAGCGCTCGCTGCAAAAGGGGCGCCACGGGTTTTCAGCGCCGAACGCGCATTCGGCGCCACAGTGCGGGCAATTCACCAGTCGCGACATCGGGTGCGGCCGATCAGGCTTGAAAGCACACCGCCAAGCCAAAGGCGATGTCCGTGTTGCATGGACGCGGGCGTCCACCGTCACTGAAACGGTTGAAGCGCACGGTCAGCAGTGCCCGGTTGACAGTGATCTCGGGGATGCAATCGCAATCAGGGGATGTGTCGATCGCGGCGAGCATGGGTACACGGTTGCCCAGGGAACGCGTGTAGCTGCCCGCAGCGGCCAGTTGCGACTCACTGGAAGCGCTGCCGCGCAACAGGTGCAAGGCCATCGCAACGCCGTTGCGGACGCAATCGAAATCGCCCAGCCAACGCAACAGCCATTCGCGTCGGGCGGTGGGTTCGCGGCTGCTCCAGTAGTGAAAGCTGGGGAGATCGAAGCGAGTGGCGCCGCCGGGCACGGCGAGGCGCGTGCGGAACATGCTCAGCCAAGCGTCGTCGCGGCAGCGTGCGCCGGCGCGCGGCAGTGTCGCATCGACCCGCGATAACGACGAGTCCAGTTCGGCGAGGCTGACGGCTAGGGCCTCGGCGTCGACCTCGGCAACGCCACGCAGCGCGCGCAGCAAACTGCGCTGGCGCTCGAGTTCCATGCGCACCTCGGCTTTCAGATCGATACGGCTAGCGAGCTCGACCAGCTCACACAGCGCCACCAGCGACGACCGATGCGCGTCCGGCGACGAGTCCAGCGCCTGTTCGCGCACCCGTTGCAGGCTATCTTCCAGTCGCAGCAGCAGTCGCGCCCGCTCAGTGAGCGGGAACTCGTATCGCAGAGGGATCTGCACATTGCCGCAGATTTGCAATTGCTTCGCGCCTAGACTGTGTGAATGTTTTTAGTTTGTAACGCAACTTCATGAAACTACGCAACTACTTTTATATCGTTTGGGTTAAACGGGTAAGCGAGCGCTAACTTCACCCGTCGTCGGAGGGCTCGGCTGTTGCGCCGGCGCAACAGGACTTATTCAATAATTTTCAGGCGCTTAGCCGCAGTTGCGCGATTGATGCCTTGGCCTACAGGCCCGAGTTTCTTGGCAAGATATTGATTGGCAATTGGTTTTTACATTTGCTTGGCGTTTGGTCTTGTCGCGACACCGCAGAAGCGTGTGATCGACCGTAAAAGACGCGTCAAGCAATTGTCACAAAACGCAGCAAAAATCCACATGCGAGACTCTGCGGGTCAAATTTGCCCTCGCCGACGTTGTTGCTTGCCTAACCAGGAGATACCACATGGCTCTGTTTAACACTCTGCGCGCTGCCTCGTCGGTGGCCGCTATCGCTGCCGGCCTGATGGCCGTTAGCGTCCCGGCTATGCCGATATGGAATCGTTGCTCGAAAAGCTGCTCGCCAAGGGCATCCTCAGCCAAGACGAATTCAACGAGATGCGTCAGGACGTGCGTGAAGCGCGTCGCGAAGCAGCTATGGACAAGGTCAGCAAGGCCAACGCCGCCAAGACCGAGCTGCAAGGCGTGTGGAAAGACGGCTTCGGCTTCACCACCGGCGACGGCCAACACTCGATCAAGCTGG
>RFMI01000018.1 GCA_009927815.1 Betaproteobacteria bacterium | reverse complement strand
TTACTTCAACCCCGACACGTACTCCGCCACCGCCTTCATCTCGGTATCCGACAGACGGCCCGCCACGCCATTCATCATGACGTTGACGCGCTCGTGAGCGGCGAACCCACGCAATTGCGAGTACACGTAGTCCGGATATTGTCCGGCCAGTCGCGGATACTGATCCGGAATGCCGCTGCCGGTCGGCGCATGACAGCCCGAGCACGCCGGCACGTTCTTGCTGGCAATACCGTAGCGGTAGATCGATTCGCCGGCCTTGGCCAGCTCGGCGTTGCTACCTGCTGCCGGCGGCGGCGTTTGCTGGCTGAAGTAGGCGGCAACGCTAACCATGTCCTGCGGGCTGAGAATGGCAGCCATGCCAGACATGATCGCGTTCTGGCGCGCGCCGCTCTTGAAGTTGGCCAGCTGGTTGGCAATGTAGGCCGGATGTTGGCCCGCCAGATGCGGGTTGGTCGGAATCGGGCTCATACCCTTGGCACCGTGGCAGGCCGCACACACGGTTGTCACCAGCTGCTCGGCACGAGCGAGATCAGGCTTCGGGGTTTCGGCAAAGGCAGCCGGGGCGCTCACGGCAAGCAGGGCTGCGACAATCGACCACTTCATGAGGAGACTCCTGGTTCGGAATTCGTTGACTCGCCGGATTTTAGTGCATTCTGAGGCCCTTGGCCGCGTCCGGCGCGGGCGCCACCGCAAAGATTCCATGGCAACCATCCACAATATAGATTTCGTCACCTCGGTTGACCACCTCAAAAACCTGCTCCCACCAGGACCTGCCGAGGTCGCGTTCGTCGGCCGCTCCAACGCCGGCAAGTCCAGCGCCATCAACGCCATGGCCAATCGCCGAAGGCTCGCCTACGTCAGCAAGACGCCGGGCCGCACCCAGCTGATCAACTTTTTCCTCTGGGGCGGACACGGCCACCTGGTGGACCTGCCAGGCTACGGCTATGCCAAAGTCCCGGGCGAAATGCGTAAGGGGTGGGACCAGCTAATCGGCGGCTATCTGGCCCAGCGCGAGACCCTGCGCGGCCTGGTGGTGATCATGGACGCGCGCCATCCGATGACCCCCCTCGACGAGGAACTGCTCGAGTGGTTCGCGCCGCGCCAGCTGCCAGTGCACGTATTGCTGTCCAAAGCCGACAAGCTGTCGCGTGGTGAAGCCTCGCAGACGCTGCTTAAGGTGCGGCGGGCGTTGGCCGAGCGGCCGATCTCGTCGTCGGCGCAACTGTTTTCCAGCCTCAACCGGCAGGGGGTGGACGAGGCCATCGGCCGCATCACCGAGATGCTGCTGGAGGCGCCGCTGGAAGCCGGAGCGCCGCCAGCCGAGTCGAGCGTACCGCCCGAGCACAGCGATTAGCCGCGACTGTCAGCCCTGATTTACACTGCGGACTCTTGCCGGAGACCGCCATGAGCCAGCCTAGCCGCCAGTTCCCCGCCACCCGCCTGCGCCGTATGCGCCACGACGACTGGTCGCGCCGCATGGTGCGCGAGTCGGCGTTGAGCCCGTCCGACTTCATCCTGCCGGTGTTTGTGCTCGACGGC
>RFMI01000100.1 GCA_009927815.1 Betaproteobacteria bacterium | reverse complement strand
CACCGGCTGATCCACGCGCTGAGGCGCCTCTGGCGTGGCCGTCAGCAGCGGTGTTGGCGGTGGCGGTGGCGCAAGGGGCCGTACCGGCTGCGGCATTGCGACCGGCTTGCGCGGCTCCAGCTTGGGCGGTTCGGGTTTCGGCGGCTCCGGCGGCGGGGGCGGTGGAGGCGGCGGAGGTGTGCGCAGCTCCACGCTCAGGGTCAACGCGGGCGGCGGCGGTGCCTTCTGGCAACTGCGCACGGTTGTCAGCACCAGGCCGTGCACCAGCAATGACACCAGCAGCGTGCGCAGGAACCAGCGGGAATGATCGGCGGGAATCGGGACTGCAGCGGACGACATCAGCACCAGCGGCAAGGGCCGCATCAAAAGCACGCTGCACTGTATTGATGCGTTATCGCCCTGTAAAGCGCCACAGAGACTGCAGACGGTTCATGATTTTCTCTACTGTGCTTTCGGCAGCCTGCCAAGGCGTGACACGGTGGGGGCGCCCATAGTGCATTCCAAGCCGCTGGGGTAGTGGCCCGCCGCCTAGCCGGCCCTGCAAACTCATTGAGGAGATTCAGCCATGTGGACCAAGCCCGCTGCTGCTGACCTGCGCTTCGGTTTCGAAGTGACCATGTACATCGCCGCTCGCTAATCGCGACGCGCTGTGCGACCCGCGCCCTCGTGGCGCGGGTTTTGTTTTTGTGAGAGCGTGGTGACTGTTCGCCACCATCGGTTCTTGAGGGTCAGACATGTTCGTTCGGATTTTGGGCTCTGCCGCTGGCGGCGGTTTCCCGCAGTGGAACTGCAATTGCGCCAACTGCCGCGGTGTTCGCGAGGGCAAGCCGGGCCTTAGCGCACGCACGCAGTCGTCGATCGCGGTGAGCAAGGACGGCATCGACTGGGTGTTGTTCAACGCATCGCCCGACATCCTCACGCAGCTCAAGCAGAACCCCTGCCTGCAACCGGCGCGCGGCCTGCGCGACACCGGCATCCAAGGGATCATTTTGGTTGACGCGCAGATCGACCACACCACCGGCCTGCTGATGCTGCGCGAAGGCTCGCGCCCGCTGCCGATCTGGTGCACCGATCAGGTTCACGAGGACCTGACCCAAGGCAACCCGCTGTTTAACGTGCTGTCGCACTACTGCACGGTCGACTGGCACCGCATTGTGCCGTCCGAGACCGAGCGCTTCACCATTCCTGGTGTCGACGGCCTTGATTTCCTCTGCGTGGCGCTCAAGTCTGCCGCGCCGCCCTACTCGCCGCACCGCAACAACCCGCACCCCGGCGACAACATCGGCGTGGTGATTCGCGAGATCGCCACGGGCAAGAGCCTGTTCTATTCGCCGGGCCTGGTCGAGATCGAGCCGCACCTGGTGCCGCTGATGGAGGGCGCCGACGCGGTGATGGTCGATGGCACCTTCTGGACTGACACCGAGATGATCGATATGGGCATCTCGAAGAAGCGTGCTCGCGAGATCGGCCACAACCCGCAGTCGGGTCCCGGCGGCATGATCGAAGAACTGAATCGCTTCTCCAAGCCGCGCCGCATACTCATCCACATCAACAACACCAACCCTATCCTCGACGAGCACTCGCCCGAGCGCGCCGAGCTCACCCGTCACGGCATCGAAGTGTCGTACGACGGCATGGACATCACCCTCTAAGGAGACCGCTATGGGCATCGCCGAGAACACGCAACTCGCTCCTTGGGGCGCCGAAGAATTCGAAGCCAAGCTGCGCGAAAAGGGCACCAGCTACCACATCTATCACCCGTTCCACGTGATGATGGCCGAGGGCAAGCTGACTCAGAAGCAGCTGCAGGGCTGGGTCGCCAATCGCTTCTACTACCAGATTGCGATTCCGGTGAAGGACGCCGCGATCATGTCGAACTGCCCGGACGTGGCAATCCGCCGCGAGTGGATCCAGCGCATCATCGACCACGACGGCATGGGCGACGACATGGGCGGCATCGAGGCGTGGATCGGCCTGGGCCAAGCGGTCGGCCTGTCGCGCGAGGACGTCACCTCGCTCAAGTACGTGTCGCCGGCGGCGCGCTTTGCTGTGGACGCGTATGTGAACTTCGCGCGCCGGGTGAGCTGGCAGGAGGCCATCGCCTCGTCGCTGACCGAACTCTTTGCGCCGCACATCCACCAGCAGCGCCTGGACACCTGGCCGGAGAAGTACCCCTGGGTCGATCCGGAAGGCATGAAGTACTTCAAGTACCGCCTACCCAAGCCCGCCGCGACGTGCAGCACGGGCTGGAAGTGACCAAGGCTTACTTCAGCCGCTCGCGCGAGTTGCAGGAGCGCGCGCTGGAGATCCTGCAGTTCAAGCTCGACGTGCTGTGGGCGTTGGCCGACGCGATCATGCTGCAGCAGTGCGAGATCGAGATCAAAGGCCCTAAGGGCTGAGGAAACCAAAGCCGTGAGCGCAGCGACTATCACCCCAGACAGCGTGTTCAAGCTGGCCAAGCTATTTCGCTTGCAGTGGGAGCCGGCGCAAAAGGCGCACGTGCTCCTCTACCCCGAGGGCATGGTCAAGCTCAACGACAGCGCCGGCGAGATCATGACCCGCATCGACGGCGTCAAGACGGTCGCCGAGATCGTTGCGGACCTGGAACAGAAGTTTGAGACGACCGGTCTGTTGGAAGACGTGACCGGTTTCATGGAGGTGGCAGATGGACAGGGATGGATCCGCCGTCAAGGCGATTGAACCCGTTGCAAGCGGCGAGGCCGTGAACCGCGAGGGCATCAACCCGCCGCTGTGGCTGCTGGCGGAGGTGACCTACCGTTGCCCCCTGCACTGCGTCTTTTGCTACAACCCGGTCGACTACGCCAAGCAGCACAACGAGCTGAGCACCGAAGAGTGGATTCGTGTGCTGCGCGAGGGCCGCGCCATGGGCGCTGCGCAACTCGGCCTGTCCGGCGGCGAGCCGCTGCTGCGAGATGACCTCGAGGAGATCGTCGCCGAAGCCCACCAGCTCGGTTATTACGTCAATTTGATCACCAGCGGCATCGGCATGACCGAGGCGCGCATCAAGGCGCTCAAGGACGCCGGGCTCGACCACATCCAGTTGAGCTTCCAGGACTCAACCAAGGAGATGAACGACTTCCTCTCCAGCACCAAGACCTTCGAACTGAAGAAGCGGGTCGCCGAGCTGATCAAACAGTACGACTACCCGATGGTGCTTAATTGCGTTCTGCACAAGCTCAACATTGACCACGTCGGCGAGATCCTCGAGATGGCCGAGAGGATGGAGGCGGACTACGTCGAGCTGGCCAATAGCCAGTTCTACAGCTGGGCCTACATCAACCGCTCGCAACTGCTGCCGACCCAAGAGCAGCTGGTCCGCGCTGAGCAGATCACCGACGCCTTCCGCGAGAAGGTCAAGGGCAAGATGAAGCTGTTTTTCGTCATGCCGGACTACTACAGCGAGCGCCCGAAGAAGTGCATGAACGGCTGGGGCAACGTGTTTATCACGGTGCAAGCGGATGGCACCGTGTTGCCCTGTCACGTCGCCAGCATGCTGCCGGGCATCGAGTTCCCGAACGCGCGTGACAAGAGCATGGACTGGATCTGGTACGACTCGCCGGCGTTCAACAAATACCGCGGCGACGCCTGGATGAAGGACCTGTGCAAGACCTGTCCGGAGAAAGAGAACGACCTCGGGGGTTGTCGCTGCCAGGCCTACATGCTGACGGGCGACGCGACCAACGCCGACCCCGTGTGCAGCAAGAGCCCGCATCACCACAAGCTGGCCGAGGCGGTGGCTGAGTCGCAACAGCCCGAGCAGAAGCCGATCGTGTTCCGCACCGACAAGGATTCGCGTGAGCTGATGAAGCAGCGTGACACCGATGGGCTGAGCGAAGAGCATCGCCGATTGTTCGAGTGCGGGTCGGTGCCGTCTGCTGACAACACGCGCGTCGGGCA
>RFMI01000118.1 GCA_009927815.1 Betaproteobacteria bacterium | reverse complement strand
CCTTTGCCGATGACGGCGCCAGCGCAATGGCGCATCTACCAGTTCTAGGCGATGTCGGTTTTCACTCCGGTCTCCCGCGCTGATGCGGAATCTCTGCTCGGTCGCTACAGCATCGGCGCACTGCAGGACCTGCAGGGCATATCGGCGGGAATCGAGAACACCAATTACTTTTTGGACACCGATCGGGCGCGCTACGTCCTGACCTTGTTTGAAAAGTTGACGGCCGCAGAGCTGCCGTTTTACTTGGGGTTGATGAGCCACTTGGCTGAGCGGGACGTGCAATGCCCGGCGCCGGTCCGAGACAATAGTGGGCGCTCACTTACAGAGGTGAATGGCCGTCCGGCGTGTATTGTCTCCCGCCTCGCGGGCGCATGGGTGATGGACCCGCAAGCCGGCACTGCGCTCAGGTGGGGGCGGCGTTGGCACGGATGCATCTGGCCGGCGCCGACTTTACGATGACGATGGCCAATCCGCGGGGGCCTCGCTGGTGGCATGAGGCTGCGCAACAGATCGATGGGTTTCTGACGGCCGCGCAGCGGGACCTGCTGCTGAGTGAGTTGGCGTTCCAGGATGCGGTTCGCGCCAGCGACGTGCCTCGTGGCCTGATCCACGCCGATCTGTTCCGTGACAACGTGCTGTTCGATGGCGACGCACTGGGTGGTTTGATCGACTTTTACTTTGCATGCACGGACGTCTGGTTATTCGATGTCGCGGTCACCGTCAATGACTGGTGCATCGAGGCTGACGGCAGCTTTGACGAGGCGCGGCGGACGGCGCTGTTGCAGGCCTATCAGGCGGTGCGGCCGTTCACGCCGGTGGAGCGCCAACTCTGGCCGCTGATGTTGCGTGCAGGCGCTCTGCGGTTTTGGCTGTCGCGCTTGTGCGACTTTCACCTGCCACGTCCGGGGGAAATGGTGCACGCCAAAGACCCGGCGCACTTTGAACGCTTGTTGGTGCGACACCGGGCGGGTGTTGCACCCTTGCTCGCGTGAGCGCCAAGGAGTCTCTCCCCGCGATCGCCGGCTGGCGCTGGGTGACCGGTGGTTTCGCTGTGCTGCGACGAGCGCCTGCGGCTTGGCTGCTCGTGACGGCGTTGCTAGTCACGCTGGCTTTGGCCTCGACGCTGCTGCCGGCGATGGGTGCCGTATTGCTGTACGTGGCGTCACCTGGGCTGCTCGCCGGCGCACTGCTGGGGTGCAAGTCTTTGGTCGCATCCGGCGTGATGGAGCCGCAGTGTTTGGTGGCAGGCTTCCGGAGCCATTTGCGGCCGCTGTTGCGCTTGGGCTTGGTCTATACCACCGCGCAGATCCTACTGCTGTTGTTGGCCACGGCGGGCGGCGGGGTTCTACCTGGGCTGACTCCGCCTGGCGTCGCGCCACCGCCTCCAGATGCGGACGCATTGCCGTGGATGTTGGCGGCGCTGCTGCTCTCGGTGCCGTTGACCTTGCTGATGTGGTTTGCGCCAGCGTTGGTGGTGCTGCGGGATATGGCGGTGTGGCCTGCCATGCGTTACAGCATGGCCGCGTGCTTGTTCCATTGGAAGGCGTGTTTGGTCAACGGCATCGTGATGTCCGTTCTGCTGCTGCTGGCAACCTTGCCGATGATGTTAGGCCTGCTGCTATGGGTGCCGCTGATGGTGTGTAGCCTGTATGCGGCCTATGCCGAGGTATTCGGCGATCCGGTAACGGCTGATTTACGTCGGTAAGTGACCACCAGAACATCCCGCCAAGCGGGATGACTTGCATCCTTGGGCTTGATGGGCGTAACCCCATGCATGGCGCGCTGGTCGTCAACCAATGCGGTGTCACCGGGATCGGTGAGCGTGAATGCTGCTAGACGCTGACCTGAAAGGTCGAACGTTTCCGTGGTGCCGCTAAGAACATTCTCTCGTCGCACCATCATCACCAACACAAAGTCGACGCCATCACGATGCATGCCTTCCGGTGTCGGTAAGCCTTCCGTGCCGGGCCGCGCCTCAATGCGGAACTGGTGGACCTCGATGTGCGTGGCGTCGGCGGGGTATAGGGTGCGGAAGATGTGCTGTCCATAGGCGATAACGCCTGTCAGCACCGAGCCGTGGAGGACCGCGTCGAGAATCGGCTCGAAGTATCGGGCGACGCCGCCATTGAGCCGGTTGTAATCGAGACTTTGGTAGTGCGGCTGGTGTGGCTCGACCGTGACCACGCCCTCGGCATTGGCGCTCAGGGTTGCGTAGCGACGGCGGCGGTAGCGTCCACCGTCAGCCATGTAGCGGTCGAGGACCAGCTGATCCCAGCTTGCGGCAAATGTTGGCCAGTCCGCATCCCAGTCGGGGTGCAGTTGCGACAGTGCGGTGCGCAACGCTGCGCCCGGCATGAAGCAGAAGCCTGCGTCATGCAATTGCTTGACGAGCATCGCGGGCGTCGGCGTCACGGCTGTGGCGGTGGCCGGAGCTGGGGCTGCCATGGGCTGATGCGAAGCGGTTACGGACGAACTGGCCACTGCGGGTTACCGAGCGATCGGTTTGTAGCGAATGCGTCGCGGTTTGGCGCCGTCTTCGCCCAGGCGCTTGATCTTGTCGGCCTCGTACTCTTGATAGTTGCCAGCGAAGAAGGTCCATTGGCTGTCGCCCTCCGCCGCAAGAATATGCGTGGCAATGCGGTCTAGGAACCAGCGGTCGTGGCTGATCACCAGCACGCAACCGGCGAACTCGAGCAGGGCATCCTCGAGGGCGCGCAGGGTCTCTACGTCAAGGTCGTTGGAGGGTTCGTCCAGCAACAGCACGTTGCCGCCCTCCATGAGCGTTTTGGCCAGGTGCAGGCGTCCGCGTTCCCCGCCGGAGAGGGTTCCCACCGGCTTTTGCTGGTCTGCGCCCTTGAAGTTGAAGCGGCCAATGTAGGCGCGGGATGGCATTCGAATCGGCCAATCTGCAACATATCGCGCCCCTGAGCGAGCAGGTCGAACACGGTTTTCTTGCCGTCGAGGTCGTCCCGGCTTTGGTCGACGTAGGCCATCTTGACAGTCGGCCCAATCACCACACTGCCGGAGTCGGGTTGCTCTTGGCCGGTGACCATGCGGAACAGTGTCGATTTGCCGGCGCCGTTAGGGCCGATGATGCCGACGATGGCCCCGGGCGGCACCGTGAAGCTCAAATTGTCGATGAGCAAGCGGTCGCCGAAAGACTTGGTCACACCGTTGAACTCGATGACTTTGTCGCCCAAGCGCTCCGCGACGGGAATAAAGATTTCGTTGGTTTCGTTGCGCTTTTGGTAGTCCTGCGAGTTGAGTTCCTCGAAGCGGGCCAGCGCGCTTTGGATTTTGCTTGCCGCCCTTTGGGGTTCTGGCGCACCCACTCGAGTTCTTTGGCGATGGTCTTTTGTCGAGCGGATTCTGAGGACTCCTCCTGCTTGAGCCGAGTCTCTTTTTGCTCCAGCCAGCTGGAATAGTTGCCTTTCCAGGGAATGCCGTGACCACGGTCGAGCTCGAGGATCCACTCGGCGGCGTTGTCGAGGAAGTATCGGTCGTGGGTCACGGCCACTACTGTGCCGGGGAAGCGCACCAGAAACTGCTCCAGCCACTCCACCGATTCGGCATCCAGGTGGTTGGTCGGCTCGTCGAGCAGCAGCATGTCGGGACGGGACAGTAGCAGCTTGCACAGCGCTACGCGTCGCTTTTCGCCGCCCGACAGCTTGCCGATGACGGCGTCCCACGCCGGCAGGCGCAGTGCGTCAGCCGCAACTTCGAGCTGGGTCTCGGCGTCCTGGCCGCTGGCGGAAATGATGGCCTCATAGCGGGCTTGGTCTTCGGCGAGTTTGTCGAAGTCGGCATCCGGTTCGGCGTAGGCGGCGTAGATCGCCTCCAGCTTTTGTTTGGCCTCCATGACTTCGCCCAAGCCGGACTCCACCTCTTGGCGGACAGTCTTATCGGCGTCGAGCTCGGGCTCTTGCGGCAGATAGCCGATGCTCAGGTTGGGCATCGGGATCGCCTCGCCATCGAAGTCCTTATCGACCTGCGCCATGATGCGAATCAGCGACGATTTGCCGGAGCCATTAAGGCCGAGGAGGCCGATCTTCGCGCCGGGAAAAAACGAAAGGGAAATGTCTTTGAGGATCTGGCGCTTGGGCGGAACCACCTTGCCGACGCGGATCAGGGAATAGACGTATTGCGACATGCGCTGGGCCGAGAGTGTCGAGGGGAGGGCAAGTATAGGCCGTCGGCGCCGCAACGGCGACGGCCGGGCATGTTCCACGTGGAACATGCTTGGGGGCGGGACTGGCCGGCCGCTTCGACCGGGCCGCGCGCCGTATAATCACGGGCCTGACCTTGGAGCGGCGCCCGATGAACGTGTTTTATGAGGAAGACGGCACCCTGAAGGCTGCTGCCGTGCTTGCTGACCAGAACACGTCATTTCAGATCGAGACGCCGCACGGTAAGCGCGGCAAGATCAAGGCAAGTCACGTACTGATCCGATTCGTCAGCCCATCGCCGTCCGATCTGTTGGCGCAAGCCAGCGACGAAGCCGGCGCCATTCCTTTGGAATTCTTGTGGGAGGCTAGCGGAGAGGCCGAATTCGGTTTCGATGAACTGGCTTGCGAATACTTTGGCGCAGCACCAAAGCCACACCAGATGGCAGCAATTGCCCTGCGCCTGCATAGCGCACCGATGTACTTTTACCGAAAAGGACGAGGGCGATACAAGGCCGCGCCAGCCGACGCCTTGAAAGCAGCGCTGGCCGGCCAGGCGCGTCGCGAGGCACAGGCGGCGCAGGTGCGTGACTGGCAAGACCAGTTGCTGGCCGGCCAGTTGCCGGACGCGTTTCGCCCGCACGTGGCTCAACTGTCTCACCAGCCGGATAAAGCATCCCTCGAGTGGAAGGCATTAGACGCGGCGGCAGCCGAGGCCGGCGTGTCGGCGGTTCGACTGTTGCAGCGCTGTGGGGCCATCCCCTCGACGGCTCAGCATCATTTCGACGGATTTCTGCTGCAGTTCTTTCCGCAGGGGCGCGGTCACCCGGACACGCCGCCGACGCTTCCGGGCGCGCTGCCCGAGGCCGGGGTCGCTGCATTTAGCATCGACGACGCCAGCACCACCGAAATCGACGACGCCTTCTCCGTCTCTGAGGACGAGGGTTTGCTGCGTTTTGGCATCCACATCGCGGCGCCTGCCCTTGGCTTGCTGCGCGATAGCGAGATCGACCGCTTTGCTGCCGAGCGGATGTCCACCGTTTACCTGCCCGGCGACAAGATCACCATGCTCCCGGCGGGTTGGGTCGATGCGTATACCTTGGCTGAGCACCGTTGCGCGCCGGCGGTGTCGTTGTACGTCTGGTGCGACCCGAGCGACTACAGCATCCGTCGCAGCGAGACCCGCATCGAGTCGGTGGCCATTGCCGTCAATCTGCGACTGGACGCACTCGATCCCGTCTTCAACCAGGCGACGGTCGACCGTGACGACGCCCCCGATTTCCCATGGCGCAAGGAGTTGCTGCACGTCTACCGGTTAGCTCTGGCGCTGGAATCCCGGCGGGGCAAGCAGGCCAATACCCAGCCAGACAAGGTTGATTACAGCTTTAGCATCAGCGACGACGCCAGCCAAGCTGATGGCCGCCGCGTCGACATTCGGCCGCGCCGGCGCGGGTCGCCGCTGGACACCTTGGTCTCGGAGCTGATGATCCTCGCCAATAGTGAATGGGGCCGTCAGCTTGACGAAGCAGGATATGCCGCGATTTATCGCAGTCAGTCGTTTGGCAAGACTCGGATGAGCACGCAAGCTGCGCCGCACCAGGGGCTGGGCGTCAGCCACTACGCGTGGTCCAGCTCGCCGCTTCGGCGCTATTCTGACTTGGTGAATCAGCGCCAGATCATCGCTTGGGCGACCGGCGAGCCGCCCGTCTACGGTGCCCGCGAGGACGCGCTGTTTGCGCTTGTGCGTGATTTTGAGTTGGCTTACGACGCCTACGCCGATTTCCAACGCCACATGGAGCGGTATTGGTGCCTACGCTACCTGATCCAGGAGGGTATTCGCGAAGTGGAGGCCACCTTGATTCGCGACGATCTGGTGCGGCTCAACGATCTGCCTCTAGTCATGCGCGCGCGGGGCCTGCCGCTGCTTGAACCCGGGGCCTCGCTGCGCCTCACGGTAGACGACATCGACTTGCTGGACGTCACCTGTCGTCTGACGCCCGCCAACGGGCCCTGAGGCAGCATACGTGCCCCGCTGGCTGACGCCGACCTGGGCTCATTCTGACCGCCACCTGTGGTGGGCTGTGGGCTTGTCGCTGGCCTTGCATGGCCTGTTATTAGGCACGACGTTTCCACGCATCAAGCCGGAGCCAGAACCCCTCCGCGCCCTTTCGGTGATCATTGCTCCGGACACCGCGCACGCCCGCCCGGAGAAGGCCACTCGGGTGGCGCAGGCCGACTCGGACGGCGGTGACCGCGGCCGTCGGGCGACCAATGCACGCATTGCCCAAGCCCCGGAGGCGACGCCGGTCACACAGGCCGAGCAGGCCGTCCATACGCTTGAGCGTCGCGTGCAAGAGCTGCGCCGTTTGTCCGAGCAGACCCCGGAGCCGCCGCCGCCACAGACCGCGCCCGAATCGCCGGCAACGCCCACCTTCAACCGCGCCGAGCTGCTGGCTCAGGGCAGCAAGTTAGCCAAGCTCGAAACCGAGATCGCCCGCGACGCCGAGACGTACCAGAAGCGCCCCCGTCGCAAGGTTTTTGGCGCCACGGCGGTCGGCGTCAACTACGCCCGTTACGTTGAAGACTGGCGAACCAAGGTGGAGGCCATTGGCAACCTCAATTATCCGCAACAGGCCCGTGACAAGAACCTCAGCGGGACTTTGCAGCTGCTGGTGGCGCTACGCGCCGACGGCACGGTTGAGCGTATCGAATTGCGTCGATCATCCGGCCAACCGATTCTCGACGAAGCGGCACAGCGCATCGTCGAGCTGGGCGCACCCTATGCGCCGTTCCCCGACGCTTTGCGAAAGGACACCGACATTCTCGAGGTGATCCGCACGTGGACCTTCAGTCGCGACCAGCGCTTGCATGCAGAGTCGCAGTAGACCCTGTACAAATCCGCCGTCGGCCCATGCACAATACCGCCACCACGCTCCCGAGTCCCTTATGACTGTCCACAGTGCTCCACGGGCCACCCTTGCCAGCCATCTGATTGCTGAGATCGATGCCGGCCGCATCGGCCAAGGCTTGGCCACCGTGATTCTGGCCATCGCCGCAACCACTCAGCGCATCGCAGCGGCGGTCGGCAAGGGTGGCATGATTGATATCCTTGGCAGCGCCGGCCAAGAGAATGTTCAGGGTGAGGTGCAGAAAAAGCTCGACGTCATCAGTAACCAGATGATGATCGATGGCCTGTCAGCCACGGGACACTTGCGCGCTTTGGCGTCGGAAGAAATGGACGACTTGCTGCCGTTGCCCGAGCGATCGGAGGCTTCCGACGAGCAGTATCTGGCTCTGTTCGACCCCCTTGATGGCTCCACTAACATCGACATCAACGCCCCGATCGGCACCATATTTTCGGTGCTGAAGGCCCCGATGGGGGCGCTTAGCAACGCTAGTTTCTTGCAGGCTGGACGCCAACAAGTTACAGCGGGCTACGCCTTGTACGGCCCGGCGACGCAGTTCGTGTTGAGCACCGGCAAGGGCGTCCAAGCATTCACGCTGAGTCGGGAGAATGGCGAGTACGTACTCACCGCCGAGCTGACGATATCCGCCGACACCGGTGAGTACGCGATCAATGCGTCCAACCAGCGTTTCTGGGAGTCGCCGGTGCAGCGCTACATCGCCGAGTGCCAAGCCGGTAGTACCGGTCCGCGCGAACGCGATTTCAATATGCGTTGGACCGGGTCGATGGTGGGTGACGTGCACCGTGTGTTGTCGCGAGGCGGTGTGTTCTTGTATCCGCGTGACACCAAGCAGCCGCCCAAAGCGGGGCGACTGCGCCTCATGTACGAGGCCAATCCGATGGCCATGCTGGTGGAGCAGGCCGGGGGTATGGCCACCGATGCACTCACACCATTGCTGGACCTCGTTCCCACGGGTCTGCATCAACGTGTGCCGGTAGTGCTGGGATCGCGTAACGAGGTCGAGCGCATCGTGCGCTATCACGCCGAATCATGACGCTGCGTTTTGCCGTGATCGGCAACCCGGTTGCCCACAGTCGCTCGCCCCAGATCCATGCTGCCTTTGGCGCCCAGACGGGCCTTGCGGTCGACTACACGCGTCTGGAAGCGCCGCTGGATGCGTTTCTGGCCACTGCCCGCCAGTTCTTTGCCGATGGCGGTTCCGGGCTGTCGGTGACCGTGCCGTTCAAGGCCGAGGCGCTGGCCATGGCTGGCAGCGCAACCCTAAGGGCCCAGCTGGCGGGGGCTGCCAATACCTTGGCTTTGCGAGACGGCGAACTGCTGGCCGACAACACCGACGGCATCGGCTTGTTGCGCGACCTCACCGAGAACCTCGGAATCACTCTTGGCGGGCGGCGCATTCTGCTTTTGGGCGCAGGCGGTGCTTCGCGCGGAGTCATCGCGCCTTTGCTAGCTGAACAGCCGGAGGCGCTGTTCATCGCCAATCGCAACGGCGACCGGGCTGCCGCTCTGGCGGCGCATTTCGCTGACGCGCGCGTGGACGGCGGCGGCTTCGAGGAGATCGAGGGCAGCTGGGACCTGCTGATCAACGCCACCAGCGCGGGTCTGAGCGATAGCGATTTGCCACTGGTGCCAGAGTGTTTTGCTGACGATGCGCTGGCCTACGAGATGGTCTACGGCCATGAAACGCCGTTTATGACCCTGGCCCGCAGCCTTGGCGCGCGCACCGTCGACGGCTTGGGCATGCTGGTCGAGCAAGCCGCCGAGCAGTTCTACCTATGGCGCGGCGTCCGTCCGGAGACCGCGCCGGTGATCGCCGCGGTGCGATAACCTCGGTGAGCGCACTCTCACCCAGACGGTTGGCGGTTCGCCTGCTTGGCGTCGCGGCCTTGCTGGTGGTCCTGTGGCATGGCTGGGTCGCGGTCTGTCTCGTGTGGTGGAGCTACCGTGCGCCCGGCGAGACGGCCTTCATGGACCTGCGGCTCGATGAAATGCGCGAGGACGACCGCGCCCCGGCGATCGACTACCGCTGGGTCGACTACACGCAGATCTCGCCCAACTTGAAGCGGGCGCTGGTTGCAGCAGAGGACGCCAAGTTTCTGAATCACAACGGATTTGACTGGGACGGGATGGAGACGGCGCTGCAAAAGAATCTGCGCCGTGGACGGGTAGTGGCCGGGGGCTCGACCATCAGCCAGCAACTTGCCAAGAACCTGTTTTTGTCGGACGAGCGCAGCATCGTGCGCAAAGCCGAGGAAGCCGTCATCACCGTGATGCTGGAGGCGATCCTGCCGAAGCGGCGCATCCTCGAGCTGTACTGCAACGTCATCGAGTGGGGCGACGGGGTGTTCGGTGCCGAGGCCGCAGCGAGGCATTATTTCAAAGTTAGTGCGCGCTCACTGTCGCCATCACAGGCAGCGCGCTTGGCGGCGATGGTGCCGAATCCGCGACTCTACGACCGCGTCCGCAACACGCCGGGGCTTGAGAAGCGGACCGGCATCATCCTCGCGCGCCTGCCGCAAGCGGTCATCCCGAAGTAGCGTTACGGGTCGAGCAAACCCGCCGCACCGCGATGATCGCGATTTCGGCTTGATTGGACGCGCCGAGCTTCTGTTTGATGTTGTAGAGGTGAGTGCCCACTGTGCGCGGCGACAAGTGCAGCACCTCGGCGATGTCGTTGACGCTTTGCCCCTTGGCCAGTGCCAGAAACACCTCGAATTCGCGCGCGGACAAGATGTCGACGGGGCTCTTATCGCCGCTGATCTGCTCCACCGCCATCTGCTGCGCGATGGCTGCCTCCATGTACATTTTGCCGCCAGCCACCTGCCGGATCGCTTGGATCAGCTCCTCGGCCGCACTGCGCTTGGACAGGTAACCCACCGCGCCGGCTTTGAGCACCCGCTTCGGATGGATGGTGTCTTCGTGCGCCGACAGGATGAGGATGCGCGCTGCGGGGTCCTTGGCTAAAACCCGCGTCACCGCTTCCAGGCCACCCATGCCAGGCATCGACAGGTCCATCACCAGAACGTCCGGCCGGAGCTCGACAAAGCGCTTGACCGCGTCCTCCCCGGTTTCGGCCTCGCCCACCACTTCGATGTCGTGGGTGCCTTGCAGAAGTAGGCGAAAGCCCATGCGCACCACGGCGTGGTCGTCGGTGAGGATCACCCGGATCTTGCCCATCTCAGGACTCCTTCAGTGGTATGTGAGCGCACACTTCTGTGCCTGCATTCTGCGCCAGACCCACTGCCAGCGTGCCGCCAAGTGCTTGCAGACGGTCGCGCATGCCGACCAGCCCAAAGCGGCCAGAGTCTTGAACCCGGTCGGCAGCGATGCCTGCGCCATTGTCGCGCACGCGCAGACGGATGCCGTCATCGCTCGCGCTGAGTTGCAGGTTCACCACGCTGGCGTTGGCGTGCTTCACCACATTGGTCACGCACTCCTGCGCGACCCGGAACAGCGCAATCTGGGCTTCAGACGACAGCGTCGGCAGTGCCGTGTCGATGTCGAGCTCAAAACTCAAATCGGCGTACTGTTTTCGCCATTCGGCGACGGCGTCGCGAAGTGTCTCGGCCAGCCCGAAACGCTCGAGCGCGACAGGCCGTAGACGACGGATGATCTGGTGTACGGCGTCGTAGATCTGCCCGGCCGCCGAGACGATCGCGAGGCTGCTGGCATGGGTTTGCGGGTCGGATTCGACGGTGCGGTTGGCGGTCGCTTGGGCGATCGTCTTGACCGCAGTCACGTACTGCCCGAGCTCGTCGTGCAGCTCCATGGCCAGTGCGCGGCGTTCGTCTTCGAGGTGACTTTGCACCACCTGCGCCATCTCGCGACTGGCGGCCAGCTCGCGGGTGGCCAGTTCGGCGCGGCGGCGTTCAGTGATGTCGTGAAAAGCGATCATGCCGCCGATGACCGCGCCCGAGGTCGGGTCGACCAGCGGCGAGGCCCGGCACGACACCTCCATCGAGCGGCCCATGCGCGTGCGTCGCAAAGTCTCGCGCGGTTCGACGGCCTGACCGTCGCGCAAGCGTTGCAGGTCGTCGTCGACTTCCTTACGCAGATGGTCGGGTGCCAGTACGCGGCTATCGAGGCCGCTGAGCATCTCCGCCGGATAGCCAAACAGGCGTTCGGCCGCTGGGTTCCACAATTCGACCCTGCCGTCGAGACCGGTCAGCAGGATGGCGTCAGACGCCTGGCGCATCGCCAAGGCCAGACTCTGGTTTTCGCGGACGCTGCGGTCGAGCGCCTCGGCCATGCGGTTGAATCCATCGCCGAGCGTTCGAAACTCTGGCGTATGAATGCCCTCAACTCGGGCGTCGAGGTCCCCGGCAGCCATGCGCTCGAGCCCATGCGCCAGGGTGCCGACAGGCCGAAACGCTCGGCTAATGATCCAGTAGACCAGCAAGTTTGCGGCCATGAAAAAGGCCAAGGACAACCAAGCCAATTGCGTGACATCGTCCCACGCGTCAAGGATGGCGCGGCCTGGGTCGGGTGTAACCACCAACTGAAACCCTGGCGCGCTCAGGCGCAACACATGCACCTCAGGCCCGACGACGCGGGTGAACCATTCCGGCGCTGCTCGGCCGGTTTTGTACTTCGACGGCGGCGAACGGTAGAGCGCTTGTCCGTGGTTGTCATACATGACGATGTCGTGGGCCCGAACGCGACCCAGGCTGTCGAGGAATCCGAGGACGATGTCGCGGCGACTGGCCGCGGTCGGTACGAATTGCGAGCTGTAGACCACGGTGCTCAGCAGTTGCATGGTGACGCGGCTGGTAGCCTCGATTTCCTCGCGGATCTGCCGGCGGATGTCCTCGACCATCAGCACTGCGGTGATGGTGACGAACACCACCACCAGCGCTGTCACCAGCGCATTGATGCGAAATCGCAGGCTCAGTGCCGGCATGGCAGGCTGGCAAGCGCCGAGATCAGGGCGCTGGCGATGGCCGGCTCAAAGGCGCTGTGACCGGCTTGCGGGATGATCTGCAGTCGCGAGTGCGGCAGCGCCTGCGCCAGTGCCCACGCGGTTTGCGGTGGGCAGATGGTGTCGAGCTCGCCTTGCACGATATCAACCGGAATGCTCGCTAACGCATCGAGCCCGTGTAGCAACTCGGCTTCGCCCAGAAAGCCGTAACTGGCGATGTAGTGCAACTGGATGCGGGCCTTTGCCAGGATGATGTCGTCCGGCTCGGGCTCGTTGCCGGCCGCGGTTGGGCGAGTCAGGGTCATGGCCGCCGATTCGACGCTGGACCAACTGCGGGCGGCCCGCACGGCGAGCGCACGGTCGTCGCCGAACACCGCCGAGTGGTACCAATTCAGCAGGTCGTTGCGGTGGACTTCGGGTGCCAGTTTGGCAAAGCCGTCCCACACTGCGGGCAAAAATCGGCCCAGCCCATAGACGAACCAGTCGATCTCGGTCTTGCGCGCCAGAAAGATTCCGCGCAGAACCAGCGCCAAAGTGCGCTGCGGATGGCGCTTGGCGTAGGCCAACGCCAGTGTCGAGCCCCACGAGCCGCCAAATACCACCCAGCGTTCGATACCAAGCTGCTCGCGCAGGCGCTCCATGTCGTCGACCAGGTTGGCGGTGGTGTTGTGTTCGACATGGCCGGCTGGTGTGCTGCGGCCGCAGCCACGCTGGTCGAACAGCACCGCGCGCCAGCGCAGCGGGTCGAAAAAACGTCGGTGCGACGGCCCGCAGCCGCTGCCCGGCCCGCCGTGGAGAAACACCACCGGCTCGCCATCAGGCCGCCCCGACTGCTCGAAGTAGACCGCGTGACCCTCTTGCGCAGGCAAAAAGCCGCTGTCAAAGGGTTCAATCGCGGGAAACGGCTGAATCAGGCCTGTCTGCTCCGTCGGAGTGGTGGTGGTCATCGGCTGGCAAAGTCCTCGCGTTCGAGTTCGGCGTACACATGTTGCAGGTTGAGGGGATGGACCGCAGCGTAGCCCGACCAGTTCGCGTAGTCCGGCAAATCGCCGTCTGCGAGCACGTCGAACACACTCAATTGTTCGCGGTACGGCACCTCCACCCGCGCGAGGAGGGCCAGCAGGTAGCCACTGAATTCGCCAATCAGGCTCGCAGGGCCGGGGTTGCCCTGCCCGGGGACGACCCGCCGCACCGGCTGTTGCGACAGGGCCGCGAGAGCGGCGATCCAGCTGCGCACCCGGGCTTCGTGCGTGTCCGGCAGCACCCGGTTGGAGACGAGTCCTCCGGCGAACAGGGTGCCGGTCTGCAGATCGAGGACGGCCAGATCGCCCGCAGTGTGGCCCCAGCCAACATGAATCAGGCGCAGCGTGCGTCCGCCGTAGGTCCGTTCGGTGATGCCGTCTGGCACTGTCTGGTCGGGGACGCGAATGCGGGTGCCGGCCATCGCCGCGCGACCCACCAGCCCGGACAAGCGCTCGAAGCAGTCGGCGCAGCGGTCGCGCATCAAGGCGAAAGTGCGCTCGTGCGCGATCAGCGGGGTTGCGGGTCCCAGTAGCGCGTCGGCGGCCAGCACGTTCTCGGGGTGTGCGTGGGTCGCGATGACGGCGACCACTGGTTTTGCCGTGACCCGGCGGATCGCCCGGCGCAGTGCCAGTCCGGCTGCGCGGTTGGGGCCAGGGTCGATCACCGTCACGCCCTCAGAACCAACGATGACACCGGAGTTGGCGCTCACTCCGCCGTTGTCAGAGCTTGGTTCGCGGGCGTTGGCGATGA
>RFMI01000108.1 GCA_009927815.1 Betaproteobacteria bacterium | reverse complement strand
GTGACGACCGGAGATAGCCGCCCATGCATCCCTCGGTTAGAATCGCCAGCCCGTTTTCTTGCAACTAAGCCGCGGAATTTCCATGCTTTTCGACGCACCGTTCGAGGTCATCGTGGTGGGTGGCGGCCATGCCGGCACCGAGGCCGCGCTCGCTGCTGCCGCATGGGACGCCGCACGCTGCTGGTGACGCACAGCATCGAGACGCTCGGCCAGATGAGTTGCAACCCGTCGATCGGCGGCATCGGCAAGGGGCACCTGGTCAAGGAGGTCGACGCGCTGGGCGGGGCGATGGCGCTCGCCGCCGACGTCGCCGGCATCCAGTGGCGCACCCTCAATGGCAGCAAGGGTCCGGCGGTGCGCGCCACCCGCGCAGGCCGACCGCGTGCTCTATCGCGCGGCGATCCGATCCAAGTTGGAGAACCAGCCGAATCTGCAGATTTCCAGCAGCCGGTCGATGACCTCATCCTTGAAGGCGATCGCGTCGCCGGGGTGGTCACGCAGTCGGGCGTCCGGTTTCATGCCAAGACGGTGGTTCTGACCGCCGGCACCTTCCTCGGCGGGCTCGTCCACATCGGCCTGCAGAACCACCGCGCCGGCCGCGCCGGTGACCCGGCCTCGATCACCCTCTCCGAACGACTGCGCGAACTCGCGCTGCCGGTCGGTCGCCTCAAGACCGGCACGCCGCCGCGCATCGACGGCCGTAGCATCGACTACACGCGGCTTGAGCCGCAGCCGGGCGACACGCCCGTGCCGGTGTTCTCCTTTATGGGTAACGGCACCATGCACCCGGCGCAGGTGCCGTGCTGGATCACCCACACCAACACGCGGACCCACGACATCATCCGCGGCGGGCTCGACCGCTCGCCGATGTTCACTGGCGTCATCGAGGGCGTCGGTCCGCGCTACTGCCCGTCGATCGAGGACAAGGTCACGCGCTTCGCCGACCGCGACTCGCACCAGATCTTCCTCGAGCCCGAGGGCCTGACCACCCACGAGGTCTACCCCAACGGCATCTCCACCAGCCTGCCCTTCGAGGTGCAGGTGGCGGCGGTGCACAGCATCGCCGGCCTGGAGAACGCGGTCATCACGCGTCCCGGCTACGCCATCGAATACGACTACTTCGACCCGCGCGGACTGCAGCCGAGCCTCGAGACCAAGGCGCTGAAGGGCTTGTTTTTTGCGGGACAAATCAATGGCACGACCGGCTACGAAGAGGCCGCTGCGCAGGGCCTGCTCGCCGGCATCAATGCCGCCCGCGTCGCGCGCGACGAGCCGGTGTGGGTGCCGCGACGCGAGACCAGCTACATCGGCGTGATGGTCGACGACCTGACCACGCAGGGCGTGACTGAGCCATACCGCATGTTTACCAGCCGCGCCGAATACCGCTTGAGCCTGCGCGAGGACAACGCCGACGCGCGCCTGACCCCCGGCCGGACGCGAGCTCGGCCTGGTCGACGACGCGCGCTGGGATGCTTTCTGCGCCAAGCGCGATGCGGTGGATGCCGAGGTCGCGCGTCTGCGCAAGACTTGGGTCAACCCCACCACAGTCGATGCATCCACCGCCGAACGGGTGGTCGGCAAGGCGCTCGACCACGAATACAACCTGTTCGAGCTGCTGCGCCGGCCCGAGGTGCGCCACGCGGCACTGGCGCAACTGCCGGGTGGCGCGGCGGATTTGCCGACGGCAGTGGTTGAGCAGGTCGAGATCCTGGCCAAGTACCAAGGCTACATCGACCGTCAGGCCGACGAGGTGCAGCGCCGCGCGTCCCAGGAAGATACGCCGCTGCCACCTGAGATGGACTATGCCGCGGTGCGCGGCCTCTCCATCGAGGCGCAGCAGAAGCTCACCGCCATCCGGCCGATGAGTTTGGGCCAGGCGGCGCGCATCCAAGGCATCACTCCGGCTACCATCTCCTTGCTGCTGGTGCATCTCAAGCGCCGGCCCCGCAACGCTTCCGGAAATCCCGTCGCCGCATGAGTCTCGCCATACTTCTCGACACCGGCCTGGCCGAACTCGATCTACCCCTGCCCGGAGAGGTGCGAGAGCGCCTCTTGGCATACGTCGCTTTGCTCGACAAATGGAATCACACCTATAACCTGACTGCCGTGCGCGAACCCACGGCGATGGTCACGCAACACATTCTGGACACCTTGGCGATCCTGCCGCACTT
The DNA here is from genome assembly GCA_009927815.1 of Betaproteobacteria bacterium. GTDB lineage: Bacteria > Pseudomonadota > Gammaproteobacteria > Burkholderiales > UBA3065 > UBA3065. The sequence goes on along the minus strand of RFMI01000108.1, from coordinate 426 downwards.
GCCCGGCGGCTCGATGGCCGATATCGGTTCGGGGGGGGGTGTGCCGGGCGTGCCGATAGCCATCAGCCAGGCAGAGCGTCCGGTCACGCTGGTCGAGTCCAACCAAAAGAAGGCTGCTTTTCTGCGCCAAGTGGCCATCGAGTTGTCTTTGGCCAACGTCGAGGTGGTCGAGGGCCGCGTCGAGTCGCTCGAAGGGCGTAGCTTTGACGTGCTGATTTCCGGGCTTTGTCCGAGCTTCCCGAATTCGCGCAGATGGCCGGCCATCTGCTGGCACCAGGAGGCAGCATCGTCACCATGAAGGGCCTCTACCCGCACGAGGAACTCGCAGCGCTGGCGCAACCCTGGTCAGTGCGTGATGTGGTCGCCCTGCGGGTACCGGGACTCGATGCGGCCCGGCATCTGGTGCTGGCCGGGGCCGCAGCATGA
>RFMI01000060.1 GCA_009927815.1 Betaproteobacteria bacterium | reverse complement strand
GGGGCCGTTGTACGATGTCAAAATCGGTCTTTGAGCGACTAGACGATCCTTTGAACCACTCGGCTCCAGCCACCATGCAGGTCCTGAGCAACGTCGACATGCAGGCGTTGATGAACGCCATCGACCGGGTGCAGGGCGTGGTGCGTCTCGACCTATCCGGCCGGGTGCTGTCGGCCAATGCCAACTTTTGCCAATGGGTCGGCTACGAGCCCGAGGAGATCGCCGGCCAACCGCACAGCCTGCTGTGCAAGCCCGATTACGTTGCGTCTGAGGAATACCGCGAGTTTTGGCAGCGACTCAGTTCGGGCGAGTTCCACGCCGGCGAGTTTGCCCGGCTTGCCAAAGACGGCCGCACCATCTGGATCCAAGCGTCGTACAACCCAGTGTTCGACGAGAGTGGCAAGGTGTTGAGCGTGGTGAAGTTTGCCACCGACATCACCGCCGAAAAAATGCGCACTGCCGAGTTCGAGGCCAAGTTGCGAGCCCTCGACCTGTCCCAAGGCGTGATCGAATTTTTGCCGGACGGCACCATCCTCTCCGCCAACGACAACTTTCTGCGCGCGGTCGGATATCCACGCGATGAGGTGGTCGGCCGGCATCACTCGATGTTTTGTGACGCTGAGTTGGTGGCATCGTCGGCCTATCGGGAGTTCTGGGCGCGACTCGGGCGTGGCGAATTCAGCGCTGGCGAGTACAAGCGCTATCGCAAGGACGGCAGATCGGTCTGGCTACAGGCCACGTACAACCCGGTGTTCGACGCAGACGGCAACACCATCAAGGTGGTCAAGTTCGCGAGCGACGTCACGCCGATCAAACTGCGCAATGCCGACTTCGAAGCCAAGATCCGCGCGCTTGAGCTGTCGCAGGGCGTGGTGGAGTTCGATTTGCAAGGACGCGTGCTCCACGCCAACGAAAACTTCCTGCGCATCATGAGCTACTCGCTCGATCAGGTGCAGGGGCGACATCACTTGATGTTCTGCGAGGAGTCCTACGTTCGTTCGCCGGCCTATGCCCAGTTTTGGCGCGAACTGGCGCAGGGACGGTTCAAGACCGGCGAGTTCAAGCGGATCGACAGCCTGGGTCGCGAGATATGGCTGCAAGCGTCGTATAACCCGGTGTTCGACCTCGAAGGTCGGCCGGTCAAGATCGTCAAATTCGCCGCCGATGTGACCGAAGAGAAAGAAGCGCAACGCCGAGTTCGCTGGGGTGGTGACGGCCATCAAACGCTCGGTCCCAGTAATCGAGTTCGACCTCAAGGGCCGCGTTTTGGACGTCAGTCCGCAGATGGCGGCGATTCTCGAATACGTCCCCGATGACTTGATCGGCCAGCACCACACCACGCTGATCGACCCGCAGTCCTTCGATCAGGCCCAGTATTTGGCCCTCTGGGCTTCGCTGCGGCGTGGTGAGGCGCAGTTGGCCGAAGTCGAGCGGGTCGCCAAGAGCGGCCGCTGCCTGTTCTTAAAGGCGTCCTACACGCCGGTTGCTGATCCCGAAGGGCGCATCTACAAGGTCATCAAGTTTGCGGTGGACCTGACCGAGCGACACACCCTCAACCAAGCGCTGAAGGACGCGGTGACCCGGGCTGAGGAGGCCACGCAAGCCAAGACCATGTTCCTCGCCAACATGAGTCACGAGATCCGTACGCCGATGAACGCCATCATCGGCTTCACCGACCTGCTGGGGCAAGAGTCGCTCAGCGACAAGCAATTGCACTACCTCGACACGGTCGGGACTTCGGCGCGTTCGCTGCTGCACCTGCTCAACGACATCCTCGATGCGTCGAAGATGGAGCACGGCAGCATGCAAATCGAGCAAGTCGACTTTTCCTTGCACGCCGTCTGTGAGCACTGCCACGAGACCATGCTCGTGCTGTCGCGCAAGAAAAACATCGGTCTCGAGTTTGTGTACGAGGATGGCCTGAATCGTTTTTTCACGGGTGACCCCGAGCGCATCCGGCAGATCGTCGTCAACCTGATGAGCAATGCCATCAAGTTCACCGAACGTGGCTCGGTGTCGCTGCGCGTCGGTCGTGCAAGCGACGGGATGGTGATGATTTCGGTGCGCGACACCGGCATCGGCATTCCCGCCGACCGCATCGAGCAGATCTTCGAGCCGTTCTCGCAGGCCGATGGATCGATCACCCGCAGATACGGCGGAACTGGCTTGGGCACCACCATCGTGCGGCAGTTGGTGTCCCTGATGGAGGGGCGCATCGAGGTCAGCAGCGAAGTCGGCCGGGGTAGCGAGTTCAGGGTGATCTTGCCACTCAGGGCGGGCAACGAGCCGCTTGAGCGGGCTCGTATCGAGGCCGGGATCTGCGTCCGTTGCGCATCCTCGTGGCGGATGACGCACCGGTCAACATCGATTTGCTGGTCAACGTGCTCGGCCGTGCCGGCCATCAGCTGGTGACCGCAGAAAACGGCCAATTGGCGGTTGATCGGTATGCCGAAGGGGTCTTCGATCTGGTCCTGATGGACATCCAGATGCCGGTGCTGACCGGTCTCGAGGCCACCCGCGAGATCCGCAAGATCGAAAATGAGCGCGGGTCGCCGCGCGTGCCGATCATCGCGTTGACCGCCGATGTCGATGCTGAGCTTCGGTTCGTTGCGGTCGACGCTGGCATGGACGGTTTCATCATGAAGCCGCTCGACATGGCCTTGCTCAAGGCCGAGATGACGCGGCTGGTTGGCGGCGCCGGTTCGCCAGCTGCGGCACTGCAGCCGCACAAGCGTGTCGCGGAAGCGGCGCCGCCGACAGCAGTGCCGATCGCCCGAGACAGCATCGACTGGAGCAGCGGCATCGAGCGCTGGGGCAGTGAGGCAGCGTTGGTGCGCGCGATACGCACCTTTGTGGTCGAGACCAAGCCCCTGTTGGTGACGTTGCGCAACGAGCCCAAGCCCGATGGCGAGCGGGTCAAACAGGTCATGCACCGATTCAGGGGGGCGTCGGGCAATCTCTCTCTGCCCAAAATCGCCGCAGTGGCGCGGGCGGCAGAACTTGAGGCCGCCGTAATCGATGCCGATGCTTACTTGGCGGCCCTCGCCACGATCGCCAGCGAAGTCGAAATCATCGACAGCCTGGTGGCCGCCAGCGCGACCACGCGATTGCCGGTCGAGGCGCCTCGGGGCGAAATCGACGAGGCGGCCATGGCCGAGCTGGTCGGACGGGTGGCGGCGACCCTCCGAAACTTTGAGATCGACGAGTCATTGCTCGTGGAGCTGAGCGCGGTCTGTGACCCGCGAACTTTCGGCGCGATCCAGACGGCACTCGATTCCTTTGACTTCGAAGCAGCTCTGCAAGCGCTTGAGGTCCTTCAGCAACCCGCTCAGGCCTGACATCCGATGACCACGTCCACCACAGACCGCCCGACCTTATTGCTGGTCGACGACGAGAGCACCAACCTGGCTATCCTCCGCGAGATTCTCAAGGATCACTACCGGCTGTTGTTCGCCAAGGACGGCATGCAGGCGTTTGACATCGCCAAGCAGCACGCTCCGGACCTCATTCTTTGCGACGTGATGATGCCCAATATGGGCGGATTCGACACCTGCCGCATGCTCAAGCAGGAGCCCCGCACCGTCGACATCCCGGTCATTTTCGTCACTGCGCTGACCGATGCGGTCAACGAGACCCAGGGTTTTGAGGTTGGCGCGGTCGACTATGTGACCAAGCCGGTTAGCCCGCCAGTGTTGTTCGCCCGGGTCCGCACGCATCTACAGCTGGTCAACGTTGAACAGCTGCAGCAGGCCAACGCCAAGCTAAATGACGCGAATGCCAAGCTGGCCGATGCAAACCGACGCCTGCGCGGGAATTTCGAGGCGTCGATTCGGATGATGTCGTCGATCATCGAGCAGCGTAATGGCCGTCTTGCCGGGTATTGCCGGCGTACGGCCTTGGTAGGCATGAAAGTGGCGTCGGCCCTGGGCATGAGCGACGCCGAGCAGGAGGAGGTCTACCACGCTGGCCTGTTGCACGAGATTGGCAAGATCGGTTTCCCGGACGATCTACTGGATAAGCCGCAGCCCTCGATGACTCAGGACGAGTTGAAGCTGTACAAGCAGCATCCGCTAAATGCCGAGTTGATTCTGGTGCCGATCGAGGAGCTGGCCACTGCTTCGGTGTACATCCGCCATCAGCACGAACGGGTTGACGGCCTCGGCTTTCCCGATGGCTTGGTGGGCGATGCCATTCCGTTGGGAGCCTCGATTCTCGCGGCAACCAAGTTCTATCTCGATAAAGTGATGGGGCGCCGGATCGGCGAAAAGGCGACGCCAACGGCGGCGATAGCTGCATTAAAGGAGCAGATCGGAGGGCGCTTCCCGGGCCGGGTTGTCGAGGCTTTCGAGAGCGCGGCGATCACGATCCCGTCGGACGAGACCGATCTGGTCGAGCTGGATGCGTCGGAACTTCGGGGCAACATGATTTTGGCGCGTGACTGGAAGAACCAGAAGGGGGTTTTGCTGCTAGCGGCGGGCCTGGTCTTGTCCGAGACCATGGTGCGGCAGATTCAAGGCGTCGCCAAACGCGCCGGGGTGCCGCTAATTCTCGGCATCAAGCCGCTCGATGCCGAAGGCCAGCCAGTGCAGAAAGGGCCGACTTAGGCCGGTGTGCCGGGCGCGCCGCGGGGCGGTTTTGTGACAGAGGATGCGGTGGCGCAATCTGCCGTTTGAGTCTAGATTGCGGCTAATTCTGATCAAGTTGGAGCAGCCGTGGACGCAACCATCCTGTCGCGCATCCAGTTCGCGGCAAACATTTCGTTCCACGTCATCTTTCCGACCGTCTCCATCGGTTTGGCGTGGTTCTTGGTCTATATCCGTCAGATGGCCGATCGCGAGGGCGGGGGCGTCTGGGACGATTCCTACCGCTTCTGGGTCAAGGCTTTTGCGCTGACATTTGCTTTCGGGGTGGTCAGCGGTGTGACCATGTCTTTCCAGTTCGGCACCAACTGGCCGGGCTTCATGCAGACCGTCGGCGCGGTGGCCGGTCCGCTGCTCTCCTACGAGGTGCTTTCAGCGTTTTTCCTCGAAGCCACTTTCCTCGGCATCATGCTTTGGGGCCAGAGTCGCGTGTCGCCAGCGGTCTACCGCTTGTCTGTTTGGCTGGTGGCTGGCGGTACCACGCTCAGCCTGTTCTGGATCCTTGTGCTGAATTCGTGGATGCACACGCCGGCCGGTTTTGAGCTCGTCGATGGCAAGGTGGTGGCCACTGACTGGCTGGCAATCATCTTTAACCCGTCCATGCCGTACCGCACCGTGCACATGCTCCTGGCGAGCCTGCTCACGGCTGCGTTCTTCGTCATGGGGGTGTCGGCTTACCGGCTGCTGCAGGGCCACACCGGCGAAGACGTGCGACGCTCGCTCAAGCTCGGCGCGACTATGGCAGCGCTTGCCATGCCGCTGCAGATCCTTGCGGGAGACGCGCACGGCCTCAACACGCATGAGCACCAGCCGGCCAAACTCGCCGCGATGGAAGGCCTCTGGCAGACCGAGAAGGGTGTGCCGATGCTGTTGTTCGCCATCCCCGACGAGGCCCAGCGTACCAACCACTTCGAGGTGCCGGTACCGAATCTCGCCAGCCTCATCGTCACCCACGACCTTAATGGCGAAATCAAGGGCCTCAACGAGTTCGAGAATGCGCACCCACCGGTGCTGCCAGTGTTCTGGGGGTTCCGCGTGATGGTCGGCAGCGGCATGCTGATGCTTGCGCTGTCGTGGGCGGCGGTGTGGTTCCTGCGGCGCCGAGGTGAGTTGCCGCAGTGGCTGCTGCGCGTTCTGGTGCCGGCGACCTTTCTTGGTTGGGTGCCGACCTTGGCCGGTTGGTACGTGACCGAGATCGGCCGGCAGCCCTTCCTCGTCACCGGTGTACTGCGCACGGCCGACGCGGTGTCGACCTTGCCCGCCGTGACGGTGGGCGGCTCGCTGCTCACCTATTTGGCGCTCTACGCCGTGCTACTGGTGATCTACATCGCCACGCTGTTCTACATGGCGCGCAGCGGCGGTGGTCATCACGGCTACACGGTGAGCGCCGGCGCTGCGCACCCGGTCGCGGCCTGAGCCGGCCATGGACGCACTTGATCACGAGACGCTGGTCCTGCTGTTCGGCGGACTGATGGGCGTGGCCATCATGGCCTATGTGTTGCTGGATGGTTATGACCTTGGCGTCGGCGTTCTGCTATCCCGTGCCGGTGGCCGCGAGCGTGACGAGATGGTCAATGCCATCGCGCCGTTCTGGGACGCCAACGAGACTTGGCTGGTGCTGGGCGCCGGCATCCTGCTGGTGGCGTTTCCGCTGGCGCACGGCATCATCTTGCGCGAGCTCTATCTGCCGGTACTGGTGATGCTGGTCGGCCTGATTTTGCGCGGCACTGCCTTCGAGTTGCGGGTCAAATCGCCACCCGAGCATCTCGAAGCTTGGAACACCCTGTTCGTCGTCGGGTCGGCTACTGCTGCGTTGGCGCAGGGCTTCATGCTCGGACACTTTGTGGCGGCCTTCCGAGACGACCTCCCCGCGATCCTGTTCGCTTGTCTGGTGGCGCCCTGTTTGGTGGCGGGATATATGCTGCTCGGCGCCGGCTGGTTGCTGATCAAGACCGAAGGCGAATTGCAGCGCCGCGCCGCGGCATGGGGACGCAAAGCGCTCTGGCTGACTGCCGGCGGCATCGCGCTGGTCTCGATCGCCACGCCATTGGTCAGCCCGCGCATCTTTGAACGGTGGTTCAGCCTGCAGATGTCATCACTGATGCTGGTCGTGCCACTGTTGGTGGCCGCTGGCGTGTTGTGGCTGTCGCGCTGGTTAAACGAGTTCGATCCGGTTCGCGATGACAGCCGCGCGTGGGTGCCGCTGGCCGTGACTGTCGGCCTGTTTCTGGTGTCCGGGGCAGGGCTTGCCTACAGCGCTTTCCCGTATCTGGTGATTGACCGTGTGACGCTGTGGGATGCTGCTGCGACCGACGAGACGCTGCGCATGATTTTGCTCGGGGTGGCGATTGTGCTGCCGCCGATCGTGCTCTACAGCGCGTTCTCGTACCGCATTTTTCGCGGCAAAACGACGCACCTCGAGGAGTCTTGAGTCGGATGCCACGATTGTGTGGCCCCGTAAGGCTTCGTTTGTTAGCGCGCGCTGCTCGATTGGCTGGATTTGCGCTTGGCGAGGATCAAGGCCGAGTTAAGTCCGGTCAGTAGCATGATCGGCCAGAGGAAGGTGCAGACCATCACCCAGAACAGCCGACTGCCCAGCGTCGTTGGTGCGCTGCTTGCAGCGGTTTGCGGCCCCTCACTGAAGAGATGGCGGTGGGTAAAGCTTAGCGTCCCGAAGCAGGCGCCAAAGAGCAAAAATAGCCAGATGTACGTGTTCATTCATGTCGTCTCGGCGGGGTGTCAGAGAAAGTGTACGCCTGAGCCGTTGATTTGTGATGACGTTAGCCGCAATTCGGTTCGAGTCTAAGTTTGGGCTCCGGGGCTCGGCGCCACCGAGATTCTTCACTTGACTAAGCGGTGTTCGGCCGGCGAAAGTTTGCAGCGCATCAAGTCGTCGAACTTCAATTGGGGGAGCAAGTGTTCAATTTTTCTTTGCGTGGATGGATCTCGCTGATTGTCGTCGCCTTTGCCGGCGGGTTGATTGTGTACGCGGCCACCACGTGGTCTGCCTTGCAGAATCTTCAGGTCAATGGCCCGCTGTACCAGCGCATCGTCCAGGGCAAGGATCTGGTCGCGGATGTCCTGCCCCCTCCCGAATACGTTGTCGAGTCCTATCTAGTTGTCCTGCAGCTGAGCAATGCGGAAGAAAAAGAGCGCTCCGAACTCGTTCAACGGTTAACCAAGCTGCGCAATGAGTTTGAAGATCGACACAAATATTGGACCACTCAAGGCTTGGAACCCGAACTGCAGCAGGATTTTTTGCGGCTCTCCTACGCCGATGGGCAGGCCTTCTATTCCGCCGCGTTTGACAAACTGATCCCTGCTATAGCAGCCGCAGATCCGATTGCCGTCCAGACCGCGATGGCTGAAGTCTCCACGGCCTACGAATCTCAGCGTAAGCGGATCGATACGGTTGTCGAGTACCTCGCAAAGCGCAATGCCCAAGACGAAGCCTCCGCCGCCGATCAAATCACTGAGACGCATATCGTTTTGACCACCGTGTTTGCGGTCGCGCTGGGGGCGGGTCTTTTGCTCGTGTTTTTTGTTTATCGAAAGATCTCGCGCAATGTGCGGGAGCTGCACTTTGCGACCGATGCCGTCGCTTCGGCCTCCGATCAGCTCACCGCCTCGGCGCAATCCTTGAGTGAGACGGCTGCTGAACAGGCCATGGTTGTTGAACGGACCAGCTCGGCGGTCGAGGAGATAACCTCGACTGTTGCCCAGAACGCCGAGAATGCGCGGGTCACCGACGGTATCGCCAGCAGCTCGTCGGTGGATGCCGAAGAGGGTGGGCGAGCGGTCAAGGAGACCGTCATTGCCATGCGCCAAATTGCTGACAAGATCGGCATCATCGACGACATCGCCTATCAGACCAACCTGCTCGCTTTGAACGCTGCGATCGAAGCGGCGCGAGCCGGTGATCACGGCAAGGGGTTTGCCGTTGTTGCCGCCGAGGTGCGCAAACTCGCCGAGCGGTCGCGCGTCGCGGCCCAGGAGATTGGCGATATGGCTGCGACCAGCGTGGAGATGGCGGAGACAGCCGGCGGGCTGCTGGACAAGATGGTGCCAGCCAGCCGCAAAACCGCTGATTTGGTGCAGGAAATTGCGGCAGCTTCGCGAGAGCAGTCGGTGGGTCTGTCCCAGATCGCCAATTCGGTGCAGGAGGTTTCGCGTTCGAGTGGTTCAAGCGCTTCGTCTTCAGAGGAGCTGTCGCAGACCGCAGAAGAACTGCATGAGCAGGCTGTGAGGCTGCAAGGCTTGGCCAGTTTCTTCCTTCCGCAGGGTGCGCAGGTTGCAGCGCGCTCGTTGACCCGGGCCAAATCAGTGGCACCGCGGCGCTCTTATGATTCCGATCGAATGGAGCGAGATTCTGTCGATGAATCTTCGTTCAAGCGGTTTTAAAGCGCACTGATTTGGTGGGCCCCCCGGGAGTCGAACCCGGCACCAACGGATTATGAGTCCGCTGCTCTAACCAGGCATGAGCTAGAGGCCCGAAAGGGGCGGCCGGCGCGGGTGCCGGCCGAGGCGGTCGAGACCCGGCTCAGGTCTCGCCGTCAAGGAAGCTGCGCAGCTTGTCCGAGCGGCTCGGGTGGCGCAGCTTGCGCAGCGCCTTGGCTTCGATCTGGCGGATGCGCTCGCGCGTGACGTCGAATTGCTTGCCGACCTCTTCCAAGGTGTGGTCGGTGTTCATCTCAATGCCGAAGCGCATGCGCAGCACCTTGGCCTCGCGCGGAGTGAGGCTGTCCAGCACGTCGCGGGTGGCGTCAGACAGGCTGCGATAGACCGCCGCATCCATCGGCGCCATGGTGGCGGTGTCTTCGATGAAGTCGCCCAGATGCGAGTCATCATCGTCGCCGATCGGTGTCTCCATCGAGATCGGCTCTTTGGCGATCTTCATGATCTTGCGGATCTTGTCCTCGGGCATCTCCATCTTCTCGGCCAGCGTCGCCGGATCCGGCTCCTCGCCAGTCTCTTGCAGGATCTGCCGCGAGATGCGGTTCATCTTGTTGATGGTCTCGATCATGTGCACCGGGATACGGATGGTCCGCGCCTGGTCGGCGATCGAGCGCGTGATGGCCTGACGGATCCACCACGTCGCATAGGTCGAGAATTTGTAACCGCGGCGGTATTCGAACTTGTCTACCGCCTTCATCAGGCCGATGTTGCCTTCCTGGATGAGGTCGAGGAACTGCAGGCCGCGATTGGTGTACTTCTTGGCGATGGAGATAACCAGCCGCAGGTTGGCCTCGGTCATCTCGCGCTTGGCGCGGCGGGCCTTGCTCTCGCCGGTGGTCATCTGCCGGTTGATCTCTTTGAGGTCTTTTAGCGGGATGCGCACCTCAGCCTGGATTGCTGCGAGGCGGCTCTGCGCTTCGATCAGCGCCGGACGCAGGCGCTTGACGGATTCGGACCATGCTGCGCCAGATGCAATCTCGGTATCGACCCACGCCGCGCTGCCCTCGTTACCGGGGAAGCGTGCGATGAAATGGGCGCGCGGCATGCGTGCGCGTTCGACACACAAGGTATTGATTTCGCGCTCGTATTTGCGCACGTCTTCGACAGTGCCGCGCAGTTTGTCGCACAGCGCTTCGATCTGCTTGGCCGAGAAACGGAAATGCTGCAGCTCGGCCGAGATCGCCTCTTGAGTCTGTTTGAATGCCTTGCTGCTGTGGCCGTCCTTCTTGGCCAGCGCAGTGTTCATCTTGTCGTACAGGCCGCGGATGGTGGCGAAGCGCTCGAGCGCCTCGACCCGCAGCTGAGCCAGCGCGGCAGCAGCGAGAGCACCGCCGTCGCCAGCCTCGTCGCCATCTTCTTCCTCATCGGCAACATCTTCCAGCTCGTCCTCGGCAGTCTCGGCAGCTTCGACCTGGGGCGGCGCTTGATCGGCCCCGTTCTCGTCGACCAAGCCATCGACCAGCTCGTCGATGCGCATCTCTTCGGCTTCGACCTTGGCCACCATGTCAAGAATCTCGGCGACCGTATTCGGACAGGCCGAGATGGCCTGAATCATGTGCTTCAGGCCTTCCTCGATGCGCTTGGCGATCTCGATCTCGCCCTCGCGGGTAAGCAGGTCGACCGTGCCCATCTCGCGCATGTACATGCGAACAGGATCAGTCGTCCGGCCAAACTCGCTGTCGGCGGCGGCCAGGGCTGCCTCGGCTTCCTCGATGGCGTCTTCGTCGGCCACCGGCGCGGGCGAATCCGGGCTTAGCACTTCGTCGGCGGCCGGAGCCTCGTCGAACACCTGGATGCCCATGTCGTTGATCATGCTGACCACGCCCTCGAGCTGCTCGGCGTCGAGCATGTTCTCCGGCAAGTGATCGTTGATCTCGGCGTAAGTCAGGAAGCCGCGCTCCTTGCCCAGCACAATCAGACTTTTGAGGCGTACTCGGCGGTCGTCGAGATCGTTGGATGAATCCGGTGTGGTCGGGGCGGAGGGAGTGGTGTTGGCGGTCATTGCAGAGCCATTAATCAGCGAACCCTTCATTATATCAGGGTCTTTTGCTCACGTCGGCGTGTTGTCTGGGGCCACCCCTTTGCGCTGCCGCAGACCGGCCAGCCAGGCGGCGCGCTCGGCTTCGCTCATGGCCGCGAGGTCGCCACTGCTGGGCGCAGGTGTCAGGCTCGCGCGACGGGCGAGGTCGGCGATCTCGGCGCCAAAATCGATGTCATCGGGCAGGTCGCGGATCAGTCGTACCGCCTTGCGACAGGCGTCGAAGTGTGGCGTCTCACGGAGGCGCTCAGCCAGCGTGTCGGCTGACAGGGTGGGCCACTGCGTCAGAGTGTCGAGCACGAATCGCAGCGCGGTTCCGGTCGGGTCGCTGGCGGAAGCGGGCGGCAATGTAGAGAGGTTTACTGCACCGGCGAATTGCGGCGCTCGCAGCAGTCGCGCCAGCAACAAGGCTTCCAGAAGGCCGGCGGGCTGACGCTGGTTGGTGGGTGCGTCGGCCTGGCGGGTGTCGCGCCGCACGGGTGCGGCACTGATCAGTTGGTTGACCTCACCGGTCGACAGCCCCGCGACTTCGGCGACGCGTTTGCGCAGCAGCAAAGCGAGGGCTGGAGCTTCGATTTGCCGCAACAGCGGTTCGGCGCGGTGCACCAACTGCGCGCGCGACTCGACCGAGTCGCCTTGGGCTTGAGCCTGCAACTCCTGAATCAAGAAATCCGCCAGCGAGAGCGAGCGTGTCAGCGCCGCTCGGAACCCTTCGGCCCCCACGCTGCGCACGAAGGAGTCGGGGTCTTCGCCCTGTGGCAAAAACAAAAACTTTAGCCGCACGTCGTCGCGCAGCACGCCGAGGCTGTTTTCCAGCGCCCGCCAGGCGGCGCGTTGCCCGGCAGCGTCGCCGTCAAAGCAGAAGACGACCTCGTCGACTGAGCGCAACAGTTTCTGCACGTGTGCGGGCGTGGTGGCGGTGCCCAGTGTGGCGACCGCGTTGGCGATCCCGTGCTGCGCCAGCGCGACCACATCCATATAGCCTTCGACCACGATGGCGCGGTTGTCCTTCTTCATGGCGGTGCGTGCCGGCCACAATCCGAACAACTCGCGGCCTTTGTTGAAGAGGGGCGTCTCCGGGCTATTAAGGTATTTTGGCTCGCCGCGGTCGAGGATGCGGCCACCAAAGCCGATCAGACGGCCGGCGCTGTCACTGATTGGAAACATGATGCGATCGCGGAAGCGGTCGTGACGCTTGCCGGTGTCGCCGGCGATCACCAAGCCGCACTCGACCAGCGCGTCGTTGCTACGGTAATCCGGGAACACGCCTGACAGGGCGTCCCAGCCGTCCGGCGCATAGCCCAGGCCAAAGTCGCGCGCGACGGGTCCGGTCAGTCCGCGACGTTTGAGGTAGTCGATGGCACGCGGACTGTTTTTTAGTTGCAGTCGGTAGAAGCTGGCAGCGGCGTCAAGCAGGGGGCGCAGTGTCTCGGCGCGGGTGCGTGCGGGCTCCGGGGTTCCGCCCCGCTCATTCGGCACTTCAAGGCCGAGGGTGCCGGCCAAGCTCTCGATGGCTTCGACGAAGCCCAAGCTCTCGTACTCCATCACAAACCGAATGGCAGTGCCGTGGGCCCCGCAGCCAAAGCAATGGTAGAACTGCTTGCTCGGGCTTACCGTGAACGACGGTGAGCGTTCGTCGTGGAAGGGGCAGCAGGCGGTGTGATTGGCGCCGGCGCGTTTGAGCTGGATGCGCTTGCCCACCACGTCGACGATGTCGAGGCGGGTGAGCAGGTCGTCAATGAATGACTGGGGAATCATCGCGCGTCCGGTTCGGCGCCGCTGCGATGCGGCTCGGAGCGATGATTATGAACCCAGCGCGCCCTTGATCTGCGCCGAAACAGCGCCCATGTCGGCGCGGCCGGCAATCTGCGGTTTGACCGCGGCCATCACCTTGCCCATGTCCTTGGCGCCAGCGGCACCCGTGTCGGCAATGGCTTGACGAATGATGGCGGCGACGGCGTCAGCACTGAGCGGTTCGGGCAGATAAGCCTGTAACACTTCGATCTCGAAGCGCTCCGCATCGGCCAACTCGGGCCGGCCACCGGCCTCGTACTGGGTGATGGCGTCGCGGCGCTGCTTGATTTGCTTCTCGACCACTGCGGTGATCGCGGCGTCATCGAGTTCGATTCGCTCGTCGACCTCACGCTGCTTGACACCCGCCATCAACAACCGGATGGCCGCCAAACGGGGCGCATCCTTAGCGCGCATCGCCGATTTCATGTCTTCGGCGATCTGCGTCTTGAGGGACATCAGTCTTAGTAGAGCTTTTTCGGCAGCATTTGGCTGCGGATGCGCTTGTAGTGGCGCTTCACGGCAGCAGCCAGCTTGCGCTTGCGCTCTGCGGTCGGCTTTTCATAGAACTCGCGGGCGCGCAGCTCGGTCAGCAGACCGGTCTTTTCGATGGTGCGCTTGAAGCGACGCATCGCCACTTCGAAAGCTTCGTTTTCACGGACTCGTACGCTAGGCATTTACACTCCGGGGTGTGGGTCTGCGACGTGCAGACCAGCTGAAAAGCCCGCGATTATACCCGCGGCGCGTAACTTGCAAACCCTTTTCTGCGGGACGACTCGATTGAACTCCGCCCAAATCAACTCCATGGCGGCGACTGCCTGCGTTCTGGGCATCGAAACCTCGTGCGACGAGACAGGCATCGCCATTTACCATACGGAACACGGCTTGCTGGCGCACGCGCTGCACACCCAAGCCGCGATGCACGCCGAGTACGGCGGCGTGGTGCCGGAGCTGGCCTCTCGCGACCACATTCGGCGGGTGGTGCCACTGGCGCGACAGGTACTGGCTGAAGCCGGAATGGCCGCCAGTGAGCTCGACGCCATCGCCTACACACAAGGGCCGGGGCTGGCGGGAGCGCTCCTCGTGGGCGCGAGCTTCGCGCAGGGGCTTGCGATCAGCCTGAACAAACCATTGATTGGTGTGCACCACCTCGAGGGGCATTTGTTGTCGCCGCTGTTGTGTGAGCGGCCACCCGCGTTTCCGTTTGTCGCACTGCTGGTGTCGGGGGGGCACAGCCAACTGATGCGGGTGGCGGGTCTCGGCCGCTACGAGCTGCTCGGGGAGTCGCTCGACGATGCGGCTGGCGAGGCCTTTGACAAGACCGCCAAGTTGCTCGGATTGGGTTATCCGGGTGGGCCGGCGGTCGCGGCTCTGGCGGCCGAGGGGCGACCGGATGTGGTTCGCCTGCCGCGGCCGATGCTCGACAGTGGCGATTTCGACATGAGTTTTTCTGGGCTGAAGACCGCTGTGGTCACCGCGGTCGCGAAGTTGCCTGAGGGTGACGCTGCCGACGCGAGGCAGGCGCGCGCTGACCTCGCCCGCGCCTTTGAAGACGCTGTGGCTGACGTTCTGGTTGCGAAATCGCTGGCCGCTGTGGCGCACTGCGGTGCGCAGCGACTGGTGGTGGCCGGTGGCGTGGGCGCCAACCGTCGTTTGCGGGCGCGTCTGGGCGCCGAGGCCGAACGGCGCGGGGTCGAGGTGTATTTCCCTGAGCTGCAGTTCTGCACCGATAACGGCGCAATGATCGCGTTGGCCGGAGCCTTGCGCGTATCGGCCGCCCGCAGCGATGCCAGTGGTATGGCGGTGCGTCCGCGCTGGCCGCTGTCCGAGCTGGCCCCGGTGGCTTGAGCGGCTCACAGCCACAGGCGCTGATAACGTCCATCTGTGCAGCGCGCCACCCGCCCGTCGAGTTCCAGCGCGGTCAGCTCGGCCATGGCATTCGCCACGTCGAGCCCGCTGCGTTCGATCACCAGGTCAAGTGCCGTCGGGGCGTCGCCCAGCGCCCGTAGCAGCGGGTGGTCGTTGTGATCGGGACGGGCTGGCGTCTGCGTGTCGATCACGGTCGATGTTTGGCACGCTAGCACGGGCGCCAAAGGCAGTGCCGAGAGGATGTCGTCGAGCGTCTCGACCAGCACCGCACCTTGGCGGATCAGCCGGTGGCAGCCGCGCGATTGTGGGGAGTGGATCGAGCCGGGAATGGCGAATACCTCGCGGCCGGCATCCACCGCTTCGCGGGCGGTGATGAGCGACCCGCTGTGCACCGCCGCCTCCACCACCAGGCAGCCGAGCGAGAGTCCGGCGATGATGCGGTTGCGGCGCGGAAAGCTGTAGCGCTGCGCTGCCATTCCCGGCGGGTATTCGCTGAGTACGCAGCCGCCCTCGGCGATGGCGCTTGCAGGCCACGGTGCGCCTTGGGGTAGCTGATGTCCGGCCCCACCCCAAGCACAGCCACGGTCGAGCCCGGATGTGGCAGCGCTGCCGCGTGGGCCGTGCCATCGATGCCGCGCGCCAGTCCGCTGACCACCGTGATGCCGGCAGCCGCCAGCGCGCCGGCAAAGGCGCGCGCATTTTCGGCTCCGGCTGGGGTTGGGTTGCGGCTTCCGACCACCGCCACTGCCGGACCCTGCAGCAGCGCGGCTTGTCCTTGCGCGAACAGCACCAATGGCGGATTCGGCAGCGTCGCCAGCAGCGCCGGGTACGCCGCATCACCGAGTGGGATGAGGTGCGCGTCCGCTCTTGCCAACCAGTCGCGCGCGGCGTCGAGTTGAGCCGGGTGCGGCGCCTCCTGGAGTGCGTCCACCAGGGCGCTGCCGCCTACGGCCCGCCAGGCGTCAGGCTCGCTACGCAGCAAGCCGCGCGGGCCGTCGAACTGGAGCAGCGCCGGTCGCAGACGCGCCGCGTGGACGCGCGGTCGCAGCGCCAGTTGCAGCCAGTCGTCGCGGTCGTCCGCCGTCGCGCGGGCTGCGCCGGAAAACACGCCGGGCGCGGCGCTCATGGCCGGCATCCGTATAATTGCTGCATGGCGATTCTCGACATTCTTGAGTACCCCGATCCGCGGCTGCACAAGATCGCCGCACCGGTGGCTACCGTAGACGAAAGCATCCGCGCGCTCATCGGTGATATGGCGGAGACCATGTATGCCGCGCCCGGCATCGGCTTGGCTGCGACCCAGTGCGACGTACACAAGCGCATCATCGTGATTGACGTGTCCGAAAGTCACGACCAACTCCTGACGCTGATTAACCCGGTGATCAAACAGGCCAACGGTGAGCAGGTCTTCGAGGAGGGTTGTCTGTCGGTGCCCGGCATCTACGAAGAGGTCATGCGCGCCGAACACGTGGTGGTGGAGGCGCTCGACCGCAACGGCATGCTGTTCACGCTGGAAGCCACTGGCCTGCTGGCGGTGTGCATCCAGCACGAGATGGACCACCTAATGGGCAAGGTTTTCGTCGAATACCTGTCGCCGCTCAAACGCAACCGGGCGGTGCAAAAATTGCGCAAACGTAAGCGGACTGCCTCCTGATGCGCGTTGGCTTTGCCGGCACGCCGGATTTCGCGGCGCGGGCGCTGCAGGCTCTGCTCGATGCCGGACACCGTCCGCAGTTGGTGCTGACCCAACCCGACCGGCCCGCGGGCCGCGGGCTCGCACCTCAGCCCAGCGCGGTCAAGACGCTGGCTTTGGCGCAGGGTCTCGCAGTGGCGCAGCCGGAGACGCTGAAAACCGCCGAGGCGCGCGCGACGCTCGCCGACGCGGCGCTCGACGTTCTGGTGGTGGTGGCGTATGGATTGATTCTGCCGCCCGAGGCCTTGGCGCTGCCGCGCTGGGGCTGTCTCAACATTCATGCTTCCCTGCTGCCGCGCTGGCGCGGCGCGGCGCCTCTGCAACGGGCGATTCTGGCCGGCGACGCCGAGACTGGCGTCTGCATCATGCAAATGGACGTCGGGCTCGACACCGGTCCGGTGGTGCGTCGCGTGACGACGCCGATCGCGCCGGACGAGACCACCGACAGCCTGCACGAGCGGTTGGCGCGTCTCGGCGGTGAGGCGATCTGTGCGGTGCTGGCGGAGTCCGGGCCGTGGCTGGCCGAGTCGCAACCGGCTGAGGGCGTGACCTACGCCGCCAAGATCGACAAGGCCGAGGCGCGCATCGACTGGACCGCGTCTGCCGCGGCGGTCGATCGGCAGGTGCGCGCCTTTAACCCGATTCCCGGCGCGTGGAGTGAGGTCGGTCGTCACGGTATGGGGCTCGAGCGCGTCAAGGTCTGGCAATCGTCGCTGGGGCCGCTCAATGGCGGTGTTCCGGGTGAAATCTTGGCCATCAGTGGTGAGGCGTTGTGTGTGGCCACTGGGCAGGGCAGCGTGATGCTGGGCGAGCTGCAGCGGCCAGGTCAGCGGCGTGGTCCGGCACGGGCGTTTTGTCAGGGGCTCGGGTTGCAGGTGGGGGACCGGTTCGAGTAAAGGTCTCTCGGACCGCAGATTTCACGGTCGCCGCGGTTGAATTGTTCGCGACCGCGTGCATCTAAGATGCCACCGCCGCTGGCCGCGGCTTTCAAGTGAGGACATCGATGTTTGGAAACTGGATGAAGACCGGCCTGCTGATGGCCGCCATCGTCGCGCTGTTCGGTGCCGTCGGTGCGGCGCTGGGCGGGGCACAGGGCATGTTGCTCGCGCTGCTGATTGGCGGCGCGATGAATCTGTTCGCGTACTGGAATTCCGATCAGATTGTGCTGCGCATGTATAACGCTCGCGAGGTGGACGCGCGCAGCGAGCCGCGTTTCCATCGCATGGTGGCGGAACTGGCGCAGCGCGCCGAGCTGCCGATGCCGCGTGTTTACATCATCGACGAGGCGCAGCCCAACGCCTTTGCCACCGGCCGCGACCCTGAGCATGCCGCCGTGGCGGCCACCACCGGCATCATGCAGATCCTGTCGGAGCGCGAGCTGCGTGGCGTGATGGCGCACGAGCTGGCGCATGTGAAGCACCGCGACACGCTCATATCGACGCTCTCGGCAACCGTGGCCGGTGCCATCTCGATGATTGCCAACTTCGGCCTGTTCTTCACGGGCGGCCGCGACGAGAACCGCCCCAACCCGGTGGTGGCGATCGCGGTGATGATTCTGGCGCCATTGGCCGCCATGTTGATCCAGATGGCCATCAGTCGCGCCCGCGAGTTCGGCGCCGATGCGGGTGGCGCCGAGATCTCCGGCGATCCGGAAGCCTTGGCCAGTGCCCTGCAGAAGATCGAGGCCTATGCCCGTGGCACCCCGCTGGACGCCGCAGAGCAGCATCCGGAGACGGCGCAAATGATGATCATCAACCCGCTGTCGGGTGACGGCATGGCCGGTCTGTTTCGCACCCATCCGGCCACCGAAGATCGCGTCGCACGGCTTCTAGCCATGGCGCGGAGCTGAACCCGGGTGCCTGAGGTCAGCCGCATCGCCGCGGCCACTGTCGCGGCGGTGAGCGAGGGTGCTTCGCTCAACGACGCCTTGCCGCCGGCGCTGGCAAGCCATGGCCTGAGCGCCGGGCAGCGCGCGGCGATCCAGGATGCGGTCTATGGCACGCTGCGCTGGCAGGTGCGGCTCGATACCATGCTCGACCGCTTGCTGACCCAGCCCGGCACTGCGTCCGCGCTTCGGGCCCTGCTGCAAGTCGGCCTCTACCGCCTGTTCTACGGCCGATTGCCAGCGCACACGGTGGTCAATTTACTCGTGGAGGCGGCGCCGCCCAGTCGTAAGGGTTTCGTCAACGCGGTGTTGCGCAATGCCTTGCGTCAGCGCGCCGAGCTTGAGGTGGCTGCCGACGCTGGCTTGGGCTCGCGACTGTCGTATCCGGCATGGTGGGTGGAGACGTTGACCACCGCTTGGGGTGATGCAGCGGAGCCGGCGATGGCGGCCGGCAACACGCATCCGCCCTTCACGCTGCGGGTCAACGCCCGTCGCATTGCCGTGGCCGACTATCTGGCCTGGCTCGATGACGCCGGCATTCCGGCGCGACACTTGGGCGGCGAAGCTGTGTTGTTGCCGACGCCGATGGCGGTCGATGCGCTGCCAGGCTTTATCGATGGCCTGGTTTCGGTGCAAGACTGGGCGGCGCAGTGGTCGGCCGACCTGCTCGACCTGCGTCCGGGCCTGCGCGTGCTGGATGCGTGTGCTGCTCCGGGGGGCAAGGCGGCGCACATCGCCGAGCGGTCCGACGTTGACCTGCTGGCCGTGGAGCTCGACGAGAAGCGCTTGCACCGCGCCCGCGACACGTTCAACCGTTTGGGGGTGACGGTGCCCACCCGCTGTGCCGATGTCGCCCAAACCGACACCTGGTGGGATGGTCGATCGTTCGACCGCATCCTCGCCGACTTGCCCTGCAGTGGTTCCGGTGTGGTGCGCCGGCATCCCGACATCAAGCGACTGCGGCGCCACGAGGACATTGAGGGCTTCGCTGCGCAGCAGCGGCGCATCCTCGATGCGCTGTGGCCGCTGTTGGCGCCGGGTGGTAGATTGCTGATGGTCACCTGTTCGATCTTTCCCGGGGAGAACCGGCTGCAGGCGCAGTCCTTTGCCGAACGCCACGCCGATGCGGTTGTGGTCGCGCTCGATCATCCGGCGCTGGTGGAGGGTCAGGCTTTGCCGTCGGCCGATCACGATGGCTTCTTCTACGCCGCTTTCGACAAACGCCGCTAGACGGTGGTCCGCTCGCGGGATTCTGCTGGCTGCTGTGGTGGCGTGCGTCGCCAGTCCTGTCCTAGCGGATCCAGCGCCGGTGACCACCCCGTCGCCAGCCTCGGTGGCGCTGTCGTCCAACGGCGCGATCGCCCCCGCGCCGCCGCTGATCCGCCGCGACGATTCCGGCTGGGAGCTCGACGCCGACCTCGACCTGCAACTCAATCCGACGCTGGAACAAGCCTTGCAGCGGGGCTTGCCCCTCTATTTCACGCTACGCCTGACCGTATCGAAACCCCGCTGGTACTGGCTCGACGCGGAGCTGGTGGACGCGCATCGCGAGTACCGCTTGTCTTACCACGCTTTGACCCGGCAATACCGCGTCTCCGGGGGCGGCTTGGGCCTCGGTTATGCCACCTTGGGCGAAGCCCTGCGCAGCATTGGCAGCGTGCGCGGTTGGGTCGTCGCTGATCCTGCGCGTTTGAAGCCAGAGCAGCGCTACCGCGCCCGCTTAGAGCTGAGGCTTGACCGCGGCCGCTTGCCAAAGCCATTTCAGATCAACCTGTTCGGCGGCGATTGGTCCACCGATACCGACCACGAATGGGAGTTCGGCGCGTGAGGCACTCCCTCGAGGTTCGCCTGATCGGTGCAGCGATACTGGCCGGCGTGGCGTCACTGGCGGTCTTGCTTGCAGCGACCCGCAACACTGGGGCTCTGTCGGCCGGTCTGCCGTGGCTGTTGAGCTTTAACGCCTTGCTCTTGGTGGTGGTGGCAGGGCTGGTTCTGTGGCAATTGCGCGGGATGCGGCAGCGGTTGCGCGCGGGTGTGTTCGGTAGCCGCCTGATGTCCCGGATGGTTCTGCTCTTCACGCTGATGGCGGTGTTGCCTGGCGCAGTGGTGTACGGCGTGTCGGTCTACTTTCTCAAAGGCAGTATCGACAGCTGGTTCGATGTGCGCATCGAGCATGCGATCGACGGCGGTCTTTCACTTGGGCGTGGAGCCATCGACAAATTGCAGGGGGATCTGCACCGGCGTGGGGCGACTGTCGCTCTCGAACTCGCCGATTTGCCGCCGACGCAGCATTACGCGCAGCTCAGCGATGTTGTCGAGCGCAGCGGCATCCGGGAGGCGGCGCTGTTCGATGCGCGCGGCGGAGTGCTGATGGTGGTTGGTGGCGGCATTCAGCAGCTTGGCCCCAAGTTACCGGTGACACCTTTGTTGGCGACCCTGCGAGCGCAGCGGCAGTTCAGCGCGGTCGAGGCAACCGATGGCGGCGGTTTGATGCTGCGCAGCGTGCACTGGGTGACGCCATCGCGACCGGGCGCCGAGCCGCGCATCCTGGAGCTGTTGCAACCGGTTCCGGCCGAGATCGCCGCCGACGCCGACAAGGTGGAGACCGGCTGGAGCGAGTATCAGTCGCTGACCCTGGCGCGAGGCGGACTCAAACAGCTGTTTTTCCTGTCTTTGACTCTGACTCTGCTATTGGCTGCCCTGATCGCGTTGGCGGTGGCGATTGTTCTCGCCGATCGCTTGAGTGCGCCGCTGGCGCAACTCGGGCGTGGCACCGCGGCCGTGGCCGGCGGCGACCTCTCGGTGCAGCTCAAGGCCCACAGTCGCGACGAGATGGGGCAACTGGCCGGCTCGTTCAATGGCATGACCCAGCAACTGCGGGAGGCTCGCGCCAGCCTGATTGACCAGCAGTCGGCGCTGGCGGCGGCGAATGCGCACTTGCAGGGCTTGCTCGAGAACCTCTCGTCTGGCGTTCTGGTGTTCGACCGGTCGCTGCGCCTGCGCTCCAACAACCCGCTGGCCGTCGAACGGCTGGGCCTTGGTGAGGCCACCACCGGCGAACTGGCGGCCTTGCTCGCCGCGCCCGATCACTCGCCCTTGGCGGTGCTGGGGGCCGCCCTGTGCGGGCAGCTGCGCGATCGTGGCGACCACTGGGTGCTGGAGCATCGCCTGCCCGGGCGTCAGGGGGAGCGCGTGTTGCTGCTGCGCGGCAGTCGCCTCGACGATGCCGCGGGCGGCGGCCACGTGGTGGTGTTCGACGACATCACGGACGTCGTCCAGGCGCAGCGCGACATGGCTTGGGCTGAGGTGGCAAGGCGATTGGCGCACGAGATCAAGAATCCGCTGACGCCCATTCGCCTCTCGGCCGAGCGACTTGAGCACAAGCTGACCGACCGCCTGTCGGCCGACGATGCGGCGGTGCTGCATCGTGCCACCCGTACCATCGTCAACCAGGTGGACGCAATGAAGGACATGGTGCGCGATTTCGCCGACTTTGCCCGTCCGGTGAGCGCGCAGCCGCTGGTCGCCGTCGACCTGGCAGCCCTCCTCGACGAGGTGCTGGGCCTCTACGGCGACCTCGAACCCATGCTCGAGCGCCGCATCGCCACTGGCTTGCCCGCTGTGGCGGGCCACCCGACGCAATTGCGACAGGTGTTCCACAATGTGTTGACCAATGCCAAAGATGCGCTGGAGGGTCAGACCCAGCCGCGCCTGAGCGTGAGCCTGCAGCCAGCGACAGAGGGCATCGAGCTGTGTGTCACCGACAATGGCAGCGGCTTTCCCGAAGCACTGATGACGCGTGCTTTCGAGCCGTACACCACCACCAAGGAGCGCGGTACCGGGCTCGGACTGGCGATTGTCCGGAAGGTGGTCGAGGCGCACGGTGGCTCCGTGGAGATCGGAAACATCGAGCCGCATGGCGCACGGGTGACGATCACGCTGCCGGTGGGAGCTGAGACATGAGCCGGCACATTCTGGTGGTCGACGACGAGTCAGGCATCCGCGAACTGCTGGCCGATATTCTTGGCGACGAGGGTTACCGCGTCACCCTCGCCGAGAACGCCACTGCCGCGCGGGCTGCGCGCGCTGCAGAGCGACCGGACCTGGTGCTGCTCGACATTTGGATGCCCGACACCGATGGCGTCACCCTGCTCAAGGAATGGCAGCGCAACGGCTTGCTCGACATGCCGGTGGTGATGATGTCGGGGCATGCCACCATCGATACCGCAGTGGAGGCCACTCGCATCGGTGCCGCCGAGTTCCTAGAGAAGCCGGTGTCCTTGTCGCGACTCCTCGAGACCGTGCAGCGGCAATTGGCCGGAACCGTGGTGGCTGGTAATGATCTGCTGTCGGCGCTGGCGACGGTGTCACCTGCCTTTGAGCGCGCCCGCGCTCAGGTGGAGGCCTTGCTGGCTCGCGGCCAGCCCCTGCTGCTGGTGGGGCCGCCGGGGGCAGCATTTGACGTGTTCCAGCCCCTGCTGAGACGGCCGCAAGCCCCGTGGCTGGCGCTGGAACGGCAGTCGCAACTTGCCGATTCGCCGTCCGATCTGGTGGACCGCGCCAGCGGCGGAACCCTGTGGATCCCCGACCTCGCGGCGCTCTCCAAACTGGAAGGCCGCGGGCTGTTGATTGTCAGCAATCGGCGGACTCAGGCCAGTCTGCGGCTGGTGGTGGCATCGACAGCAGACCCGGCGCGCTTGCTGGCGGACGGGCGGCTCGACGCCGCGGTGTTTGCGCCATTGGCGCCGGGCCGGGTCGATGTGCCGGCCTTGCTCCACGCAGAGCACGACGTTGCCGAAGTCGCCGAGTGCCTGTTCGCCAGCCTCACCGATGGCCGGTTGCGTTTGTCGGCGGAGGCCCGTGATGCCATCGGCCGATCGGGATTCCTGGGCGATTTCGTCGAATTGCGCGCATGGCTGGAGCGCGTGGCGCTGCTCGGCGAGGCGGCTGTGGATTGGCTGCAGCTGCCTGCGTCCGGAGCCGTGCCCGCGGGGGTCGGAGGCGGTCGCGGCGGTTGGTTTGACGCGCCCTTGCGCGAGGCGCGGGACGCGTTCGAGCGAGCCTATTTCGAGCACCACTTACAGCGCCTCGGCGGACGGGTGTCAGCGCTGGCAGAGCACGTCGGCTTGGAGCGCACCCACCTGTACCGCCGGCTCAAGCAGCTCGGCATTCGCGGCAACGGCGGCAGCTAGAAGTCGCCCCACAGCGTCTGCATGGCTGCCAGCGCGGCCATGGCTGCGGTTTCGGTGCGGAGTACCCGCGGTCCGAGCCGTACCGGAGCAAATCCGGCAGCGACGATCGACGCCCGTTCGCGTTCGGTGAACCCGCCTTCCGGGCCAGCCAGCAGGTAGCCCATGCTGCCAGCGGCTGGGCGCGGTAGGTCGGCGATGCGTTGACCTTGATGCGCGCAGAGGAACCACTTCGGTGCATTAGCCGGTAGCCCGGCAAGCCAGTGCTCGAGCCCCTCGACTGCCCACACCGAGGGCACCCGCTGGCGCTTCGATTGCTCGCAGGCGGCGATCGCTACGCGTTGCCAATGTTGACGGCGCTTCTCCGCTCGCTCGTCGGCGAGTTTGAGTACCGCTCGAGCCGTTGCCAGCGGAGCGATGGCAGCGACGCCCAATTCCACCGATTTCTGGATGGTCATGTCCATACGGTCGCCGGTGGACAAGCCTTGCCCGAGCGTGACTTGCAGCGGCGATTCGCGCTGTTCGGGGAGCAGTTGCAGCACGTCTGCCCAAGCCGTGTGTTTGCCGCCGAACCGCACCGTGGCCAGCCACACGGGATCCCGGCCGTCGAACAGCGTCACCGAGTCGCCGTCTTGCAGACGCAGCACCCGGCCAAGGTGGTGCGCCAGTTCGGGCGGCAACTCGACACGAGCGCCGGGCGCGAGGGTGGCATCGACCCAGCAGTGGGCTTGCGGGGTGCTGGCGGATTTGGCGGGGGTGGCCATGAAGACAGACTCGGAAAGAGGGCGTTGCGGGTGTGACCGACGGGGCCTGGGGCGGTTATCATGCACTGCAGCAATTCGCCGGAACGACTGGGAGCCGACTGTCCATGCACGCCGAATGCCCCGCTGACCTCGCCCGTCTGATCGATGCCGTACGCCGCGTCGCGCACACCGAGATCATGCCACGCTACCTGCAGGTGACGCACGACCACAAGGGCGATGGCAGTTGGCTGACGGCTGCCGATGTTGCGGCGCAGTTGGCACTGTCACGCGAACTGGCGGAGATCGCCGACGCTCCCCTGCTGGGCGAGGAGATGAGCGCCGCCGAGCAGCAGGACGCGTGGGACCGTGGCACCCACGGCGTCTGGTGTGTTGATCCGATCGATGGCACCACCAACTTCGTCTTCGGACTGCCGTTTTTTGCCGTCTCGGTGGCGTTTATGCGTGAGGGTCGCAGCGAGTATGGCGTGGTCTACGATCCGGTCGCCGATGAGATGTTCTACGCCGCTCGCGATGCCGGTGCCTGGCTCAATGGCAAGCGCTTGCCAATCCGCCTGCCGCCCCCCGATCTGGCCGACGCCACTGCAAACATCGATCTCAAGCGCCTGCCACGCGCTCTTGGGCTGGCGTTGGCCAGTCGCCCGCCCTACGGCTCGCAGCGCAATCTCGGCGCGAGCAGCCTCGAATGGTGCTACACCGCCGCGGGACGCTTTAGCGTGTACGTGCATGGTGGCCAGAAGTTGTGGGATTACGCGGCCGGTGCCCTGATTTTGGAGGAGGCCGGCGGCCGCTGCGCCACCCTGGAGCAGGACGATTTCTGGACCTGTCGGCTGTGGGAGCGTTCGGCCATCGCAGCGACCACGCCCGAGTTGTTCGAGCCCTGGGCGAGCTGGATCGAAAGTGTGGTCGGCCCGGTGTCCGACAGACTCGCTTGAGGCGTGCTGGCCCAGCCTTGTCCGAACCGCTCCCCTCGGCGATAATCGCGCGCTTTACTGCGCCCGCCCGGGCCTCATCGAGTCTTCATGGCGACCACCTCCACACTTAGTAACGCCATTCGCGTCCTGGCCATGGACGCCGTACAGCAGGCCAACTCCGGACATCCGGGCGCCCCGATGGGCATGGCCGACATCGCCGAAGTCCTCTGGCGCCGTCATCTCAAACACAATCCGGCCGACCCGCACTGGGCCGACCGTGACCGCTTCGTGCTGTCCAACGGCCACGGCTCGATGCTGCTGTACGCGCTACTGCATCTGACTGGCTACGCGCTCTCGATCGACGACCTCAAGCAGTTCCGCCAGCTTCACTCCAAGACGCCTGGCCACCCCGAGCACGGTTATGCGCCGGGCATCGAGACCACCACCGGACCGCTGGGTCAGGGCTTGGCCAATGCGGTGGGCATGGCGATGGCCGAAAAGCGCCTGGCCGAGGAGTTCAACCGGCCGGGCCATACGGTGGTTGACCATCACACCTACGTGTTCGCTGGCGACGGCTGCTTGATGGAGGGCGTCAGCCACGAGGCTTGCTCGCTGGCCGGCACGCTCGGGCTCGGCAAGCTCGTCGTCTTCTATGACGACAACGGCATCTCGATCGACGGGCACGTCGAGCACTGGTTCGGCGACGACACGCCGGCTCGCTTCGAGGCCTACGGCTGGCAGGTGATCCGCGGCGTCGATGGCCACGACGGCGACGCGATCGAACAGGCCTTGAAGGCCGCGCGCGCCGAGACCGCCAAGCCGACGCTGATCTGTTGCCGCACCGTCATCGGCAAGGGCTCCCCAACAAGGCCGGCAGCCACGACGTTCACGGTGCGCCGCTCGGTGCCGACGAGATCGCCGCGACCCGCGCCGCGCTCGGCTGGACCCACGGCCCGTTCGAGATCCCTGCCGACATCTATGCCGACTGGGACCGCCGCGCTGCCGGCGCCGCGTTGCAGTCCGACTGGGACGCGCGCTTCGCCGCCTACAGCCAGTCCCATGCGGGACTGGCCGCTGAATTCACCCGCCGGGTTAAGGGCGACCTCCCGGCCAATTGGGCCGACACCGTCGCGACCCTGTACGCCAAGACGCGCGAACAGGCGCAGACGGTCGCCACCCGCAAGGCCTCGCAACTGGCCATCACCGGGCTGGCCCCGGCGCTGCCCGAGTTCGTCGGCGGCTCGGCTGATCTCACCGGGTCGAATCTGACCAACTGGCCAGCTTGCACCGCGTGGCGCCACGCCGCGACCGGTAGTCACGTCAATTGGGGTGTTCGCGAATTCGGCATGAGCGCGGCGATGAACGGCATGGCGCTGCACGGCGGCTTGATCCCGTTCGGCGGCACCTTCCTGGTGTTCTCCGACTACGCCCGCAATGCGCTGCGCATGGCGGCGCTGATGAAGCAGCGCGTCATCTTCGTCTACACACATGATTCGATCGGCTTGGGCGAAGATGGTCCGACCCACCAGCCGGTGGAGCATTTGGCGAGCCTGCGCCTCATTCCGCGCATGGACGTCTGGCGGCCATGTGACACCTTGGAGTCGGCGGTGGCGTGGGTGGCCGCAGTGGAGCGCAAAGACGGGCCGAGCAGTCTGGTGTTCAGCCGGCAGAACCTGCCTTTCGTGTCGGGTGGCATCGACCCCGCGCACATCCGCAAGGGCGGTTATGTGCTGGCTGAGAGCGCCATTGGCAAGCTGGACGTGGTGCTGATCGCCACTGGCTCCGAGGTGGAACTGGCGTTGAAGGCGCGTGAGGCGCTGGCGCAGAGCGGTGTCGGCGCGCGCGTCGTGTCGATGCCGGCGACCAATGTGTTCGATCGCCAGTCACCGGCGTGGCGCAACGAGGTGCTCCCGGCAGGCGTGCCGCGCGTGGCCATCGAAGCCGGTGTCACCGACGGTTGGCGTAAGTACGTTGGCCTCGACGGCGCCGTGGTCGGACTCGACACCTTCGGCGAGTCGGCACCCGCTGGCGCCTTGTTCAAGCACTTCGGCTTCACTGTGGACAATGTGGTCGCCGCCGCGCGCACGCTGCTCACTTCGCATCTCAAGCAAAAGGACTGACAGTCATGGCGATTCGCGTCGCAATCAACGGCTACGGCCGCATCGGCCGCAATGTGTTGCGGGCCCTTTACGAATCGGGCCGCAAGGATGTGCAGATCGTCGCCATCAATGACCTCGGCGACGCTGCGATCAACGCCCATTTGACCCAATACGACACCGCACACGGTCGTTTCCCCGGCACGGTGGCCGCAGCCGATGGCGCGATCATTGTCAACGGTGACCGCATCGCCTGCTACGCCGAGCGCGACCCGGCGAAGCTGCCGTGGGGCGACTTGGGCATCGACGTGGTGCTGGAGTGCACCGGCATCTTCCGCACCAAAGCCAAGTGCCAGCCGCACATCGACGCCGGCGCCCGCAAGGTCATCATCTCGGCACCGGCCGACAAGAACGAGGCCGATGCGACCATCGTCTACGGCGTCAACCACGATACCCTGCGCGCCAGCCACACCGTCATCTCCAACGCCAGTTGCACCACCAACTGTTTGGCGCCGGTCGCCGCGCCGTTGCACCGCGAGATCGGCATCGTCAACGGCCTGATGACCACCGTGCATGCCTACACCAACGACCAGGTGCTGTCCGACGTCTACCACTCCGACCTCTACCGCGCCCGCGCCGCCGCACACAACATGATCCCGACCAAGACTGGCGCAGCGCAGGCCGTCGGTCTGGTGCTGCCAGAGCTCAACGGCAAGCTCGACGGCTTTGCGATTCGCGTACCGACCATCAATGTGTCGGTGGTCGACCTCACTTTTACCGCCGCGCGCGACACCAGCACTGACGAAGTCAACGCCATCATGAAGGCTGCCAGCGAGGGTGAGCTCAAGGGCGTGCTCGGGTACAACACGCTGCCGCTGGTGTCGTCCGACTTTAACCACAACCCCGCCTCGAGCACCTTCGACGCCACTCAGACCAAGGTCAACGGCCGGTTGGTGAAGGTGCTGGCGTGGTACGACAACGAGTGGGGCTTCTCCAACCGCATGCTCGACACCACTGTCGCGCTGATGCAGGCCAAGTGAGCGTCGCTGCGGTGAGCCGTTTCCTGCGCATGAGCGAGGTTCCACTGGCTGGACGGCGGGTGTTCATCCGCGCCGACCTCAACGTGCCGCAGGACGCCACCGGCGCCATCACTGACGACACGCGCATCCGCGCCTCGATGCCGGCGGTGCGCTTGGCGCTCGAAGCAGGCGCCGCGGTGATGGTGACGAGCCACCTCGGCCGCCCGACCGAGGGCGAGTTCAAGCCTGAAGATTCGTTGGCGCCGGTTGCCGCGCGCATGGCTGAGCTGCTCGGCAAGCCGGTGCGGCTGGTCGCCAACTGGCTCGATGGGGTGCAGGTGGCGGCTGGCGAGGTCGTTTTGCTGGAGAACTGTCGCCTGAACCGCGGCGAGAAGAAGAACAGCGATGAGCTGGCGCGACAGATGGCTGCGCTGTGCGACGTCTACGTGAATGATGCGTTTGGCACCGCTCACCGCGCCGAAGCGACCACCCACGGCGTCGCCAAGTTCGCGCCAGTCGCGTGCGCTGGGCCACTGCTGGCCGCGGAGTTGGACGCGCTGGGCCGCGCCCTGCAGCAGCCCGCGCGACCGCTGTTGGCGGTGGTGGCCGGGAGCAAGGTCTCGACCAAACTCACCATCCTCGAGTCGCTGGCCGGCACCGTCGATCAGCTGATCGTTGGTGGTGGCATCGCCAATACCTTCTTGAAGGCGGCCGGCTACCCGATCGGCCAATCGCTGTGCGAAGACGATCTGCTCGACGCCGCGAGCCGTCTGATGAGCGCGGCGAAGTCACGCGGTGGCGATATTCCGCTGCCCACCGATGTGGTGGTCGGCAAGCGCTTTGCCGCCGACGAGCCGGGCGTGGTCAAGGCGGTGGCCGACGTTGCCGCCGATGACCTCATCTTCGATATCGGCCCGGACACCGCCCGTGCCTACGCCGACATCATCGCCAAGGCCGGCACCGTGGTCTGGAACGGCCCGGTTGGCGTGTTTGAGTTCGACGCGTTCGCGGCTGGCACCGAGGCAGTCGGTCGCGCCATAGCCGCCAGTCACGCGTTTAGCATCGCCGGCGGTGGCGACACCTTGGCGGCGATCGCCAAATACGATCTTGAAACAGACATCTCCTACATTTCCACGGGCGGCGGGGCCTTCCTCGAGTTCCTCGAGGGCAAGACCCTGCCGGCAGTGGCCATTCTTGCCGAGCGCGCTGCGCAGGCCTAGTCAGGACTCCCATGCAGACACCGTTCATTCTCCGCAAGACCAAAATCGTCGCCACCTTGGGCCCGGCGAGCAGCTCCGACGCCGTCCTCGGGCGGATGATGGACGCCGGTCTCGATCTGGTGCGCCTCAATTTTTCCCACGGCAAGGGTTCCGACCATGCCGAGGTGGCCGAGCGGGTGCGCGCACTGGCCCGCGAGCGCAAGCGTGCCGTGGGTGTGCTGGCCGATCTGCAAGGGCCAAAGATTCGCATTGGCAAATTCGCCGAAGGCAAAGTGAGCCTGGCGCCCGGTGACCGCTTCATCTTGGATGCGGCCTGTGAGATGGGGGATCAGACGCGCGTCGGCCTCGACTACAAGGAATTGACCGGAGACGTCGGCCCGGGCGACACCCTGCTGCTGGCCGATGGTTTCATCACCATGACCGTGAACGAGGTCAAGGGTCCGGAGATCTTCTGCACGGTGGTGCAGGGCGGCGTTCTGTCCAACAACAAGGGCGTTAACCGCTTGGGTGGCGGCTTGTCGGCGCCGGCACTGACCGACAAAGACCGCGAGGACATCAAGACGGTCGCCGCGATCAAGGCCGACTACGTGGCGGTGAGTTTTCCCCGCAGCGGCGCCGACATCGACCAGGCGCGCGCCCTGCTGCGCCAGACCGGTTGGGATGCGCGCATCATCGCTAAGATCGAACGCGCCGAGGCCATCGATGCACTGGAGGAGATCCTCGACGCGTCTGACGGCATCATGGTGGCGCGGGGCGACCTGGCGGTGGAGATGGGCGACGCGGCGGTGCCTGGTTTGCAGAAGCGCATGATCAAGATGGCGCGGGCCAAGCGCAAACTGATCATCACCGCGACGCAGATGATGGAGTCGATGATCGACAGCCCGATGCCAACCCGCGCCGAGGTGTCCGACGTCGCCAATGCCGTGCTCGACGGCACGGACGGCGTGATGCTGTCGGCTGAGAGCGCTGTCGGCAAATATCCGGTCGAGACCATCTCGGCCATGAATCGCGTGTGCATCGAGGCCGAGAAGGTCGCTGAGTTCGTCCCGGAAAAAGACTTCGAGGGCAAGGATTTCAGCTCGGTCGAGCAGTCGATCGCGCTGGCGGCGGTGTTCATCGCGGCGCATTACCCGCTGCGGGCGATTGCCGCGCTGACCGAATCCGGCACCACCGCGCTGTGGATGTCGCGCTTCAATCTCGACATCCCGATCTACGCGCTGTCGCCCAGCGTCGAGACCCGGCGTCGTGCCTCGCTGTTCCGCGGGGTCTACCCGATCCGTTTCGAGGAGGCATCGACCGACCCCGAGGTGGTGCTGGAGCGCGCCGGTGAAGAGCTCAAGCGCCTCGATGTGGTCGCAGCGGGCGATCTGGTGGCCATCACCATTGGTGAGCCGATTGGCCAGCCGGGCGGCACCAACACCCTCAAAATCATCCGTATTCGGTAGGACACACGTTCATGGCGCTCATCTCTCTCCGCCAGATGCTCGACCACGCCGCCGAATACGGCTACGGCGTGCCGGCCTTCAACGTCAACAACCTCGAGCAGATGCGCGCCATCATGGAGGCGGCACACAAAACTGACGCGCCAGTGATCGTGCAGGCCTCGGCTGGCGCTCGTAAGTACGCGGGTGCGCCGTTCTTGCGCCACCTCATCCTCGCCGCCATCGAGGAGTTCCCGCACATCCCGGTGTGCATGCACCAGGACCACGGCACCAGCCCGGCCATCTGCCAGCGCTCGATCCAGCTCGGCTTCTCCAGCGTGATGATGGACGGCAGCCTTGGCACCGACGGCAAGACGCCGACCGATTACGACTACAACGTCCGCGTGACGCGCGAGGTGGTCGCCATGGCGCACGCGTGTGGCGTCTCGGTCGAGGGTGAGTTGGGCTGCCTCGGCTCGCTCGAGACCGGTACTGCCGGTGAGGAAGACGGCGTCGGCGCGGAAGGTGTGCTCGACCATTCGCAGCTGCTCACCGATCCGGAAGAGGCCGCCCACTTTGTTGCAGCGACGCAGGTCGATGCGCTCGCCATCGCCATCGGCACGTCGCACGGCGCCTACAAGTTCACCCGTCCGCCGACCGGGGATATTCTGGCCATCGAACGCATCAAGGCGATCCACGCGCGCATCCCCAACACGCATTTGGTGATGCACGGCTCGAGTTCGGTGCCGCAGGAGTGGCTCAAGATCATCAACGACAACGGCGGCGACATGGGCCAGACCTATGGGGTGCCGGTGGACGAGATCGTCGAGGGCATCAAACACGGCGTGCGCAAGGTCAACATTGATACCGACTTGCGCATGGCCAGCACCGGCGCGATCCGGCAGTTCTTCAACCAGGACCGCAAGGAATTCGATCCGCGCAAGTATCTGGCCAAGGCGACCGCCGCCATGCGCGACATCTGCATTGCCCGCTACGAAGCGTTTGGTGCGGCTGGACAGGCAAGCAAGCTTAAGCCACTGTCGCTTGAGAGCATGTTCCAGCGCTACGAGAAGGGCGAACTCGCCGCTGTGGTGCGGTAGCGGCGGCAACCCACTGCCGGCCTGGCGCTGCCCGTTCCAACTCGGACCCCGACGGCACTACTGTCTGCCGAACACCCCGTCGCCCGCCTGCACGAAGTTCTCCAGCGTCTTGCGGATGAATTCGCCATCGAGGTCGCGCTCGATGAACACGAGCCGGGTACGACGGTCGTCGTCGGGCCATGCCTCGAGCGTCTCGATCGGGTAGAGCGTGTGCTGCACCGCGTGCACCACCAGCGGTGTGTCGTGGCCGATGGCGTTGACGATGCCCTTCACGCGGAGCAGGTGCTCGCCGCGGAAAGCGCACAGCATCTCCAACGCAGCGCGAAGGTTGTCGCGCTGGACCGGCTCATCGAAGGTGACGCAGAACGACTGCACACGGCCATCGTGGCGGCCACCCTCAGGTGCGGGCGGCGGCGCCACTCCGCCGATGCCCTTGACCGCGGCGAAGCGACCCGCCGCCAGCCAGCGCCGCGCGTCGCTGCCGACGCCGGGGCGACGCTGCACGTGCGCGATCAAGTTGGCGGGAGACTCGCTGCGAGCATCGGCGAGTGCGACGCCGGGGTTGATCTGCGCGATGCGTTGCGCAAGGTTGTCTTGCGCCACGGGATCGGCCAGGTCGCGCTTGCTCAAGCCGACCACATCGGCCATCGCCACCTGTTTGACCGCCTCGAAGTGCGCGTCGAGCGTCGTCTCGCCAGCAAGCGCGTCCACCAGTGTCAACACGCCGTCGAAGCGGTAATAGGTGTCGAGGAAGGCGTCGCGGGATAGCACGCCGACCACTGGGGCGGGGTCGGCCAGCCCGGTGGTCTCGATCAGCACGCGGTCGAACTCCGGGACCTCCATGCGGACGCGCTTGAGGTAGAGGTCACGCAGGGTGTCGATCAACTCGCCGTTCATGACGCAGCACAGGCAGCCGTTCTCCAGCACCGTGACCGTGTCCGACGCCTCTCGCACCAAGTGGTGGTCGATACCGACCGCCCCGAGTTCGTTGATGACCACTGCCGTGTTGGCAAAGCCGGGTTCGCGCAGCAGCCGATTGAGCCAAGTGGTTTTCCCGGCGCCGAGAAATCCGGTCAAGAGAACGGTGGGTATGCGCGTTGTAATCATATTTGACGATAATACCCACGCTAGACATACACCTCGCCCCCATACACGGCGATTCAGACAGGAGATGTGATGTTCGAGAACCTCAACCTCAGGGTGCAGATGCAGTTGGTAGCCTTGGTGGCGTCGTTGCCGATGCTGGCGATCGTGGCGGTGGTGTTTGTGTTCAGCGGTGATTCGGTGCTGCAATCGATCTCGGTGGCCCTGCTCGCAGTTGGGCTAATTCTGTCGCTGGTGTTCGCAACGGTGCTGGGCCGACGAGCTGGCGATCGCGCATTCCGGCTCGCCACAGCCCTGCAACAGATGGCGGGTGGCCGATTCGATCGCAAACTGGCCCTGTCCGGCAAGGATGAGTTCGCCTGGATGGCGCACGAAGTCAACATCGTTCGCAAGTCGGTGGTCAGCATCGTCAGCGATATCCGCATCGCAGCCGGTTCGCTGTCCGACGCTGCCTCGGAGTTGGCTGAAGTGACTGAGCGTGGCGGCAGCAACGTCACCCGCCAGCACGACGATACCCACGGCATGGCGATGTCGATCGACCTGATGACCCAGCACATGAGCCAGGTCGCTGACCACGCCAACGCTGCGGCGACCGCTGCCGCCGACGCCAATCAAGAGGCCGACGCCAGCAAGGCGGTGGTGCTCAAGGCGATCGAGGCGATCGATCTGCTGGCCACCGAGGTGAGTCGCACGGCAGAAGTCATCAACGGGCTGCGCGTCGATAGCGAGCAGATCGGTCGGGTGGTGGACGTCATCAAGGGCGTGGCCGAGCAGACCAATCTGCTGGCGCTCAACGCGGCCATCGAGGCCGCGCGTGCGGGTGACCACGGTCGTGGCTTTGCCGTGGTGGCAGACGAGGTGCGGACCTTGGCCTCACGCACGCAGCAGTCAACGCAAGAGATCCAGGCGATGATCGAGCGCTTGCAAGCCGTCGCGGCCAACGCTGCGCAGGTGATGGAGGCGGGTCAGTTGCGCACCCACGAGAGCGTGCAGCACGCGGCCGGTGCCGGTGATTCGCTGTCGCGCATCGTGAATGCGATCGCCACCATCAACGACATGAACCGCTTGATCGTCGAGTCTTCGGCAGCGCAGAACGAGGTGGTCGCCAACGTTGCTACAGCCATCGAACGGGTGCGTGACGTCGCCAATGACACGGCGCAAGGGGCGCATCAGATTGCTGCATCGAGCAATCAGCTGCGGACCACTGCGGATCAAATGAAGACCTTGGTCGAGCGCTTCCAGATCGACGGCGCGGCAGTCGCAGCCAGCTAAAAGACGCTGACTTGCAAGGCGTCGGCCAGCGCAGTCACGCGGTCGGCGCACAGGGCTTGAGCGCGATGCCCGTCGTGGCAGGCGGCACCGCGAAAGCCCAATACGTCGGCGCCCAGTGGTAAGAGATCGGCGAGGTCGGTCTGCCGCAAAGACCCGGCAAGACCGCATTGCAGATGGTGCTTGCGCGCTTCCGCGACAAAGCCGGACAAACTACCGATTGAACTGTGGTCGGTCAGGCGGCGCCCGTCCTTGCTGGCGGTGTCAAGCATCACGCCCCGGAAACCTGCTGCCGCAAAGGCCGCGAGCTGCTCAGTCGGATTGGGCGTGCGGTCGGCCAGCAGCAGGGCAATCAAGGGCGTGCGTTGGGCCAAGGGCGCCAGCGCTGCACGGCAAGCGTCCCAGTCGCCACCCGGATAGAACCCCACTTTGACCCAATCGACGCCGGCGGCGGCGACGCGCTCGGCGGCCTGTAACAGCACCTCGGGCTCGGCCGGCCAGTCGCCGATCGTGGCTGAGACGGGTACTCGCCCCGCCACCGCCGCGACGATGTCGCGCAGGGTGACGTCGGGCAGGGCAGCCAGGGGTCCAGCGGCCGCATCCTTGCCATCGACGATGTCGGCGCCGGCTGCGAGCGCCAGACACGCTTCGGCGGCCGTACTCACGCTGATCAGCAGGCGGGTCATCGCGGTGCGGTCTCCGCATCCGCCAGATGCGCTTCGATCTTCTCCAGCAGCCAACCCCAAGCTTCGCGTT
Organism: Betaproteobacteria bacterium; assembly: GCA_009927815.1. GTDB lineage: Bacteria > Pseudomonadota > Gammaproteobacteria > Burkholderiales > UBA3065 > UBA3065. The sequence continues at coordinate 6,703 of RFMI01000060.1, read as the reverse complement.
CGGTCGGGCCGGCGGTCTTCTGGATTGCAATCGTCAGGTAGAGAAGCTCGGCGCGAATCTTGTCGGCGGGGAGCATGTGCAGGCGGCTGGCCAAGATGGCGCACTCGAGCACCGCGGCGCGCGCCCGGTTGAAGCCGAGGAAGGGGCGATGTGCTTCTTCGCGCATGACGCGGCAGCGCAACTTGGGGCGTTGCTCGTCCTCATCGACCCGCTCCAGTTGCAGCTCCTGATGGCTCACCGCGTCCCGCAAGCGCAGCGTGCCGCGCGTCTCGCCCGCGATCAGCGGCCAGTCGTGGCGCCCAGTCAGGCATCCGGCGAAGATGCGGACGTCGTCACAGGCGTTGACCACCGCCACGCTGCGCGCGAGGACGTTGTCGAGCGTGCGCGAAGGGCGGAACGGCGCCAGCGTCACCAGGCCATCCTCCTCCCAGACGCCCATCGGCGCGATGTGCGGCAGACCCTCGGGCGACTGCGTGGTGACGATGACCTCGCGGATGAAGTGATTACTCACCCTCAGCCTCCGCATCAGGATTGCTGACCGGCTGGGTGCGACCTTTGTTCTGCCGTCGCAGCGGCATGGTCGCGCCCATGGCTTTCTGGTGGGTGAGGTCCTCGACCACTGGTGGCAGCGCCGCGCCCCACTTCAGGTCCTCATCCTGGTCGTAGCGCTTGCCGAGCTTCCACGCCATGTGGGCGCGCGCCAGCTCGACGCCCAGATAAAACGCATGACCAGCGTCACCGCCCAGCGCCTCGCGCAGTTTTGGGAAGAAGTCGTAGGGGTCGCCCTCGGTGAGCAGACCGTCGCGGTTGTAGAGGTGCACGCCGGCTTCCGACACTTGGATGCGGTAATTGGCGTCCTTCACCGCCGCCGCGAACTCGCCGATCTCGTCCGGGGTGTAGGGGAAGGGGCGGCGCTCGTGCAGGTTCATCAGGCTGTCATCGACATCCTTGGGCAGGCGGTTGCGTTCGCCCGACCAGAACATGATGCGCCGCGCATGGTCAGCCTCGCGAATTGCACTGCGCGCGTGTGGGCTCACCTCGGTCGCCAGGACGGCGTCGACGCGCAGTTCGGAGATGATGCCGAACAGCAGGGCGTTAATGCCGGCAGTATCAGCGTCGGTGAGTTCGGTGAGATTGCCGACGCCCATCATCATCGGAACGTCCGGGTATTTGGCGCGGAAGTCGCGGTAGCGCACGATCGACTCGGTGAAACCAAAGTGGATCGGCTCGAGGATGGGGTCGCAGAGCATCGCCCGACCACGTTTGTCTATCGCCTCCATGGCGCGCTCCAGGCTGGCCATGTCCTGCGCTGGCTGGCCGACCAGAATCGGCGTGCTGGCCACTTCGTCGACCACATGCAGGGTGCCCTCGTGCAGCGACAGCAGGTAGTCGGCGCCGGCGCGCCCGCCGCGGATGAGGTCTTCCGGCGCAAGCGAGTCCACACTGACACGCAGGCCCATGCGCTTGAGCTCGGTGATCGCTTCTTCCAGATGCTCGAAGCGCTCGCCCGGCAGAAAGCCCAGATCGATGACGTCGGCGCCGCAGTCGCGGTAGTAGGTCGCACGCTCGACGATGCGCGCCACGCTCACCTGCGCCGCCTCGACGATCTCGCCAAAGATCAGCACGCGTTGTTGCGACAGATCGGGTCGGGTCGCGGCGCGGCCGAAGAACTGCGGCATATCTTTGAGGTCGTCCGGGCCGCGTTCGACCGGGATGCCGTACTTGGCCGCCAGCGGCGCCAGTTCGCCACGGCAGCGACCCGGTAGCACCATACGCGTCGCGCCCATGGCGTTGTCCAGCCGGCGCAGAATCATCTCGGTGGTCATCAGCCCCGCCACCGAGATGCCGATGTCGTGCACGGTGTAGTCGAAGCCCGTCGGCGCCATGCCCTCGAGGACCTGATGCAGGCTCTTTTGGGCCAATTTGCCGGTGAGAAAGAGGATGTGCTCGCTCATCAGCGGCGGCCGTCTCCGCCGCCTTCACCACGACCCTCACCGATGAGGGTGTCGAGGTCGCGGTGGACATCGCCGAGTGTCGGCGTGGGTGCTACCCGCAGACGCTGCTCAACCGCGATCTGCAGCGCTTCGACCGAGTGCAGCACGGTCACGCCGTCCATTTCGCCAACGCGACGGGTGTATTCGAGGTCGATCGGGCGCGGGTAGACCTTGACCCAGTCCTTGGGGGCCTCGGTATCCATCTCGGGCTCGGTGTCGCAGGCATAGAGGTAGATCGGTACGCGCGTCTTGCCGGCCTGCGCAAACAGGTTGCTGATCAGGCTGTCGGACAAACCCAGCGCACATTTGGCGACGGTGTTGCTGGTGGCCGGGGCGATCACCACCGTGTGGTAATGGCCGTAGTAGAACAGACCCACCGGCACTGAGCTGGCGGTCGTGTCGCGATAGACACGCGCGCGGTCCTTGAGGCCGTTGAGGCTGATGCCGTACATCGGCAGGATCTCCTCGGCGGCGCGACTCAGGAACAGGTCGCAATGCGGCAGCGACAGCGCGATGTCGAGTGATTCTTTGAGGAAATGCCCGGATCCGGTGATGCCCCAGGCCAGGCGGGGTTTGACGTCTTGCATGAAGCACTCGCCGCGCAGCGGTTCCGGTCAGCAGGGTCGCCGATTCTAGACCAGCGCAGGGGTGGGGCAAAGCGGCACGCAGCCCTTAATGGCGCGGGCGCCGTCGCCCTGCACCACCGCCACCGCCCTCTGGCACGCCGTATTCGATGCCGATGTTCTCGGCACTCAGCCACTCGGTGAGCGCGCCCAGCAGTCCGGGCGACAAGCGCACCCGCCAGTCCTCGCCAAGTTCGATCTGCGCGGTCGCCTCGTGGTTGCGATAGTCGATGCGGATGGCTGTGCTGCCGCTGGTGTGCGGTTGCAGCAGGCCGCGTAGCCGGTCGAGGTCAGAGCCGCCGTTCATGCGCAAGGTGACGCGACGGGCAAAACGGCTGCGCGCAGCGTCGAGGTCGAACACGGCGTCGGCGACCACGCGAGTGCTGTCGGAGTACTCATCGTGGCTGGCGCGGCCCTCGATCACCACCAGACGCTCGTCGAGCAAGTGGCCTTGGCTGGCGTCCAGGGTCTCGCCGAACACCGTCACCTCCACCACCGCGGTGTTGTCGTCGAGTTGCACGATGCCACGCCGCCCCCGCGCGCCCATCACCACCTTGAAGCCGACCACGATTCCGGCCAGAACTTGCGTTTCGCGAGCCGCTTGCAGGTCTTTCAGGCGCGTCTTGACGAAGCCCTGCAGGCGCGGCCAGGCCGCGTCGAAGGGGTGCCCCGACAGGTAAAAACCCAGTACCGCTTTTTCGGCACTCAGGCGCTCTTCGTCACTCCAGGGCGGACAGTCGACCAGTGCATGGCTCACCGCGGCCATCGGCTCGTCGTCGCCGAACAGGCTCACCTGGTTGACGTTGGCGGCGGCCTGCTCGGCGGCCTCCATGGCCAGTCCGACCGACGCCAGCATCGCCGCGCGGTCGGCGTGCAGCGCGTCGAAAGCGCCACCGCGAATCAGCGCCTCCAGGTCTTGCGGTTGGCCAGTCGGCGGTCGACGCGGGCGCAAAAATCGAACAGGCTGGTGAAGGCGCCACCGGTCTGCCGCGCGGAGATCAGGCTTTGGATGGCGCCCTCGCCAGCGCCCTTGATGCCGCCCAGACCATAGCGGACCGAGCGCGCGTCCACCGGCACGAAGCGGTAGTCGGAGGCGTTCACGTCGGGTGGCAGGATGGTGATGCCGTTGACCCGCGCGTCCTCGAAAAACACCCGCAGCTTGTCAGTATCGTCCAGCGCCGAACTCATGTTGGCGGCGGCAAACGCGGCGGCGTGGTGCGCCTTCATGTAAGCGGTCTGGTAGGCCACCAAGGCGTAGGCGGCGGCGTGCGATTTGTTGAAGCCGTAACCGGCAAAGCGCTCCATCAAGTCGAACAGCTGGGTCGCGCGCTGCTCTGACACGCCGTTCTTGGCGGCGCCCTCGGTGAAGGTGACGCGGTGCGCGGCCATCTCCTCGGGCTTCTTCTTGCCCATCGCCCGGCGCAGCAGGTCGGCGGCACCCAGTGAGTAGCCGCCGATCACCTGCGCAATCTGCATCACCTGTTCCTGGTAAACCATGATGCCGTAGGTCTCACCGAGGATCGGCTTGAGCCGCTCGTCGAGGTATTCGACGCGTTGCTTGCCATGCTTGCGCTCGATGAAGTCGGGGATCAGGTCCATCGGCCCGGGGCGGTAGAGCGCCACCAGCGCGATGATGTCCTCGAAGCGATCGGGTTTGGCGCGCTTGAGCATGTCCTTCATGCCCCGCGATTCGAGCTGGAACACAGCCGTGGTGTTGGCGCTGGCCAGCAACTCGAAGGTGGCACGGTCGTCCAGCGGCAGGGCGCCGAGCTCGAAAGCTGGGTTGCCGCCCTGCTCTGGCGGCAGGGCGCGCGTGAATTTTTCTGCCGCGGCAAGGATGGTCAGCGTGGTCAGGCCGAGGAAGTCAAACTTGACCAGACCGGCGGCCTCGACGTCGTCCTTGTCGAACTGCGACACCGGCGCGCCGCCCTCGGCGAGGTAGAGCGGGCAGAAATCAGTGAGCTTGCCCGGCGCAATCAGCACGCCGCCGGCGTGCATGCCGACATTGCGGATGGTGCCTTCCAGCTGCTCGGCAAGCGCCAGCAGCTCGGCGGTCTCCTCGTCCCGCGCCTCGCGCGCCTCGAGTTCCGGAGCCTCTTCGCGGGCGTAGAGCGTCTGCTTGTCGTCCGGGTCGGTGCGGCGCTTGAGCGTCACCGCCTTGCCCGGCGGGTTGGGCACCAGCTTGACCAGCTCGTCGGTACGGTTGTAGCCCCACTCGAGCACCCGCCCGACGTCGCGCAGCACTGCGCGCGCCGCCATCGTGCCGAAGGTGGCGATTTGCGACACCGATGCGTCGCCGTATTTGCCGCGCACGTAGTCGATGACGCGGTCGCGGCCCTCTTGGCAAAAATCGATGTCGAAGTCGGGCATGGACACCCGCTCCGGGTTCAGGAAGCGCTCGAACAGCAGGTCGTAGCGCAGCGGGTCGAGGTCGGTGATGCCCAGGCTGTAGGCGACCAGCGAGCCAGCGCCGGAGCCGCGCCCCGGCCCGACCGGCACGCCGTTGCGTTTGGCCCAGCCGATAAAGTCGGCGACGATCAGGAAGTAGCCTGGGAAGCCCATCTGCACGATGGTCTGGCACTCGAAGTCGAGCCGCGCCTCATACCGTGCGCGCTCTCGTTCGCGCTCGGCGCTGTTGGGGTAGAGCTGCAGCAAGCGCTGGTTCAGACCGGCGCGCGACTCATCGACGAGAAACTGGTCCAGCGTCACCCCCTCGGGTGTCGGGAACAGTGGCAGCTTCGACTTGCCCAGCGTCAGTTGCAGATTGCAGCGCCGCGCAATGACGACGGCGTTTTCCAGTGCTTGGGGCAAGTCGGCAAAGCGCGAGGCCATCTCGTCTTGACCCATGAAGTACTGCTCGGGGCTGTATTTGCGCGGCCGTTTGCGGTCCGACAACACGTGGCCCTCGGCGATGCAGACCCGTGCTTCATGGGCTTTGAAGTCGTCGGGGCGTAGAAACTGCACCGGATGGGTGGCCACCAAAGGTAAGCGCAGCCGACTCGCCAAGCGCGCGGTCGCCCGGGTGTGCGACTCGGCGTCGGCCGAGCCGTCGCGTTGGACCTCGAGATAGCAGGCGCCGGGGAAGCGCGCCGACCACTCGCGCGCCAGCGCCTCGGCGGCATCGCTGTTGCCGCCCAGTAGCGCCCGCCCGATCTCGCCGTGGCGGGCGCCGCAGAGCAGGATCAGGCCACTGCAATCTTCGTTGTCGAACCACTCGCGGCGCAGCGTCGCGCGGCCGCGCTCGAGTCCCTCGCGGTAGGCCCGCGTCATCAGTCGGCACAGCGCCAGATAGCCACCGTGGTCGCGCACCAGCAGTAGCAGGCGTGACGGTTCGGTGTCGGAGTCGCTGGCTAGCCAGAAGTCTGCGCCGCAGATCGGCTTGATGCCGCGGGCCCGCGCCTGTTTGTAGAACTTGACCAGTCCGAACAGATTGCCCAAGTCGGTGAGTGCCAGCGCGGGCTGGCCATCGGCGTGCGCCGCGTCGATGGCGTCGTCGATGCGGGTGACGCCGTCGCTGACGGAGTACTCGCTGTGCAGTCGCAGGTGGACAAAACGCGGTGCGGGCATATCGAATCGCTGCAGTTGGCTGCGTCGCACTGGCGGTATCATCGTCGTGCAGACCACATTTGGGTTTGCCCAGTTTACTCCGACCACCACCCCACCGAGATGACCGACTCCACTGCGTCCATGACCGCCCGCAATGTGCTGGGAGGCGAACTTCAGCCGTGCAGCGTCCAGCCAGTCACTGGTTTTTTTCGTGACGGCTGCTGTCGCACCGGCCCGGGAGACGTCGGCCTGCACGTGGTGTGCGCCGAAGTGACCGACGAATTCCTGCAGTTCTCGCTGAGCCAGGGCAACGACCTGATCACGCCGGCGCCGCACTTTGGCTTCCCCGGTCTCAAACCCGGTGACCGCTGGTGCTTGTGCGCAGCGCGCTGGAAAGAGGCATTGGCCGCCGGTGTCGCGCCACCCGTGGTCCTTGAGGCCACTCATTTTTCGGCGCTGGCCTACCTCAGCCTCGACGACCTGCGACGGCACGCGCTGGTGCCGCCTGCCGGGTGAGGATCCTGCTGGTCGAGGACGACC
>RFMI01000081.1 GCA_009927815.1 Betaproteobacteria bacterium | reverse complement strand
TGAGGTTTGGCGGCACGCCAAAAACCCTGTTCGGCTACATCTGGACTGCGTTTTAGGGCGCTCTGAGTCCGGGCGTCTCCTCGTTTGGGGCGGGTATAATCCGCCCTTCTTTTTGTCTGCAGCGCCATGTCTCCTTCCGCTGATCTTCGGCAGCGCCTCGCCGAGGCCCTGACCCGGGCGCTGGCCGCGGCCGGCGTCGACGCCGGTCAAACCCTGCCTGTGCTGGATCGGCCCAAACAGGCAGGCCATGGCGATTTCGCTTGCAACATTGCGCTCACCTTGGCCAAGCCGATGGGGCGCAACCCGCGCGAGCTCGCGCAGTCCATTGTCGCTGCGCTCGACGCGCCGGGCCTCGTCGAGCGGGCCGAGGTCGCCGGCCCCGGCTTCATCAACCTGTTCGTCGATCCGGCCGCGCGCAACGGCGTGGTGCATGCGGTGCTGGCGTCGAGTGGCGCGTTCGGGCGTTCGCAGGCGGGGCAGGGCAAGAAGGTGCAGGTCGAGTTCGTCTCGGCCAATCCCACCGGGCCACTGCATGTCGGTCACGGTCGCGGTGCAGCGGTCGGCGATTGCCTCTGCCGCCTGCTTGAGGCCACCGGCTGGGACGTCACTCGCGAGTTCTATTACAACGATGCCGGCGCGCAGATCGACAACCTCACCTTGTCCGTTCAGGCGCGCGCCAAGGGCCTCGGACCGGACCATCCGTCGTGGCCGGCCGACGGCTACCGCGGCGACTACATCGTCGATGTCGCCCGCGCCTTTTTGGCGAAGCAATCGGTGGTCGCCGATGACCGCAGCGTCACCGCCAAGGGTGATCCTGAGGACGCCGCCTCGGTGCGCGAGTTCGCCGTGGCCTGGCTGCGCCACGAGCAGGACCTCGACCTCAAGGCTTTCGGTGTGCGCTTTGACGTGTTCAGCCTTGAGTCGGCGCTGTACGCCGATGGTTCGGTGGAGCGCACTGTGCAGGCGCTCGTCGAGTCCGGTCACACCTACGAGGACGACGGCGCGCTGTGGCTGCGCACAACCACCTTCGGCGATGACAAGGACCGCGTCATGCGCAAGCGTGAGGGCGGCTACACCTACTTCGTGCCCGATGTGGCCTACCACGCCGGCAAGTGGAGTCGCGGCTTTGGGCGCGTCATCAACGAGCAGGGCGCCGACCACCACAGCACCATCACCCGCGTCCGCGCCGGTTTGCAGGCGCTGGGTGTTGGCATCCCGCTAGGCTGGCCAGATTACGTGCTGCACCAGATGGTGACGGTGATGCGCGGTGGCGAGGAGGTGAAGATCTCCAAGCGTGCCGGCAGTTATGTGACCTTGCGCGACCTCATCGACGAGGTCGGCGCCGATGCGACACGCTACTTCTTGGCGGCGCGCCGCGCCGACTCGCAACTGGTGTTCGACATCGACCTTGCCCGCGCCCAGACCAACGACAACCCGGTCTATTACATCCAGTACGCGCATGCGCGCATCTGCAGCGTCCTCGAGCAGTGGGGCGGGGACACGGCCGCCTTGTCACAGGCCGGTCTCGGGCCGCTTACCAGCGAGCACGAGCGCGCCGTGATTAACCGGCTCGAAGCCTTCCCGCAGATGGTGGCCGACGCCGCTGCCGACCTTGCCCCTCACAGCGTGGCCTTTCTATCTGAAGGACCTCGCCGCGGACTTCCACAGCTGGTACAACGCCAGCCAGTTCCTGGTCGACGATGCTGCCCTGCGCGAAGCGCGTTTGGCGCTCGCTGCCGCGACCCGGCAGGTCATCGCCAATGGCCTCGCCCTGCTCGGTGTGAGCGCTCCGGAGCGCATGTGATCATGGCCGAGCGCAAGTCCGCAGTGCCTGACAGCTCACCCAACCGGGCCGCACCTCGTCGCGGCGGCGGGCTTTTCACCGGCATTCTCATCGGCTTGTTGCTCGGCATCATGATGGCCTTGGCGGTGGCGGTCTGGCTCAACCTGCGCGGATCACCCTTCGCCGAGCGCGAGGCGCCCACTGTGTTGCCGGCGGTGCCGGAGCCCAAGCCGGCTGCCGCGCCCGCTGTGCCGGCCGCGGATGATGGAGAGGGCACTGTTGCTGGCGAGGCGGTCAAGCCGCCGTCCAAGTTCGACTTCTACGACATCCTGCCTAACAAGTCGGGGGAGCCGGCGTCGACTGGCAATCGCACTGTCCTGCCCGCCGGCCTGTATCTGCAGGCGGGTGCGTTCCGCAATCCCGTTGATGCCGACGACCAGAAGGCGCGGCTGGCCTTGATTGGCTTGACGGCGGTGGTGCAGCGACTGCCGGTGAGCGATGGGTTCTTGCACCGCATCCGCGTCGGGCCGTTTGCCAGTTCTGCGGAACTCGACGCCGCTCGCACCCTTCTGAAGAGCAACGGCATCGACAGCGTACCGGTTCGACCCGGCAGCGTTGACGACATGCCAACCCGTTGACCATCCCTAGCGAAAGGATCTCCATGTTCCGCACCCTCAACCGTCTGATCCGCCCGCTGTTGCTTGGCTGCATGTTCGGGCTGGGGCTGGGTGGCACCGCACTGGCCGATCCGGTCGAAGGTAAGGACTACGTGCTGGTGCCGCTGCCGCAACCGACCGAAGCAGGCAAGGTGCAGGTCACCGAGTTTTTCTGGTACGGCTGCCCGCATTGCTTTGCCCTCGAGCCCAAGCTCAACCCGTGGGTGGCGCGTTTGCCCAAGGATGTACAGTTCAAGCGGGTGCCGGCGGTGTTGGCGGCGCACTGGCAGCCGATGGCCAAGGCCTTCTACGCCCTGGACGCGACCAATATCGACCTCCACGCCAAGATCTTCGACGCCATGCACGTCGAGAAACTCAATCTCAATGATGAGTCCACGTTTTTGCAGTGGGTAGGCAAGCAGGGCGCTGACAGCAAGAAGGTCGGCGACGCTTACCGCTCCTTCGGCGTCAACGGCAAGGTTCAGGCGGCGCGCCAGCTCAACGTTAACTACGGCTTGAGCAGTGTCCCGTCGCTGGTGGTGGGCGGCAAATACCTCACGTCCCCCTCGATGGCGGGCAGTGCCGAGCAGATGTTGCAGGTGGTCGATTACTTGATCGACTTGAGCCGAAAGGGCAGCAAGTAAACCGTCTTCAGGCCGCAGATCGGCTTCAGGCGGTTTCGGTCCAGGCTCGCAAGCGGCTGCGCAGGCGGGCCACTGCCTGGCTGTGCAGCTGACTGACGCGTGATTCAGAGACGCCCAGCACCTCGCCGATCTCCTTCAGATTGAATTCCTGCTCGTAGTACAGGCTCATCATCAGGCGTTCGCGTTCGGGCAACTGGTCGATCGCGTCAATCAGGTTTCGCCGGAACTGGTCATCTTCCAGCACGCTGGCCGGTGTCGGCTGGTCGTCGCCCGCGTAGGCGTCGAGGAAATGCGCCTCGCCGCTGTCTTGGAAATCCTCGTAGTAGAGCAATTGCGCGCCGCGACCATCGGACAACTGCTGATGGTATTGGTCGAGCGACAGGTCCAAGGCCTGCGCCAGCTCCTGTTCGCTGGGCGGGCGGCCGAGGGTCTGCTCGAGTCGGGTGTTGGCCGATTCGATTTGCCGCATGTTGCGGCGAACGCTGCGTGGTAGCCAGTCCATGTGCCGCAGCTCGTCAAGAATCGAGCCCCGGATGCGCTGTGCGGCATAGGTCTCGAACTGTGCACCCTGCGTGTCGTCAAAGTTCTGCACCGCGTCCATCAGGCCAATCAGGCCCACTTGGATGAGATCGTCGACCTGCACGCTGGCGGGCAGACGCGTCATGAAGTGATAGGCGATGCGTTTGACCAGCGGCGCGTGTTCCTGAACCCGGGCTTCCAGAGCCGCCGCTGACAAGGGATTCATGGCTTACCGCCGGGCCGACGCTGGAGCGCGAGGCTGAGCCGCTGCAACCAAGCGCTCCAGTCGCCAGGCTGTGGCGCAAGGCTGTCAAGGCGCTCCACGGCAACCCGGATCGCCCGCACTGCAGGCGATTTGGGATGGCTTTCGACGGCGTTGCGACCAATGGCCGCCGCCTGCGCCAGAGCCGGATCGTCGGGAATGATCCCCAGCTCGGCCGGGACACAGCCGAGGAACTTGCGGGCGGTCTGCTGCAGGTTTTGCATCGGTCGGGTCGCGGCGCTGGCAGGGGTCCGGGTGAACATCACGTGGCAGCTGGTTCGACCGCTGAGCGCCGACAGCGCCTTGAGCTGTGCGTACGCTTGTGTCAAATGGTTGGGTGTCGCGGACGCTACCATGACAAATTCGTCGAAAGCAAGGCAAGGCCAGCCTTGGTCGAGCGGGTCGAGCAGGCCTAACACCACGTCGGCTGGCGCGAGCTGTTGTCCCCACACCAACAGAGCCTGTGACGAGTTTGGCAGCCGGGCCCGTGGCGCGTCGTCTGTAAGCGGCTCCGCTACGCTTCGCGCTTCGATGACCAAAGTCTGGCGATTGCGCTGCGACCAAGCCACAGCCATGGCATCGGCCAATACGCCAAGGCCAAGGTCGCTGGGGCCGAGCAGGCCGATGCAGCGCACTGCGCGCACATTGACCAGCCGGCGCAGTCCCTCGGCCTGATCCTGGAGCGCTGCGGTCATTCGGCGCCGGGCACCGAACCGCGTGTTTCCAGCGCGGCGGCGTACAGCGCCAACTCGCCATTGTCGCCGTCCACCGGCGGCAGTCGACTGACTGTGCGGAAGGCGCGGTCAGCCAGGTATAGCGGATTCGGCCGATGCAGATCCTCGGGGACGCGCTGGCCATTGCTCAAATAATGGATCGGCAGCTGGTGGCGGATGACCGTGTCCAGCACCTCGCCCAGCCGCACCGCCTCGTCAATCTTGGTGAGGATGCAGCCCGCCAGTCCGCCTTCGCTGTACCGCTGCACCACGTCTTCCAGCGTGCTCAGCTGGGTGTTGGCCGACAGTACCAGGATGCGTTGCACTTCATGACCAGCGCCGGTCAGCAGGCTTAGCTGGTCGGCCAGTCTTTGGTCGCGCTGGCCCATGCCGATGGTGTCGACCAAAACCAGACGGCGGCGGCGGATGTCTTCCAGGGTCACATCGAGTTCGGCGCCGTCGCGGGCCGAAAACACCGGGGCACCCAGCAACTTGCCGTACACGCGCAACTGGTCCTCGGCGCCGACCCGGTAGCTGTCGGTGGTGACGAAGGCCAGTTGCGCTGCCCCGTGGCGCAGTGCACAGCGGGCGCCGATCTTGGCCACCGTGGTGGTCTTGCCGACACCGGTTGGGCCCACCAGCGCAAAAATGCCGGTCTCCTCGACCAGGTCGGATTCGACCACGCAGCCTTGCAGCTCGCGGTGCACCCGCTGCCGCAGGTTGGCGCACAGCTCGGCGCTGCGCGAACCGGGTGGCATGGCTTCAAGCCAGGCTCGGCCGAGATCAGGGCTGAACCCGGCTGCGATCCACTGGCGCAGCGCGTCGGGACGGGCGGGATCGCGCCGCGCGGTCTCGCCCCAGGCGAAACCCGACAGCTGAGTCTCCACCAGTTGCTTCAACGAACGCACTTCTGCCACCAGTTCGGAGACGGTGTCGTCGGCTGCGGCGATGGGCGCAGCCGGAGCGGGCACCGGCTTGTTCCGACGCACCCGGGCGTTGCGAAACACTTGCGCTTCAGGAGCTGTCCGACCTGCGACTTGCGGCATCACTTTGACATCGGGCGGGTTGCCATCGAAATCGCCTTCGGCCACCGCCATCACTTCGATCTCGCCATCGACGGTGCGGTTGGACAAGATGATGGCATTGGCGCCCAAGGTGTCGCGCACCAGCCGGAGGGCCTCGCGGGTACTGCTGGCGACGAACTTGCGGACGATCATGTGGCTTGACCACCCAGAGTGGCGACGATGCGGATCGACCTATTGTCGGGGATTTCGCTGTGCGAGAGTACCCGCAGTTGTGGCAGGGTTCGTCGCAAAAAGCGCGCCAGCAACTGGCGCAGTTGCGGGGCGACCAGCAGCACCGGCGTCTGGCCAGCGGCCTCGCGCTCCTGGGTGAGTTGGCTGGCGCGTCGAAGCAGGCCCTCGGCCAGGCCGGGTTCGAGACCCGCCTCGCCGCCAGCTACGCCGACCGAAGCCTGCATCAGCAGTTGCTCCAGATTGGGTTCGAGGGCGATGACGCTGACTTCGCGGCTGCCCGGGGCCAGGTCGTTGACGATGGCCCGGCTCAAGCCGATGCGGATCTTTTCGATCAGATCGGCTGCGGAACTGTCGGCTTTGGCCGTTTCGCTGACGATCTCGATAATCGAACGCATGTCGCGCAGCGGCACACCCTCGTCAAGCAGACCCTGTAGCACTTTGCGCAAAAGGCCCAGGCTCAGCGTCTTCGGCACCAGATCTTCCACCAGCTTGGGTGCCACCTTGCCCAGATGATCGAGCATGCCCTGAACTTCCTCGCGGCCGAGCAGTTCGGAGGCGTGCGACTGGATCAGGTTGGAGAGTTGCGTCGCCACCACCGTGCTGGCATCCACCACGGTGTACCCGAGCAGCTGCGCCTGCTCGCGGTCTTCTGCGCTGATCCAGGTGGCGGGCAGGCCAAAACTTGGGTCGGTGGTGGCCACGCCGGCGATCGGTCCCAGGACTTTGCCGGGATTGATCGCGAGAAATTGGCCAACCTGCGTCTCGCCTGTACCCACTTCCACGCCCTTGAGCAGGATGCGGTAGCCGTTGGGTTTCAGTTGCAGGTTGTCGCGAATGTGCACCGCAGGAATCAGAAAGCCGATCTCGCTGGCGAACTTTTTGCGCAGCGCGCGGATGCGTTTGAGCAGTTCGCCGTCCTGATTGCGGTCGACCATCGGAATCAAGCGATAGCCCACTTCCAGTGCCAGAACATCCACCGGCGCGACGTCGTCCCAACTCACCTCCGGCGCTTCCAGTGCCGCTGCTGCGGCCGCTTCGGCGGCTTCGTCGACGGGTGGTGGCCGCGATTCGACCGACCGTGCCAGGCCGGCCAGCAAGCCCGCCATCAGCAAGAACACGGCGTTGGGCATGCCCGGGATCAAACCCAGCCCGGCGAGGATGCCAGCGGTGGTGTAGAGCACTCGTGGGCGCTCGAACACCTGACCGACCATCTCTTCGCCGAGGTCTTGGTCGGTGCCCACCCGCGCCACCACGATGCCGGACGCGGTGCTGATGATCAGCGCCGGGATCTGCGCCACCAGGCCGTCGCCGATGGTCAGCAGGGTGTAGTTCTGCGCCGCCTGCGCAAACGACAGGTCGTGCTGCAGCATGCCGATAAACAGCCCACCGACAATGTTGATAACCATGATCAGGATGCCGGCCACTGCGTCGCCACGCACGAACTTGCTGGCACCGTCCATCGAGCCGAAGAAGTCCGCTTCCTGCGCGATCTCTTGCCGCCGCTTGCGGGCCTCGGTCTCGCCGATCATGCCGCTGTTGAGGTCGGCGTCGATCGCCATCTGCTTGCCGGGCATCGCGTCCAGCGTGAAGCGTGCACTCACTTCGGCGATCCGGCCTGCGCCCTTGGTGATCACCACAAAATTGATGATGACCAAGATGATGAAGACGACGATGCCGACCGCATAGTTGCCGCCAACCACAAAGTGGCCGAACGCTTCGATCACTTTGCCTGCCGCATCGGCGCCAGTGTGACCGGCGATCAGGACCACCCGGGTCGATGCGACGTTGAGCGACAGGCGCAGCAGTGCGGTGAGCAGCAGGAGGGTGGGGAACACCGAAAAATCCAGCGGCTTGCGGGTGTAGAGCGCCACCAGCAGGATGATCATCGACAGCGCGATATTGAAGGTGAACAGCACGTCCAGCGCCACCGGCGGCAGCGGCAGCACCATCATCGCCAGGATCAGGATGACCAGCAGCGGCAAAGCCAGGCGAGCGTTCACGCGGCGGCCTCGGTGTCACGCGCCAGCGGATCCAGGTCCGCCGGTACTCGCAAGTCGGTCGGACGGACGGCTGAGACCGGATCGTTCTCCAACTGGTAGACCCACGCCAGCACCTCGGCCACCGCGGTGTAGAGGGTCGTGGGGATCTCCTGCTCGAGTTCGCTGTGCGCGAACAGTGCGCGCGCCAGCGGCGGAGCTTCGAGGATCGGGATGCCATTGTCGGCGGCGATCTCGCGGATGCGCAGCGCCACCAGTTCGGTGCCTTTGGCCAGCACCTTCGGCGCCACCATGCTCATGCCTTCGTAGCGCAGAGCCACCGCGTAGTGTTCCGGGTTGGTGATGACCACGCTCGCTTTGGGGACGTTGGCCATCATCCGCCGGCGGGCGGCGGCTCGCTGCAGTTGACGGATTCGCGCCTTAATCTGCGGATCACCCTCTTGTTCGCGGGCTTCACGTTTGACCTCTTCCTTGGTCATCCGCAGCTGTTTGCGGTGGTTCCAAAGTTGGAAAGGGACATCGATCAGCACCACCAGCGCGAGGCCGCCGATCACCCAGATGATGCCTTCGCCGGTGCGTTGCAGCCCCGCAATAATGGCGTTGCGCAGATCGCCGTCGGCCAGTTGCAGCCACTCTTCGGCATGGCTCCACAAGTACCAGCCTGCGATGCCACCGATGAACAGCGTCTTGAGAATCGACTTGCCAAGCTCGATCAGGCCTTGGGTGGAGAAGATGCGACCAAGACCCGATATCGGGTTCATTCTCGACGCCTGTGGGACCAGGGGCTCCGCGGTGAACACCCAGCCCGACAGCATCAACGACGACACCACCACAGCCAGTGCGACGGCCGCCATCAACGGCGCCAGACTCAGCACCGCGTCAAAATTCAAGCTCGCGAGTCGCTCCAAGGCGGCTTGCGGGTCGAACGCCTCACGCCGGTCGAAGCGAAGTCCGCGGCGCAGCAGCTCGGTCAGCGCCAAAGCCAATCCGCTGCCGGCGAACAGGATGACAGCGCTGCCGGTCAGCAGCTCGGCGAAGGTCGACAACTCTCGTGAGCGCGGCACTTGTCCCCGGTCACGAGCGTCCTGCAGTCGTTTAGGGGTCGGGTCCTCTGTCCGCTCGAGGTCGCTCTCTTCAGCCATTGACGGTCACTCAGCGGCGCTGCGCTTTGCGTTCCGGGCAATCCTCGCGGAGGCATTCGACGTACAGGCACAGCGCGTGTTCCTGAATGCGAAAGCCGCGCTCGGCTGCGATCTGCGATTGCCGGTGTTCGATCTCGGCGTCGAAGAATTCCTCGACGCGTCCACAGTCGGTGCACACCAAATGATCGTGGTGGCCGCCCTGATTGAGCTCGAACACCGAGCGGTCGCCCTCGAAATGGTGTCGCATCAGTACGCCCGCCTGCTCGAACTGCGTCAGCACGCGGTAGACGGTGGCCAGCCCGACGTCGATGTCGTCGGCCAGCAGTGCTCTGTACACGTCCTCTGCTGACAAGTGACGCGTCGCGCTGTGCTCGAACACAGCGAGGATGCGCAATCGCGGCTGGGTCGCTTTGAGACCGATGTTCTTGAGGTTCTCTGCCGACGAGTTCATGGGGTGCGCGGGCCGTGGGTGGGCGTGCGCTATCATAGCGCAGCCCCGTAACGCCACACTTGGCCCAATGATGCGCGTCCATATTCTGCTGCCCCTCTGCCTAGGCCTGCTTGCCAGCGGCTGTGGCTCCATGCCGACCCTTCCGGATGTCAGTAATCTGCCCGGGCTGCGTCCTTATCGCATCAACGTGCAGCAAGGCAATTCATTGACGCAGGAGATGGTCGCCAAACTTAAGGTGGGCATGACTCGAAGTCAGGTGCGTTTTGTTCTCGGCACACCTATGGTCCAAGATGCGTTTCATGCCGACCGCTGGGATTACGTCTACCGCTTCACCGAGGGCCACAAGCCCGCGCAATCCCGTCGCTTGACCATCGTTTTTGAGGACGACAAGCTGCTTCGCCTCGAGGGCGACGTCGTCGCCCGTCCGGCAAGCGCCGACGCGCCGGCGCCGACTGGGCCGCAGCCGTGATTCGCGTTGCGGTGGTCGGCGTAGCCGGTCGCATGGGCCGCGCGCTGGTCGAGAGCCTGGCCGCGCATCCGCAGGCGACGCTGGCGGTGGCGCTCGAGCAAGCGGGACATCCCAGCTTGGGGCAGGACGCCGGCGCGGCGGTCGGTCGCCATACCGGCGTGACCATCGGTGCTGACCTCGCGGCCTTGGCAGGGGCCGATGTGCTGATCGACTTCACCCGTCCCGAAGGCACGCTGGCACACTTGGCAGTGTGTCGCCAGCACGACGTGCGCATGGTCATCGGCACGACTGGGTTCGACGACGCGGGCAAAGTCGCATTGGCCGACGCGGCCAAATCGCTGCCCTTGGTGATGGCGCCCAACTTCAGTGTCGGCGTCAATGTCCTGATCAACCTGCTGGACACCGCAGCCCGGGCGCTCGGCGACGGCTACGACGTCGAGATTATTGAAGCGCACCACCGCCACAAGGTCGACGCGCCGTCTGGCACTGCCTTGCGTCTGGGTGAGGCGGTCGCCGCCGCGCTTGGCGCGATCTGGCCGCCAGCGCGGTCTACGGTCGTGAGGGCATCACCGGCGAACGCGACCCGAAGACCATCGGCTTCGCCACCGTGCGCGGCGGCGATGTGGTGGGCGACCATACGGTGCTGTTTGCCGGCATCGGTGAGCGCATAGAGCTCACCCACAAGGCCTCCAGCCGCGCCACGTTTGCCGAAGGTGCCGTGCGCGCGGCGTGTTGGCTTGCGGAGCAGCCAGCCGGCCTTTACGACATGCGTGACGTACTCGGTTTGGTTTGATGCGCCGGGTGTCCTGCCCCGCGGATTGATTCGATAGGGCCGCTCGCGTATATTAGGCGGACTGATGAAGCGGACGCCCACACCGGCGTCCGCTTGTCGCATCCGCACCCTGAAATCGCCTCTCGAGACACCGTGACCCCAGCCGCGCCTGCTCTTCTCGCCCTTGCCGACGGTTCGCTGTTTCGCGGCGTTTCTATCGGGGCAGAGACGGCAGCGGTCGGCGAGGTCGTGTTCAACACAGCGATGACCGGCTATCAGGAGATCCTCACCGATCCCTCCTACAGCCGGCAGATGGTCACCCTCACCTATCCGCACATTGGCAACGTCGGCACCAACGCCGAAGACACCGAGTCCGATACGGTGCACGCCGCGGCGCTGATCATCCGCGACCTGCCGTTGCGCACCTCCAACTTCCGCTCGACGCGCACGCTCACCGATTACCTGCGCGATGCCGGTACGCCCGGTATTGCCGGCATCGATACGCGTCGCCTGACCCGCATCCTGCGCGACACCGGCGCCCAAAACGGCTGCCTGATGGCCGGCCGCGTCGATGAGGCCGAGGCGTTGGCGCGGGCGCGCGAGTTTGCCGGCTTGGTTGGCATGGACTTGGCGCAGGTGGTGACCTGCGCCGAGCCTTACGACTGGACGCAAACCGAGTGGCGTCTGGGCCAGGGTTTCGGCGCGCAGACGGCTCCGCGCTTTCACGTGGTGGCCTACGACTTTGGCGTCAAGCACAACATCCTGCGCATGCTTGCCGAGCGCGGCTGCCGCATCACCGTGGTCCCGGCCAAGACGCCGGCCGCCGAGGTCTTGGCGCTCAAACCCGACGGTGTTTTCCTGTCCAACGGCCCGGGCGACCCGGCGCCCTGCGACTACGCCATCGCGGCCATCCGCGAAGTGCTGGACAGGCGCATCCCGACTTTTGGCATCTGTCTCGGGCACCAGCTGATGGCGCTGGCCGTGGGTGCCAAGACCCTCAAGATGAAGTTCGGCCACCACGGTGCCAACCACCCGGTGCAGGACATGGACTCCGGCCGCGTGATGATCACCAGCCAGAACCATGGTTTCGCGGTGGATGAGGCGACCCTGCCGGCCAACGCCCGCATCACCCATAAGAGCCTGTTTGACGGCAGCCTGCAGGGCTTTGCGCTGACCGATCGCCCCGCCTTCTGCTTCCAGGGCCACCCCGAGGCGAGTCCCGGCCCGCACGACGTCGCCCCCTTGTTCGATCGCTTCATTCGCGATATGGAGTCGGCTCATGCCTAAGCGCACCGACATCCGCTCCATCCTCATCATCGGTGCCGGTCCGATCGTCATCGGTCAGGCCTGCGAGTTCGACTACTCCGGCGCCCAGGCCTGCAAGGCGCTGCGCGAAGAGGGTTACCGCGTCATCTTGGTCAACAGCAATCCGGCGACCATCATGACCGACCCGGAAATGGCCGATGTCACCTACATCGAGCCCATCACCTGGCAGGTGGTCGAGAAAATCATCGACAAAGAGCGTCCGGACGTTCTGCTGCCGACGATGGGTGGCCAGACCGCCCTCAACTGCGCGCTCGACCTCGCCCGCAATGGCGTGCTCGACAAGTACGGCGTCGAGATGATCGGCGCGCGTGAGGAGGCCATCGACAAGGCCGAGGATCGCCAGAAGTTCAAGGAAGCGATGACCCGGATCGGGTTGGAGTCAGCGCGCTCCGGCGTCGCTCACAGCATGGAAGAGGCGCTGGCGGTGCAGGCCACCGTGGGCTTCCCTGCGATCATCCGGCCGTCCTTCACCATGGGCGGGTCGGGCGGCGGCATCGCCTACAACCGCGAGGAGTTCCTCGCCATCTGTGAACGCGGCCTCGAGGCTAGCCCGACTCGCGAATTGCTGATCGAGGAATCCCTGCTTGGCTGGAAAGAGTTCGAGATGGAGGTGGTGCGCGACCGCGCCGACAATTGCATCATCGTCTGCTCGATCGAGAACCTCGACCCGATGGGCGTGCACACCGGCGACTCGATCACCGTCGCGCCGGCGCAGACGCTCACCGACCGCGAGTACCAGATCATGCGCAACGCCAGCATTGCTGTGCTGCGCGAGATCGGTGTCGACACCGGCGGCTCCAATGTGCAGTTCGCGGTCAACCCGAACGATGGCCGGATGATCGTCATCGAGATGAACCCGCGGGTGTCGCGTTCTTCAGCGCTGGCGTCCAAGGCCACCGGCTTCCCGATCGCCAAGGTCGCCGCCAAGCTGGCGGTTGGCTACACGCTCGACGAGCTGCGCAACGAGATCACTGGCGGTGCCACGCCAGCATCGTTCGAGCCGAGCATCGACTATGTGGTGACCAAGGTCCCGCGTTTCGCCTTCGAGAAATTCCCCAAGGCCAACGACCGTCTGACCACGCAGATGAAGTCGGTCGGCGAAGTGATGGCCATGGGCCGGTGCTTCCAGGAGAGCTTTCAAAAGGCGCTGCGCGGCCTCGAGGTGGGCGTCGACGGCCTCAACGAGAAGTCCGCCGACCGCGAGACGGTGGTGCGGGAGATGCGCATCCCCGGGCCCGAGCGCATCTGGTATCTCGCCGATGCCTTCCGCCTCGGCTTGACGCTGGACGAGGTGTTTGCCCACAGCAAGGTCGATCCGTGGTTTCTGGCCCAGATCGAAGACATCGTCCAGCGCGAGCAGGCGCTCGCCGGCCGCAACATCGCCGCCCTGAGCACCGACGAGCTGCGCTCGCTCAAGCGCGCCGGTTTTGCTGACCGCCGCTTGGCGACCTTGCTGGGCTGCAGTCCGGCTGCGGTGCGTGAGCGTCGCCATGCGCTGGGCATCCGTCCGGTCTACAAACGCGTCGACACCTGCGCCGGCGAGTTCGCCACCGCCACTGCCTATCTCTACTCGACGTATGACGAAGCCTGCGAGTCGCAGCCCTCATCACGCAAAAAAGTGATGGTGCTGGGTGGCGGTCCTAACCGCATCGGCCAAGGCATCGAGTTCGACTACTGCTGCGTCCACGCCGCGCTTGCCCTGCGCGAAGACGGCTTCGAGACCATCATGGTCAACTGCAACCCGGAGACCGTCTCGACCGATTACGACACCTCCGACCGCCTCTACTTTGAGCCGCTCACGCTCGAGGATGTGCTGGAGATCGTCGACCTCGAGCAGCCCTGGGGCGTGATTGTGCAGTACGGTGGGCAGACGCCGCTCAAACTGGCGCGCGATCTCGAGGCCAATGGCGTGCCGATCATTGGCACCAGCCCTGACAGCATCGATGCTGCCGAAGACCGCGAGCGCTTCCAGACGCTGCTGCATGACCTCAAGCTGCTGCAGCCACCCAATGCCACCGCGCGCACCGAGGCTGAGGCACTGGAGAAAGCGACCCAGATCGGCTACCCGCTGGTCGTGCGCCCGTCGTATGTGTTGGGTGGGCGGGCTATGGAGATCGTGCACGCTCAGTCCGACCTCGAGCGCTACATGCGTGAGGCGGTCAAGGTGTCCAATGACAGCCCGGTGCTGCTCGACCGCTTCCTCAACGACGCCATCGAGGTCGACGTCGACGCCATCTGTGACGGCACCGACGTGCTCATCGGCGGGGTGATGGAGCACATCGAACAGGCCGGCGTGCACTCCGGCGACAGTGCGTGCTCACTGCCGCCCTACAGCCTCGCCCCGGCCATCGTCGACGAGATCCGCCGGCAGACCGCGCTGATGGCGCATGCCCTCAAGGTGGTCGGTCTGATGAACGTGCAGTTCGCTGTGCAGGGCGACACCATCTACGTGCTCGAGGTCAATCCGCGTGCGTCGCGTACCGCGCCCTTCGTGTCCAAGGCCATCGGCGCGCCTTTGGCCAAGATCGCCGCGCGCTGCATGGCCGGCCGCAGCTTGCGCGAACAGGGCTTCGCCAGCGAGATCGTGCCGCCGTACTACTCGGTCAAGGAAGCGGTCTTCCCCTTCATTAAATTCCCCGGTGTCGACACCATCCTTGGCCCTGAGATGAAATCCACGGGTGAGGTGATGGGCGTGGGGCAGACCTTCGCCGAGGCCTTCGTCAAGAGTCAATTGGCCGCTGGAGTGCGCTTGCCGGCAGGTGGACGCGTGTTCCTCAGCGTGCGCGACGCCGACAAGCTGGCGACCATCGACATTGCCCGTCAACTCGCGGCACTCGGGTTCGAGCTGGTCGCGACTCGCGGTACCGCCACTGCCTTGCAAGCGGCTGGTCTGGTGGTGGCGCCGGTCAACAAGGTCACCGAAGGTCAGCCGCACATTGTCGACAGCATCAAGAACGGCGAGATCGCCCTTATCATCAATACGGTTGACGAGAAAAAGAGTTCGATCGAGGATTCCTGGTCGATTCGCAACGCGGCCCTGCAAGGGCGCGTGACCTATTACACCACCGTGGCTGGTGCCCGGGCCGCTGCCACCGGCATCGGTCACATGCAGACGCTCGAGGTCTACGACCTGCAGGGCCTGCATCGCCGTTGCCACTGAACTTTCCGGAAGTCCCCATGCAAAAGACCCCGTTGACGGTCGCCGGCGCCGAGCAATTGAAAGCCGAACTGCAGCATCTCAAGCACGTCGAGCGCCCCGCTGTAATTGACGCCATCGCCGAGGCGCGCAGCCATGGCGACCTCTCCGAGAACGCCGAGTACGACGCCGCCAAGGAGCGTCAAAGCTTCGTCGAAGGGCGCATTGCCGACGTCGAGGCCAAGCTCGCCAACGCCCAGATCATCGATCCCGCGACGCTCGACGCCGATGGCCGCTGTGTGTTCGGCGCCACCGTCGAGCTGGAGGACCTCGAATCCGGCGCCACGGTCACTTATCAGATCGTTGGCGACGACGAGGCTGACCTCAAGCTCGGCAAGATCAGCATCTCAAGTCCGATCGCGCGCGCCCTCATCGGCAAGGAAGCGGGTGAGACCGCCGAAGTCCAGGCGCCGGGTGGCGTCCGCGAATACGAGATCCTCGAGGTCCGCTACGGCTGATCGCTTGCGACCGTGACCAGCCGTTCGGGTGGGAAGGTCGCGCGGAATTCACTGCCTTTGCCCACCGTGCTTTCCACCTCCAGGTGGCCACCATGTCGCGTCAGCACATGTTTGACGATCGCCAGCCCAAGTCCGGTGCCGCCGCTGTCGCGGGAGCGACCGCTGTCGACGCGGTAGAAGCGTTCGGTCAAGCGTGGCAGGTGTTCCGCAGCGATGCCCGGACCGCTGTCGCGCACGGTAAAAACACCGCATGGCGAGCCGTACATGTCCACGCTTCGTAGCCACTGGATGTCGATGCGACTGCCGGCTGGCGTGTAACGCACGGCATTCGAAAGCAGGTTCGACAGCACGCTGCGCACTTCGCTGGGTGCACCCAGCAGGTGCAAATGGTCGTCGATCTCAGACGACAGCGGATGCTGGTTGCCCGACAGAGCATCCACTTCCACCATCAGGGTTCGCACCAGTGCGCCAACGTCGATTTCGGTCATCGGCGGCGCTTCGGGGGTGCTCTCCAGACGGGCGAGCGTTAGCAGGTCGGAGACCAGACTCTGCATGCGTTGCGTCTGCTTTTCTAACAGCGGCAGGATTTGCGGCAGCGCCGAAGCCGCGGCGCGGCCTTTGAGCTCGTGCAAGGTCTCGATGAAGCCGGAGACGACGGTTAGCGGTGTCCGCAGCTCGTGCGACACATTGGCGACAAAATCGCGCCGCATGCGCTCAACCTGCTCCCGGTCGGACACGTCCCGGCTCAGGATCAGGGTTTGCTCACCGGCAAAGGCCACCACGAACACCTGCAGCGCCAGACTGGGTTGATGCGTCGGGTGCAGAAGCAGTGGGCGCCGGAAATCGCCGGCCGCGAGGTAATCCTTGAAGCGGGGGGAGCGCACCAGATGGTTCACCATCTTGTCGATGTCGCGCCGCGCATCGAGGCTGAAATGCTTCTCCGCCAGTGAATTCATCCAGGTGATGCGGTTGTCCGGTGCCAGTGCGATCACGCCTTCCGGGATCGCCTCGGCCGCCGACTCGAAGCGTTTGACCGTGCTTTCGAGCCGCGCCCGAGCACTGGCCTGCTGCTTGAGTTGGCGAACCAGGTTGAGCCAGACCTCGTCCCAGAGGCCGTTGCCCGTGGCGGGCGGGACCAAGCCGTCGTTGCGTTCCAGCCACGCGACTAGGCGCATCTGCTGCCGCAGCTGCAGCCCCAGCAGAATCAGGCAGCCCGAAAGCACTCCAATGAGCGCGCCTTGGATGCCGCCCAGTACAGCGCCCCCCAGACCCAAGGCCGTAGGCAGACGCAGCTGTCTCAACAACTCGCTTAGAAGCCGTGGCATGTCACGCCGCCAGGGCAAGACTCTCAGGCCACGTTGGGTGAGAAGCGGTAGCCGGTCCCACGCACGGTCTGAACCAGCGCATCGTGACCGCTGTCCTGGAGCGCCGCGCGCAAGCGGCGGATGTGCACATCCACGGTGCGCTCTTCAACGAACACGTGGTCGCCCCAGACCTGGTCGAGCAGTTGGCTACGGGTGTGCACCCGCTCCGGGTGTGTCATCAGGAAATGCAGCAGGCGGAATTCAGTGGGGCCGAGGCTGAGCGGCTTTTCGTGGCCAAAGACGCGATGCGTCTGCGGGTCCAGGCGTAGACCGCCGGCTTCCACGGCGTCATCAGTCATCTGCGGCGCGCGGCGGCGCAGAACGGCCTTGATACGCGCCAGCAACTCACGCGGCGAGAACGGCTTGGTGATGTAGTCGTCGGCGCCCGCATCGAGACCGGCCACCTTGTCGACCTCTTCGGCGCGCGCCGTCAGCATGATGATGGGGATGCCCTTGGTGCGGCTGTCGCCGCGCAGGCGGCGCGCCAACTCGACGCCGCTGATGCCGGGCAGCATCCAGTCAAGCAGCACGACGTCCGGCAGGGCGCTGCGGACCAAGGTCAGGGCCTGTTCGCCGTTGGCGGCGCGCAAGACGTGGTGACCCGCGTGCTGGAGGTTGAAGGCGATCAGTTCTTGGATCGCGGGTTCGTCTTCGACGAGGAGGATGGTGGCTGCCATGGCTTGAGTAAGTCGCTGTCTCGTTCGCGGCATTTCGGCGGATGCTCGGACAATATGACCCAATTGTTGCGGAAACATGAAAGCAGCACTCTATCCAGAGTCTTTGTTGAAAGGGCGGTCGGGGCGTTGTTTTCTTCCCTGCTACCATGACGGAATGAGCAAGCAGAGCACACCGCCGTCCGCGGGCGACGCGACGACCCATTTCGGCTTTCAAACCGTTGCCGAATCGGACAAGGCTGCGCGCGTTCGTGCCGTGTTCGCTTCGGTGGCGCGTCGCTACGACGTCATGAACGATGTCATGTCGTTCGGGCTGCATCGGATCTGGAAGCGCGTCGCCGTCGAGTTGTCGGGCGTCCGCCCGGGTGATCGAGTGCTCGATGTGGCCGGTGGCTCGGGCGACTTGAGCCGACTCTTCGCTGAGCGCGTGGGCGCGTCGGGTGAGGTGGTGCTCACCGACATCAATAGTGACATGCTCGGTGTCGGCCGTGATCGGCTCCTTGACCATGGCTTGGCCCTCAACGCCGTGCAGTGCGACGCCGAGCGTCTGCCGTTCCCCGATTGCCATTTCGATTGCGTGATCGTCGCCTTCGGGCTGCGCAACATGACCCACAAGGACCTCGCACTCGCCGAGATGCGGCGCGTCCTCAAGCCTGGCGGGCGGCTGCTGGTGCTCGAGTTCTCCAAGGTGGCGGCCCCGCTGCAGCCGGTCTACGACGCCTATTCGTTCAAGGTGCTGCCGTTCATGGGTTCGCGCATCGCCGGGGACGCCGAGAGCTACCGCTACCTCGCCGAGTCGATCCGCATGCACCCGGATCAGGACACGCTGCGTCAGATGATGGTCGAGGCTGGCTTGGGTCGCGTCGACTACTTCAACTTGACCGCAGGGATCGTCGCGCTACACCGCGGCACCCGGCTCGATTGACGTGACCAGTCCGCTTCCGCCCAGGTTTGCCGAAGCCGCCGAACGGATGGTTGCCGGCTTGCAACGGTCGCCGCTGCTGGCGGTGGTCCGCGAGCGCCTGCTACCGCACGCGGGCAAGTCGCTGACCCTTGACATCGCAGGCTTGCGCCTCGGCCTGCTGATCGCGGCCGATGGAACTGTGCTGCCTGCCGACACGCCCACCCCCGACCTCGCGATGCAGGTGTCACCGGACCGTCTGCTGCGCCGGGCGTTCGGTGATGCGGCCGCTTTCGACGGACTCGCGTTCAGTGGCGATGCCGCTCTCGCGCAGACCCTGGGTGCGATCGCCCGCGACTTGCAGTGGGACTGGCCTGCGGTGCTGGAGTCATTTTTGCCGCCGGGCGTGTCGGCGCCGCTCGGTGTGGCGGCGGCGCGCGTTCAAGCCGGCTGGCGCGAGACTTTGGCGCGCGCTGAGACCGGTCTGCGCGACTACGCTGTCAACGAATCAGGCTTGGTCGGACGCACCGAGATGCAGCGTTTCCTGCGCGACGTCGACGAATTGCGCGAGGCGATTGACCGTCTCGACGCCCGTCTGCAACAGCTGACCGCGCGCACCGCCTGATGCGCCTGCTGCGGCTGCTGCGCATCTTCGCGATGGTCTGGGCGTATGGCCTTGACGATTTCCTCTTGCCGCTGCGCTGGCGATTCAGTCGCCGCCTTGGGCGCGGCGTGGTCACCGCCCCGCGCGGCGAGCGTCTGCGGCTCGCGCTCGAGAGCCTGGGCCCGATCTTCGTCAAATTTGGCCAGTTGTTGTCGACCCGGCGCGACCTGATCCCAACCGACATCGCCGACCAGCTCGCGCTATTGCAGGACCGTGTCGCGCCCTTCCCATCCGACGAGGCGGTGGATGTGTTGGAGCGCGCCTACAAGCGTCCGCTCGACGAAGTGTTCGCCAGTTTCGAGCGGAAACCGGTGGCCAGCGCCTCGGTGGCGCAGGTGCACTTCGCCGTTCTGCCCGATGGCCGTGAGGTGGCGGTCAAGATCCTGCGGCCCGGCATTGCCAGCATCATCGCCAGCGATGTGGCGCTCATGCACGTCATCGCCGCGCTGGTCGAGCGCATCTACAGCGACGGCAAGCGGCTCAAGCCCCGTCAGGTGGTGGCGGAGTTCGAGAAATCGATCGCGCAGGAGCTCGACCTCATGTTCGAGGCCGCCAACGCCAGCCAGCTGCGGCGCAATTTCGAGAAGTCGCGCCTGCTGCGCATCCCCGAGATCTACTGGGACTGGTGCGAGCGCAACATCATCGTCATGCAGCGCATGAGCGGCACGCCGATCAGCCAGGTCGCGACCCTGCGCGAGAAGGGCATCGACATCCCGCGTCTGGCGCGTGAGGGTGTCGAGATCTTCTTCACCCAAGTGTTTCGCGACGGGTTTTTTCACGCCGACATGCATCCGGGCAACATCATGGTCGCCGACGACGGCACCTATATCGCGCTGGATTTCGGCATCGTGGGCACCCTGTCTGATGTCGACAAGAACTACCTCGCCCGCAATTTCCTGGCGTTCTTCCGGCGCGACTACCGGGGGGTGGCGCAGGCCCACGTCGACGCTGGCTGGGTGCCAGCCAGTACCCGCGTCGACGAGTTCGAGTCGGCCATCCGCGCTTGTTGCGAGCCGATCTTCGACCGCCCGCTCAAGGAATCTCGTTTGGTCGGGTGCTGTTGCGCCTGTTCGAGACTTCGCGCCAGTTCCAGGTCGAGATCCAGCCGCAGCTGGTGCTGTTGCAAAAGACGCTTCTCAATATCGAGGGTTTGGGCCGCGATCTCGACCCTGACCTCGACCTCTGGGCCACCGCCAAACCGTTTCTCGAGCGCTGGATGAGCGAGCAGATCGGCTGGCGAGCTCTGCGCGCAAACATCACGGCTGAGGCCGTCACTTGGGCGCGCACCTTGCCGCAGCTGCCACGGCTGGCGCATCGGGCCCTGGTGCAGCTGAACCAGCCGGCCGACGCCGCCAACGACTTGCGCGCACCCCTGCGCCGCCTGGAGCGCTGGCTGGCGTTGCTGGCCGTGCTGCTGGCAGCGCTCATCGCGCTGGAGGTCTGGCGCTGGACCTTGGCTTGAGTCTTGCTAGACTCCGCGCATGCTGTTGACCTTTGTCATCCTTTACTGCTGGTGTCGATTTCGATCGGCGTGGCGGCCGGCTCGCGCGTCAAAAACAGCAAGGACTTCGCTGTTGCGGGTCGCCACTTGCCGCTGCCGGTGGTCACCGCAACCGTGTTCGCCACCTGGTTCGGCGCCGAAGCGGTGTTCGGTGTGTCGGCCACGTTCGCCACCGAGGGACTGCGCGGCGTGGTCGCCGACCCATTTGGCTCTTCGCTGTGCCTGGTGCTGGCCGGCTTGTTCTTTTCGCGCTACCTCTACCGCCTCAACATCTTGACGCTGGGTGATTTTTTTCGCCTGCGCTTTGGCCGGGGTATCGAGGTGCTGACCACGCTCGCCATCGTCGCCTCGTATCTGGGCTGGGTCTCGGCGCAAATCAAAGCCCTGGGGCTGATCCTCAACATCGTTACGGGCGGCGCCCTTAGCGAGGAAGCCGGGATGCTCCTTGGCACCGCCGTGGTGCTCACCTACACCACGTTCGGCGGGATGCTGTCGGTGGCAATCCTCGATTTTGTGCAGATGGGCGTGGTGATGGGCGGCATCTTCTTCATAGCCATGCTGGTTGCCGAGCAGACCGGCGGCGTGGCGCCGGTTCTGGAGAGCGCTCGCGCCGCGGGGCGCCTCGAATTCTTCCCGCCGCCAGACCTGTCGGAGTGGCTGGGCTTTCTCGCGGCGTGGATCACCATGATGCTCGGCTCGATTCCGCAGCAGGACGTGTTCCAGCGCATCACCTCGGCGCGCACCGCACAGATTGCCATTTGGGGCAGCGTGCTCGGAGCGTCTATCTATTTCTGCTTTACCTTCGTGCCCATGTTCATCGCCTACGCCTCGACCCTGGTCGATCCCCAGGTGTTCGGTGGCCTCCTCGAATCCGACCCGCAGCGCCTGTTGCCGACACTGGTGATGACGCACACGCCGTTGCTCGCGCAGGCGGTGTTCTTCGGTGCGGTGCTCTCCGCGATCATGAGTTGTTCGTCGGCCACTTTGCTGGCGCCCTCGGTGTCTTTTGCCGAAAACATCATTCGTGGCGCCGTGCCGGAGATGCCTGATCACCGCTTCCTGTGGGTGATGCGCTTCACCATCGTCGGCTTCGCGCTGTTGGTGCTGGCCTTCGCTCTCAATACCAATGCGTCGATCTTCAAGATGGTCGAGAACGCCTACAAGGTCACCCTGGCGGGTGCCTTCGTGCCGCTGGTGGTTGGCGCCCTATGGAAGCGCGCCACCACGCAGGGTGCCTACGCCGCCATCGTGCTCGGCATCGGCGGCTGGCTGCTCACCGAATTCGTGCTCGGTGAGGCGGCGCTTCTGCCGCCGCAACTCGCTGGCCTTGGCATGAGCTTGCTCGGCATCGTTGCGGGGTCCTTGTTGCCGCAGGCGGTGCGCAACCATGGCGAGCACCTCGCACGACCCACCCACGCTCACACCGCCGGCCGGTCACCGCAACTGGTGCCGGGCCACCACCACTAGACCCTACGCAGACCCCACGCATGGCCGATACTCACTGGCAGGACGCCCTCGACCTCATCCGCCGCGGCAGCGAGGAGATACTCGTCGAGGCGGAACTCATCGATAAGCTCAAGGCCGGCAAACCGCTGCGCGTCAAGGCCGGCTTCGATCCGACCGCCCCCGACCTGCACCTCGGCCACACGGTGCTCATCAACAAGCTGCGCCATTTTCAGGACCTCGGCCACCACGTGCTGTTCCTGATCGGCGACTTCACCGGAATGATCGGCGACCCGACTGGCAAGAACGTCACCCGTAAGCCGCTCACCCGCGAGGAAGTGGCCGAAAACGCCAAGACGTACCAAAAGCAGGTGTTCAAGATCCTCGATCCGGAGCGCACCGAGGTTGTTTTCAATGCCGACTGGATGGGCAAGCTGTCTGCCGCCGACATGATCGGGCTGGCCGCGCGCTACACCGTGGCGCGCATGCTCGAGCGCGATGACTTCTCCAAGCGCTACGCGGGTGGTCAGCCGATTGCCATCCACGAGTTCCTCTATCCGCTAATCCAAGGCTACGACTCGGTGGCGCTGCGCAGCGATGTCGAACTCGGCGGCACCGATCAGAAGTTCAACCTGCTGGTCGGGCGTGAGTTGCAGAAGCAGACCGGGCAGACGCCGCAGGTGGTGCTGACCATGCCCATCCTCGAGGGCCTCGACGGCGTGCAGAAGATGAGCAAGTCGCTCGGCAACTACATCGGCATCGCCGATGCGCCGAACGACATGTTCGGCAAACTGATGAGCGTCTCCGACGAGCTCATGTGGCGCTACATGGAGCTGCTCTCGTTCCGACCGCTGGCCGACATCGAGGCCGACCGCAAGTCGGTGGCCGAAGGCCGCAACCCGCGTGACATCAAGGTCGCCTTCGCCCAAGAGATCATCGCCCGCTTCCACGATCGCGCGGCGGCTGAGGCAGCGCTGGCTGACTTCGAGCTGCGCTTCCGTGCCGGCGCCATCCCCGAGGACATTCCTGAAGTGACCGTTTCGCTCGACGGAGCGGCCTCCGTGGGTGTGGCCCAGTTGCTCAAGCAGGCGGGTCTTGTCGAGAGCACTTCCGAGGCCTTCCGTCAGATTGCCGGGGGCGCGGTCAAGCTTGACGGCGAAAAGGTCATCGCCCGCGAGGCGGTGGTGGCGGGCCCGGCCACCGTCGTCGCCCAGGTCGGTAAGCGGCGGTTCGCCCGGGTGATCCTGGCGTGATGCACTAAGTGCTTGATCGCCCAGCCGGACCGCAATCTCTTTGTCTTTTTTTGACGTGAGTGTTGACGGGCTCGAACTTAACCCCGTATAGTTCGCCCTCTTCGCTGCCGACGCAGCCGTTCTTTAAAAACAAATAACAACCGATAAGTGTGGGCGCCTGGTTGAGAAGCCTGACAAGACCGCAAGGTCTACAAGCTTTAAAATCGGTGCTCAAAAGCCCGGAACCTGTCAAAGGGTTCCAAAGCGATAGAGCCCAAAACTAGATCGAACTGAAGAGTTTGATCCTGGCTCAGATTGAACGCTGGCGGCATGCTTTACACATGCAAGTCGAACGGACTTTGGGGCTTGCTCCAAAGTTAGTGGCGAACGGGTGAGTAATGCATCGGAACGTACCCAGTTGTGGGGGATAACGTAGCGAAAGTTACGCTAATACCGCATACGACCTACGGGTGAAAGCAGGGGATCGCAAGACCTTGCGCAATTGGAGCGGCCGATGTCGGATTAGCTAGTTGGTGAGGTAAAGGCTCACCAAGGCAACGATCCGTAGCTGGTTTGAGAGAATGACCAGCCACACTGGGACTGAGACACGGCCCAGACTCCTACGGGAGGCAGCAGTGGGGAATCTTGGACAATGGGCGAAAGCCTGATCCAGCAATGCCGCGTGAGTGAAGAAGGCCTTCGGGTTGTAAAGCTCTTTCGGACGGGAAGAAATCGCATCCGCTAATACCGGGTGTGGATGACGGTACCGTAAGAAGAAGCACCGGCTAACTACGTGCCAGCAGCCGCGGTAATACGTAGGGTGCGAGCGTTAATCGGAATTACTGGGCGTAAAGCGTGCGCAGG
>RFMI01000024.1 GCA_009927815.1 Betaproteobacteria bacterium | reverse complement strand
ATGCCGCACCTGTCTCCGAACAAGACCGAGGGCACGGTGAACTGTGCGAGTAGCACTTGCCACGGCTCGATCACCCCCTGGGACGGCAGCCATGTGCTGCAGAACGAATACACCACCTGGGTGCGCATGGATAAGCACACCCGTGCCTACCAAGTGCTGCTGAATGACACCTCGAAGCGCATCGCGAAAAACCTCGGTCTGACCGAGGGCGCGCACAAGGCCAAGATCTGCCTGGACTGCCACGCCCATAACCCGACCGGCGCGCGCGGCGAGCGCTTCGTGCAGAGCGAGGGGATTGGTTGCGAGGGCTGCCACGGTCCGTCGGAAAAGTGGATTGGTCCGCACACGGTCGAGGGCCGCACCCACGCCGAGAACGTTGCCGACGGGCTCTACCCGACGGCAAAGCCAGTCGAGCAGGCGCGCCTGTGTTTGTCGTGCCATTTCGGGGACGATTCGCGGTTCGTGACCCACCGCATCATGGGGGCCGGTCATCCGCGCATCTCTTTCGAGATCAAGACCTTCACTGCCATCGAACCGGCGCACTGGAAGGTCGACGCCGATTACATCCAGCGCAAGGGCAACTACGACCCGTTGCGCGTGTGGGCCATCGGCCAGGCGATCGCGGCGCAGCAGATTCTGGATACGGTGTCTGACCCCAAGCGTCGTGACGGCCTTTTCCCGGAACTGGTGGCCTTCGATTGCCACGCCTGCCACCACGCGATGAGTGACAAGCGTTGGAACGCGCGCTTGGGCATCGGTCCCGGTCGGGTGCGTCTCAATGACAGCAATTTGCTGATGTTGCGAGCAATCGTTCGCGCGATCGATCCGGGTGCGTCGGCCGCGTTCGACGGCAAGGTGCGGGCGATGCACCTCGCGGTGTCGACCGGCCAGAAGCCAGCCGGCAAGACCGAAGTCGACATGGTCAAGGATCTGTCGGCCTCGATCGAAGGCATGCTGCCCAAGCTCGAACAGACCCGCTTCGAGGCGATGACCATGCGGCGTGTCTTGCTGGCGCTGATCGACGAGTCGCGCGAGTCGAGCTATTCGGACTACGCCGGTGCCGAGCAGGCTTACATGGCTATCACCAACGTCTCCAACGACCTGCTCGCCGCCGGCACATTGCAGATGAGCGGTGAGCTGCGTCGCGGCATGGCCGACCTGTTGAAGTCCTTGGCCAATGACGAGAAGTACAAGCCGGATGTGTTTGCCAACCAGTTGCTGGCGCTGCGCGGTGTCGTTGCAGCGCAGGCGCGTTAAACAAGACAGGGTCTTATCATGGGCATGATGTTCGAGAACGTGCAGGCCGATTACGACATCGTCATCGTCGGCTCTGGTCCGGCCGGTCTGTCCGCCGCGTCTCGCGCTCAAGAGCGCGGCAATCGCTATGTGTTGCTCGAAGCCGAAGACCACGCGTCTGACACCATCTACAAGTACCAGAAGGGCAAGCATGTGATGGCCGAGCCGGGCTTTTTGCCGCTGCGCTCGGGCATGAAGTTTGGAGAAGGCAAGCGCGAGGGCATCCTGGGTGAGTGGGACAACGCGCTCAAGTCGCAAAGCATCAACATTGCTTACAAGAAGAAGGTCGCCGGGATTAAGCGTGATGACGCCAATTCGCCGTTCACCATCACCTGTGAGGACGGCTCGAGCTACACCAGCCGCGCTGTAATCCTGGGCATCGGCCTGCAGGGCAACATCCGCAAGCTCGGTGTGCCGGGCGAGAACCTCGCGCGCGTACAGTACACGCTGTCCGACCCCGACGAGTTCAAGGACGAGGTGATCGTGGTGGTGGGTGCCGGTGACGCCGGTATCGAGAACGCCTGCGCCCTGGCCAAGCAGAACCAGCTGCACCTGATGAACCGCGATGAAGAATTCACGGTGTGTAAGGACGGCAACAAGAACCTGGCGCTGGCCACCGAGAAGTCCGGCAAGATGACCATCTGGCACAGCGCGTTTGCCGCTCGCGTCGAAGAAACCGGTGCCGAGCCGCCGCTCAACTACGTGTTCAATGCCAAGGACGGCGAGCACAGCATTCCCTGTCACCGCGTCGTTGCGCGCTGCGGGGCGATTCCGCCGCGCAAGCTGGTGGAGAGCTTCGGCATCCAATTCCCCAACCCGAACCCGACCTCGATCCCGGTCCTCTCTGAGAGCTACGAGTCGAATGTGCCGGGCTTGTTCATCGTCGGTGCGCTGGGCGGCTACCCGCTGATCAAGCAGGCGATGAATCAGGGCTACGAGGTGGTCGAGACCATCAACGGCGAGGTGGTCGAGCCGGTCGATGAGCCCCTCATCCGCGAGCGGCTCAAAGCGTGGAAGGCCGACGCCAATGTGGGCGATCTGATCGACCGCATGCGCGCATCGTCGCCGTTCTTCGCTGCCATCACCAAGCTGCAGATGCGCGAAATCCTCCTCGAATCGACGGTTAAGGTGTTGCGCAAGGGCGAGGTGGTATTCGCCAAGGGCGACTACACCAACACCTTCTTCTCGATCGCCGAGGGCTCGGTGGACGTGCAGATCTCGCCGGATGAGGTCAAGCCAGCCAAGTACATCAGCCTGCCGGCTGGGCGCTTCTTCGGTGAGATGGGGCTGCTGTCGGGCCGCCGCCGCACCGCGACGATTCTGGCCGGCGAAGGCTGCGTGCTGATTGAGACGCCGCGTCGCACCATGCTCAAGCTGATCGCGTCGTCCGACGAGGTGCGCAAGCAGATCGACAACGCTTTCGTGCGCAACGCCATCATCAACTACATTGGCTCGGCGATGTCTCCGGAGTCGATCGATGCGCTGTTGCAAGGCGGCGTCGAGTTGAAGCGTTACAACGCCAAGCAATATCTGTTTAAGGAAGGCGACGACGCCGACGGTTTGTACCTGATCCGTCGCGGTTCGGTGGAAGTGACACGCAAAGCGGCGGGCCAGGATCAGGCGCTGGGCTATGTGGCCGCTGGCGGATATGTCGGCGAAATGGCGCTGATCGACGACTCCAAGCGTTCGGCATCGGTCATGGCCACGGTGCTCACCGAGGCGCTGGTGTTCGAGGGTGCGCGCTTCAAGGCCGAGATCGAGCGCAACCCGAAGCTCAAAGAGACCTTGCAGGCGCTGATCCTCGAGCGCACCCGAGCCAACGTGACGCGTGCCGACACCTCGGCCAACAGCTCCTACATGGCGCAGTTTTTGGTGGCGCAGGGCGTGGGTGACGCGTCCAATATTCTCGTCATCGACGAGACCAAGTGCGTGCAGTGCAACAACTGCGAGACCGCTTGTGCTGAGACGCATGATGGCGTGTCGCGCTTGCGTCGTGACGTCGGGCCGACGCTCAACCACCTGCACATCCCGGTGGCATGCCGCCACTGCGAGAACCCGCATTGCATGAAGGATTGTCCCCCGGACGCGATCAGCCGTGGTCCGACGGGAGAGGTGTTCATCAGCGACGCCTGCATCGGCTGCGGCAACTGCGAGCGCAATTGCCCCTATGGCGTGGTGCAACTGGCGGTGCAGAAAAAGCCGAAGTTCGGCGGCGGTTTGGCTTGGCTGCTGTTCGGTCTCGGTAAAGCGCCGGGTGACCGTGCACCTGACTACGACCCCAATGCTCGCAAAAAGGCGGTCAAGTGCGACCTGTGCAAGGAGATTTCGGGTGGCCCGCGTTGCGTCAACGCCTGTCCGACCGGTGCTGCTGTGCGCATGTCACCCGACAAGCTGATGGCCTTGGTGGCCAGCGACAACTAAGGTCTCCGGCAAAGAAGTCCTAGAACCGCAGCATCCCGCTGAACAACACGCGGGGATTGCCTCGCAGGTTGGCGCCGTTGAACGGCTCGTTGCCGTTGGCGACTTGCACGTCCATGAAGCCGTTGCTGGCGAACGGGAAGCGCATGCCGAAGCCTTCCGACGTGATCTTCGGCGGCGCCGTGCCCTGAGGGTCGTTGAGGAATGAGCGGCCGCCGTCGTAGAACGCGTAAAACTGGACCGGGCCGAACCACGGTTCGCGCTTGAACGGCGAGTCGTAGCGGATTTCGATGAGCCCGCCGATTCCCTTGTCGCCAGACGAAGCGCCGCCGTCAAAACCCCTGCCGATGCCGCTGCCGCCGAACGACACATATTCCCCAGTGGGCAAACGCTTGTCGGTCCACTGGCCTTGCACTTGGGCTAGAACGCTTAGCGCTGGCAGTCGTGTCCGCTGGATCCGCGTTAGCGAAAAGCCGATCTTGTAGAAATCTTCGTCTTTGACGTTGGTTTTCGTGCTGCTGGTCACCTGCGTCTGGTCGAACACCGGCAAGGAGTGAAACAGGCTGACGCTGGCGTTGGTGGAGCCGTTGGCCCAGCCGTTCTGGACCCAGGACACCGTAGTTTCGGCAACTGTGGTTTTGTCGAATGTGAGCAGGCCACCGCCGAGCAGGGTGCGTGAGCGGTTTAGCGCGACACCGAGATCGAGGTAGACGGAATTCGGTCGGGTGCGCAGCAGCGGCAGGCGCAGCCGTGGCGAGATCGATTCCGAGACGGCCCGGATGTCGAGCGCACGAATGGTGCCGCCCGGCAAGGCGTTGGAGGCCAAGCCGCCAAAACTGAAAATCGCCCCGTTGCTGCCCACTGGCACGCTGTAGCGGATGTTGAAGGCGGTGAGTTCGTCGACATTGGTGAAGTCGCCACCCTGGGTCAGGCCGAGGTTGAGTGAACCGCTTCGGCCAAAGGGGTTGTAGATGGTCGAGTTGACCCCGACGGTCAAGGGTCCGACGGTCCGCGAGCCGGTGTTGTTGAAGGTGACGAGATGGCTGTTGGGCAGTCCGGCCACCGTCACGACGATCTCTGAGGCGCCTAAGCCCGCTCCCTGGCGCAGCAGACTGGTGCCGACCACGCCCGGTAGATCGTTGATCAGCAGCAGGGCGCGCTCGATGCTGGCGAGATCGATGGGGCGCTTGTTCAGAAGCGGCGCGGCGATCTTCTCGATGCGTCGGCGGAGCACGTCGTTGGGTGCGCCGTCCACATAGACACCGCTGAGGAAGCCTTCGATGACCTGAACCTGAAAGACGCCGTCCTTGACCTGCTGCGGCGGCACGAACACCCGTGTCAGGAAGTAGCCGCGTTCGCGGAAGCGGGTCTCGAGATTCTCGGCGGCCGTGCGCAGCACATCGAGGCCTACCGCGGGGCCAATGGCCGCCGCAAAGATGCGGTCGATCTCGGCTTGGGAGAACAGAGTGTTGCCTTCGACATTGATGCCCTTGATCTCGAAGACCAGGTCATCAACTGACTTGGGTACCGCCGACTTTTCCGGAGCTTGCAAACGCAGGCCAAAGTCCGGCGTGGAGGGCAGCGGCAGCACCGGCACCCGCT
The DNA here is from genome assembly GCA_009927815.1 of Betaproteobacteria bacterium. Taxonomy (GTDB): domain Bacteria; phylum Pseudomonadota; class Gammaproteobacteria; order Burkholderiales; family UBA3065; genus UBA3065. The sequence continues at coordinate 6,322 of RFMI01000024.1, read as the reverse complement.
GGCGCGAGATGTTCTGCACGTCAGAGGGCACCACCACCGGGTCGGCGGACCACGCGGGTGCGCTGGTCAGCAGCAGCGCCAGCGGCGCGACGTGCAAGGCGTTGCGGCGCATCACTTGTCCTCCATGACCACGCGGGCGGTGCAGAGGCCGGATTCGACGCGGTAAAGGTGAAAGTCGATCAGCGGGTCGTCCGGGTACGTGTGCTTGAGCGCACGCACGGCGTCGGCGCCCTTCGGGTCTTCGGACTTGAGTAGAGCGTAGGTGTCCATGTAGTCGCGGTAGGCTTGGGAGGCAGCGAATTCGTCGGTGACTGGGTTATACAGCGTCACGGCTTCGGTCTTGCCTTTCAGTACCACGTCGCCAATGGGGCGAAAGTGCACCGTCTTGCATTGGTCAACGATTGGCTGGGTGGCGCAGATGCGGGTCCCGAAGTACTTGTTGACGCCCTCGGTCCGCGCGGCGGTGTTCACCGTGTCGCCCAAGGCGGTGAAGTCCATACGCTGCTGCGAGCCGAAGTTGCCAATGACCGCTGGCCCCGAGTGGATGCCGATGCGCGTGACGCCGATGGGGATGCCTTCGGCGTTGTAGCGTTTGCGGAAGTCTTCGGCGTAGGCGTCGATGGCGAGTGCGCAGCGCACTGCCCGTTCAGCGTGGTCGTCCTGCGGGATCGGCGCATTGAAGATGGTCATGATCGCGTCGCCGATGAACTTGTCGATGGTGCCCTTGCTCTCCAGGATGATCTGGCAGGCGCCATCGAGGTAGGCGTTGAGCGTCTCCGACAGCTTTTCGGCACTCAGTCCCTCGGACAGGGTGGTGAAACCGGCGACGTCGGTGAAGATGAAACTCAGCTCGCGGCGGTCGCCTTTGACGGCCAGCGCCTCGGGGTTCTCGACCAGCTGGTTGACCACGTCTGGCGACACATAACGGCTGAAAGCGCCCTGCACGAACTGGCGCTGCTTGCGTTCGGCGCCACCGATGAGGGTGTCCATCATCCACAGTGACAACGCCAGCCCCAGAGTGGGCGAGACCAGCGGCACCAAGGGGAATCCGTAGGTGAAGCCAAGCATTGAGCCGACCCACCAGCCGGCGATGAGCACAATGCCAACCACCACGTTAAAGCCGATGCCCTTTTTCAGCAGACCGATCGCCATGCCCAGGAGGGCGAAGGCCGCTGTCAGAACGATGGCCCATTGGGCGGGCAGGCGCGGATGGTGGCGACCCTCGAGCAGCTGCGACAGGCTGTGGGCCTGCACCTCGATGCCCGGCATCATGCCGCGGTCGTCGTCGAACACGACGGCCATCGGGGTGCGGTGACGGTCGGTGATGGAGAGCACAGCGCCAACCAGCACGATCTTGCCCTTGACCCAGTCGTCGGGCATTACCGCCAAGGCGTGCGAGGGGTAGACCGGGAAGGGGGGCGTCTCGGCATCAGGTTGAGCCCGCCAGGCGATCTCTTCGTCGACTTTGGCGGTTGCCACTCCCACCAGTTGTGCGCCCTTGCGCGCAAAACCGATAGGCATGCCGGGCGTGGTTTCGCCGGAAAAGGTCCAGCGCACGCTGCCGTCGAAAGGGTCGGTCACCAGATTAGCGCCAGCGCGTTTGTCGGCCGGAACGAAGTCATTGAGGAAGGCGAGCTGGTCTTCGTTCACCACCGTCGGCGTATTGGTGTAGCTAACGAACAGCGGCGTTTTCAGGTCGCGGAGCGTTTGTTTGAGCAGCGCGTCCTTCTCGGGCTCGGTGGGCTGGTCGAACAAGACGTCGACGCCGATCGCTTTCGCACCCTTCTTCTCGAGTGTTTTCAGCAGATTGGCCAGAAACGCCCGGTCCACCGGCGAGCGGTATGGAAACTGCGCCACCGTCTCCTCGGTAATGCCGGCAATGACGATGTCCTTGGACTGCGGCATCGGCGGCTGCAGCGCGGCAATACGGATGTCCGCGGCGATGTTCTCGAGGCTCGACAGGAAGCTCAGGTACTTGGTGGCTGCGGCCGCCAATACGGTGGCAAGCAAGGCTACGCCGATGGCGGTTCCGAGTTCTTTGAGCTTCTTTTGCTGAGGGCCATGGAGGATGCGCCGGGTATTGACGTCAGGGTTGGGCCGGAGCGCGGGTACGCCGCCGATTTTACGAATCAGAGCGTCGGCCTGCTGCACACAGCCTTTTTGCAACATCCAGCTGGTGAGCACGAACTCGTTGTCAATGCCTTTGGGCACGGTGGTGATGCTGATGGCGTGCTCTTGCTTGTCGATGACGATTACAAAGGCATTCTGACCTTCAAAGCGGCTGACCGGCGGCACTGGTTGCCGCTCTTCGCCAGTTTTCCAGTGGAAATCGGCGCGCCAGGAGCGGTCGACTGGGTACACGGTGAAGTCTTCGTCGCGGCTGGCGTCCGGACGCCACCACACGGGCCGTTCGCCCTCGAGCAGGCAACGCGGACCCGGGCGGCTCATGTCGATCAGCCAGGGCTCGGGGAGCTTGGCCGCCTCGGTGCCAGCCCGAATCACACCGACGCTGCTGGTGCGGGCGTCACGGGTGGCGACTAGCGCGGCAAGGGCTTGCTTAGGGTCGGCAGCGGCGCCACCGCCGGGCATCGGCGGGCCATTGAAAGGCCCGCGCAAGGTCACCGATTTGCCATCCGGTCCGATCACCGTGACGCGCTCGCCTTCCTTGAGGGTGATGGGCTTGTCGGATGGAATGGACTGACCTGCAGTCAAGCCGCCGCCGCGCGCCTCGAGCACGATGAGGTTGGCTGCGCTGGCCCATCCGGGCAGCGCCAGTAACAGCACGATGGCGACGCACCGTCTCATGTCTGCTTCTCCCGTGCCTTTGCGCCCTTGCGGGTCGAATCACGCTTAGCACCAGCGGATTCTGCCGCAGGATCGGCTGTCGGGGGAGTGGGCGCTGCGCTGCCCTCAGCTGGCGTGGACGCCGACAGACCGTCGCCCACCACGACGAAAGCCGCCCAGAAGAACGGGTGCGCCGTGGCCTTGTTGGCGATGAGCTTCATCTGCGAGTCGCGCAGGGCGGGCGCCGAGCCGGTGGCCAGTTGCGGCCCGAGGAAAGCAAAGGTGCCGGACATCAGCTGCGCCGTGGCGGCTGAGGGCACCTGCCAGTGACTGACGATCATGCTGCGGGCGCCGGCGTGAAAGAACGCTTCGGCGAGACCGGAGAGCGCCTCGCCACCAAATTTGCCGCCGCCGCCCGCGGTGTTGCACGCGGAGAGCACCACCAGATCGGCATTGATACGCAGGCTGGCGATTTCGCTCGCTTCGAGCAGGCCGTCCGAGTCCTTATCCTTGGACTGATCGGCCGGCGGGGTGAGCACCAGGCCGGGCGCTGCCTGACACTTGAGTTCGCCGGGCAGCAGGCCGTGGGTGGCGAAGTAGAGCACCCGGTACTGGTCGAGTTTGAGTGCGCGAAGATTGGTCTCGGTGGCGCGGTCGCGCATGAACACAGAATCGTTACCTGCGCGCAGGATGGTCGCGACATTCTTGAGCTCCTGCGCCGTCTCCGGCAACGGGGCGAGGTCAAGCAGGGTCTGGCGGTCCATCGGACCATCCGGGCGGCAGGCTTGCCCCATCTTGGCAAGCGAGCTCTCTTCGCCCTTCTTGGCCGAAGCGCCTTGCAGCACCGGATCGCCGAAGCCCAGCAGCGGCTTGGGCGGTGCGATGATGGTGCGCGTCGCGCGCAGCGTATAAAACGCCTGCAGCGATGGCACGTGTGAGATGGAGATGCGCTGCGTCAGCCAGACCGCTTTGGTGTAGTCGTTGCCGGCGGGTTTTTGTGTCACCAGCAGGCCAAACGGCAGACTGGCGAGTGCACCGCTGGGCACCACAATCAAGTGGTCGAGACCTTCCATCTGCGGCTCGATACCCTTGAACAGGTTCTTGTACAGCTCGTGCGAGGCCTCGAGGTCGAACTCGTTGACCGAGCCACCCTGGATCTCCAGTGCCCGGCGCAAGGCTTTGACGGTGTCTTGGATGGAGCCCGCACTTTCTGGCACCCGCGCGATCCAGATGCCGCTGCGCTTGACCAACTGCACGAAGGACTGCTTGCGCCCGAGCAGGAAAGTCACCAGACCCTCGCGGTCGCCGAGGCGCTTGCGCAGTTCGGTGAGTTCGAGCGGCTTCGGCGTGGCGAGATTGGCGTAATCGGGAAAGCGCGCGTCAAGCGCCTTGCGCGCTTCGGTGGCTGTTTTTTCGGCAGCCGCGATGCGTTCCTGCAGGGCGGCCTCGACCTTGGCGCTCCGCTCATCGTCGGTCAGTGACTGCTCATGCGCCAGTTCGATCTTGGAGACATCGCGTTCGCGCTGCGCGGTTTGCGCCTTGTCGATCAACTCGGCGATGGCGGGATCGCTGGTTGCTAGCTTGGCTGCGGCCTGCGCGATGGTTTTTTCGAGCACGCTCGATCGCACCATCTGGAACGCGTCGAAGGCTTCTGAGAAAAGCCCTTGCTTGGTCGTCTCGTCGGTTAGGAGGCCGCGTAGTCAACGATCGATGCGGCGAAGGGCATCAACTCCTCTGCTACGAATACGTCGTTGGTTTGTGGCAGAGCGCGCGCAGTCTTAAAGGCCTCTCGGAAGCTGATGATGGCCGAGGTGTTCATCGATTCGGCTTGATATGCCTTGCCGAGTTGCGTGAGGACAGCGATGGTCTGCGGGCCTTCGCCGAACAGCTGTTTGCGGGCAGCCAGGGCGCCGTTGAGGTAGGTCTCTGCGGCTGACAAGCGACCCTGCGCGACGCTGATCTCGCCGATCGTGAGCAGCACGTCGGATTTCCACCACTTGGGCAAGTCCTCGGTCTGGTCGATGATCAGCAGGGCCTCGGTGGCGGCAGCACTGGCCCCGACCACATCGTCATTGCGCAAGGCCATGCGCGCCTCGAGGTTGAGGGACATGGCCAACTCGCCCTTCTCGATCTTTTTGTTGTCGCCGCCACCTCCACTGAACTGCGCGAAGGCGTTGTTGCCGGCGCTCATTTTCCGCCAGGTCTCGCTGGCGCTGCGCGCGTACTGCAGGGCGGCGGCGTAGTCGGCGCGGTTGGCAGCCTCGATGCCGAGGTAGGTGGTGTAGCGCGCGCGGTCGATGTCGTTGGGCGAGCGTTGAATAATCGGCTCGGCGCGACGGAACAGCGCTTGTGCTTCGTCGGCACGGCCTTGGTTGCTGACGTTGATGGCGAGGTCCATGAGCGTGTCGGCGATGGCGACGTCGTTCTCGCCGAGCAGCTTGGTCTGGATGTCTAGAGCCTTTCGGATCAGGTCTTCGGCGTCTTTGAACTTGCGCGTGCTGTTCGCGCTGCGGCCATCACGCAGGAGTTGCTTGAAGCGCGACAGGTCGCTGGCGGTGGCCAGCACCACCGGGCCGCCCCAGACAGTCTTGAGTTGCTCGGTCAGCGCGGCTTTGCTGCCTTCCGTGTCCTTGCCGGTCAGCGCTTTTTGCAGCACCGGCCAGTTGGATGGCGGGCCATCTGCAACGCTCAGCAAACTACCATTCGCATTGACGAGCACCAGATGCGGCCAACCACCGTCTTTGAGGCTGCAGGGAATCGCGTACAGGCCGAGGCCCTCCCCGAACCATTTGCCCTCGCGGCAGCTGAGACGTTGCTGCAGCAGTTTGAAGGCGCGACTGCCCTGGTACTGATTGAGCAGAGCGGCGCGCTGATCTTCACCTTTGCGATCGCCGGCGAAGAAGCGGGAGAAGACGATCGCGCCGCTGTCGCGCTCGTTGCAGCGAATCTTCAAATCTGGCGGCAACCCGGGTTCGGGTTGAACGTCATCGCGGGCGATGGCTTCGCAGGCCTCGTCGGAGAGGTTGTTGCCAAGAGGGGCCGCTAGGGTAACCCCCGCAATGCCGAAGCTTACAAGCATGGCTAGAGCGGTCGCGAGGGAGCGTTTCACGGTGGACATGTGTTTCGAATGAGCCAATTGGATGGTCAGGTCTTCACCACAGCGTGGAGTTCCCGTTCAGAGAGAAGCGCCCATCGATACCCGGGGTTCCCGCCACCTTTGGTGCGAGAGGTGTCGACATGGTGATTCCTTCTGAAATCGGCTGCAATCGAGCGACCACGCGCAAGAGATGCCCAGCTGCTTGAGGCGGCGGTGGTGGGGCAGCGACAGCGAGGGTCTTGTCGCCCCTGTCGGCTGCATCTTGCGGAGTCGGCGGCTTCTCTGCGGCCACCGGACTGGGCGGAGGCGGAGCCACCGGCGTCGTTGATGCAGCAACCGGGTTGGCGGCGACCGGTGGTGCTGCAGGGCCAGGGCGGGTCCAGGGGCAGGTCCAGGGGCAGGTCCAGGGGCAGGTCCAGGGGCAGGTCCAGGGGCAGGTCC
>RFMI01000041.1 GCA_009927815.1 Betaproteobacteria bacterium | reverse complement strand
GAGAAGCCCCGACCAGCTGGACGGGGCTTTTTGTTCGGCCCCATTGCGGCTGCGTTAATGCCTACAATGGTTCACCTGATACACACGGTGTCGGTCAATGTCCCAGGCCAACGATTTCGGTTCGACCAATCCTCACGCGCTGGCGGTCATTCTTGAGGCCAGCGAAACACGGTCGATTATTGCCGCCACCGACATCTTCGACATCAAGGGCATTTTGCTCTGGTCGCGCAATCAGCCGGTGTCGGCCAATTTGCAGCAGCGACTGATGAGTCGGCCGCTGAAGCAGCCGATCGAGACCAGTCTTAAAGCCGAGGACGGGGTCTCGCCGCAGACCCTCCGTGCGGCGGTCATCGGGCTCATTGAAGGCGGTGGACCCTTAGCGCCTTTGCTCGTCCCTCACGGCGGGGCTTTGCAGCGGGGCGCGTTCTCCATCCGCCTGCACCCGGTCGTGCAACTGCTGCTTAGTGCATCCCAGACCGCACGCCCTACGCTGTTTCAGCATGCTATCGAAGCCATGGCGGTGGCTGGTGCCTTGATGAGTGCGCGCAGCGGTGGCAACGAGCGCGAGATCGCCTTGGCGATGAGCGCCGGCCTGCTGCACGACATTGGCGAGATCTACACCGCACCCGAGTTTGGTGAAGCCGATGCGGCAAGCTCGTTGGATGTTGAAACCTACCGTCAGCTGGTGGTTCATCCGCACGTGGGTCAGCTGCTTTTGAGGCAGCTCACCGATTATCCGGCCGAGCTGATCCGCGCCGTTGGCGAGCATCACGAACGCCTCGATGGGTCGGGATACCCACACCGCCTGAAGGGCGCGCAGATCTCGCCGATGGGCTGTCTGCTGGCAGTTGCCGAAGAAGCGCTGGCAGCACTTCGACAGCCGGGGGCCACTCTGCACCACGCGAGCGTTGCATTGCGCGTGGTGCCGCACGAATTCGATGACTATCTCGCCGGGCCGTTCTTCGACGTCGCACGGACCTTACCGGCGATGGCGGCGCGCCGGTCCTTGGACGATCTGCATCAGCGCTTGGCTCGCCTCGACGAGGCCTTGCGTACTGCGCCGGACCGTATCCTTGCGACTCTGCCTGATCCGCCCGGCGACACGCTGCGGCGCACCGCAGACCTGACCCTGTTCCTCTTGCAAAAGCTGCGCGACGGGTGGAATGAGAGTGGCCTGTGGAGTCCCGCTTCGATTGGTGCCGACGACCTCGCGGAGGCCGAAGAGGTGCAGGATGCGCTACGGGTGAGGTTGCTCGAGATCGGCCGTATGGCCGATTGGCCGCCGGCAGTGTCACCCCGATTGATCAGGGGCACTTGGACGCACTGTGTACGGCTTTGGTGGCTGGCATCGATTGAGTTTCGCCTCTGCCGCGGCTTCAAAACGCCGAGTCGCTGACCAGAGCCAGCCCGTCCAGTTCTTGCAGGCCATCGTCGCTCTGCTGCTGATGCTGCACCACGAGACTGGTGAGCAGGGAGAGCGCGATGACCGCGATCACCACCCAGCGTCGCCGGCTCATGATCAGCGCGCCGGCGACACCGGCACCATTTGCGTCTGGCAGCTCTGCGCTGGCACCGAAACTTGCTGGGTGATCGCGGTCTTGCTGATCACGTTGGCGAATTCAGCAGCGCTGGCAGCGGACGACGCCAGCGCCATCGCCACGAAGAGGGTGGCACTGGCAGGGATGCGACGGGTGTTCATAACGTCAACCTTTCTGATATCTGAAGCATGTCTGTTGGACGTTGCCGCTGCCAATTTGTTACGGTGACCGTCCGCACTCTCGGCATACTCGGCGCATGACCGACGCTCCGCATCGCAACCTCTGCACCGACTGCGGCATCAGCCGCACCGACGATCCCAAGCGGTGTGGCCGCGCCTGCCAGTTCATCGCACCGGACTACGCGCGTCTCGAGACCGCCCTGCATGGGCGTGCCCGCGATCCGGGCCCTGTCGCCGGAGGCGACCCGGCGCGCACCGATGAGGCCTTTTTCGGCCCCTATCAGGCCATGCACCGGGCTGCCTTGCGCCGGCCGCGGGAGGGCGCACAGTGGACCGGCGTCACCACGCGGCTGGCCGAACGCTTGCTCGAGGACGGGCTGGTCAGCGCCGTGTTGTGTATGACCGCTGATCCCGACGACCGCTGGCGACCGCAACCGGTGCTGGTGACGCGGCCGCAGGACATGGCGGCATGTCGCGGCATGCGTATGGGTTACGCGCCGCTGTTGCAGCTGCTCGAGCCGGCTATTGCCGCCGGGCACACGCGCATTGCGGTGGTCGGCATTCCGTGTCAGGTCTACGCGCTGCGCGCTCTGCAGGCGGAGTGGGGGCTGGAGCAGCTCTACGTCATCGGCACGCCGTGTTCCGACAACACGCCGACCGAGAACTTCCACGAGTTCTTGGCGCTCATCGACCCGGCGCCTGAGACCGTCACTTACCTCGAGTTTCGCGCCGATTATCACGTCGAGCTGCGCTATGCCGACGGCCGCACGCGAGCCATTCCCTTTTTGCAGTTGCCGCTGTCGCAACTGCGGCCCGACTTCTTTCCGCTCACCTGCCGGACGTGCGTGGACTACACCAACGTGCTGGCCGACATCACTGTCGGCTATATGGGTGGGGAAGGGCGGCAGTGGCTCATCGTGCGCAACGCGCGTGGCCAGCAGATGCTCGATCTGCTTGGTGATGAGATCGAGCTGGAAGCGCCGGGTGACGCCGGCAAGCGCAGTGCAGCGGTCAAGGGCTTCATCGGCAACGTCGAGCGTGCGGCAGGCGGCTTACCGCTGCGCCGTATGCCCGACTGGCTGCGTCCGATCATGGGCTGGTTGATGCCGCGGGTCGGCCCGCGCGGCCTCGAGTTCGCGCGCACTCGGGTCGAGATGAAGGCCGCCGAGACCGTCATTCACTTGCGCCGTGAAGCGCCGGAGCGCATCAAATCCATGGTGCCTGCGCACGTCTGGCGGCTGGTCGAGCCCTACGGCCTGTCGCCGCAGTCGGGCGAGACACGCGAGGGCGCGAGTCCGCCCGGGCGCTAAGGTGCAATGTCGATCAGGATCTCGTTGCGCCGGTTCCAAGGCAGGGTGAAGGGATCGTTGTAGCGCGCCACTTGCGGCGGTCCGCCGGCCTGCAACCCTTGTGCTGTGAGCCATGCCTGCAGGCGTGCAGTGTTCTCGGCAATGCTTGAGCGCGTCGTCCAGCCGCTGAAGGTGATGGTCGCCACGCGGTGGGCAGGCACTTCGCGAAGCTTGACTTCGGGGTCCAGGGGGCGCGGCAGCTCGGCGAGGCGCCATCTGGACGGCATCACGAAGTGGATGCGCCAGCGCGTTGCGTCGGCGGCTGCCTCCATCGTCACCGGCGCTGTCATTGCGATGCGTTCGCCGGCTGGTTCCATCGTCACCGGCGCTGTCATGTCGATTTTCTCGGCGGCGCCACGCGTCGACAGATTCTTGCCGAAGATGTATCCGGCGATGCGGCGAAAGCCGGTGCGGCCGGCGCTATCAAAGTCGCCGTCGACCCAGGTCTCGGCCACCACGAAGCCCTGATATGCGCGCAACTCGAAGGGGGCTTCGGCGCGTTCGATGCGGAACTGCGGCTCTTCAACCGCCATGGCTGCTCCTGTCGGGAGCATCGTGGCGCACAGCATCAGCAGGAAAGTGAATACGCGCATGGTCGTCCCGCCCGTCAGTCATGTAACCTCACACTACAGCCATAATGTCAGGACAGCATGACACAGGAGTCGTTTTTGGACAGCCCGTTTCTGGACAGCTTCGGTGTTCCTCACCTCGTCGCACTGGTGTTCGCATTCACCGTGGTCGAGGGCGCGTGCCTCTACGGCTACGACCGCTTGACCGGCGGAGGCGTTTCGCCGCTGGCATTCGTCTTCAACTGGTTGTCGGGCTTGTGTCTGTTGGCGGCGGTGTTTCTTGCGGCAAGCGGTTCAGGCCTGGCCGCGGTTGCGCCTTGCCTGATGGCCGCGGGTGCCTTGCACGCCGTCGATTTGCGTCGCCAGTGGCGGCGCCGGAGGTTCTAGTCATGACGTACGCGTTCCCGTTCTCGGCCATCGTCGGCCAGGACGACATGAAGCAGGCGCTGCTGCTGGCGGCGCTCGACCCAAGCATCGGCGGTGTGTTGGTGCTGGGTGATCGCGGCACTGGCAAGTCGACTGCGGTTCGCGCCTTGGCCGCGATCTTGCCGCCGATCAAGGTCGTCCAGGGCTGCACCTACAACTGCGATCCCACCGCTAAGGGCGTGGCCTGTCCCGCTTGCGCGGCGGCCGCGGCCGGGGGATCTAAGCTCAAATCGGTGGAGAAGCCGGTGCCGGTGGTCGACCTGCCGCTTGGCGCCACTGAAGACCGCGTGGTCGGCGCGCTCGACCTGGAGCGCGCACTCACAGCCGGCGAAAAGGCTTTTGAGCCCGGCTTGTTGGCGCGTGCCAACCGCGGTTTTCTCTATGTGGATGAGGTCAATCTGCTCGAGGACCATCTGGTTGATCTGCTGATCGACGTCGCCGCCAGCGGCCAGAACGTGGTCGAACGCGAGGGGCTGTCGATCCGCCATCCGGCGCGCTTCGTGCTGGTCGGTTCGGGTAATCCGGAGGAGGGCGAGTTGCGCCCGCAACTGCTCGATCGCTTCGGGCTGTCGCTGGACGTGCGCACGCCCACCGACCTGGCGCAGCGCATCGAAGTGATCAAGCGTCGCGATGCCTTCGAGCGCGATCCGCAGACATTCATGGCTGCCTGGAAGGACGCCGATGCAGCGATCTGCGACGGTCTGGCCAAAGCGCGCAAGCGGCTTGAAAAGTTGGAGGTGCCTGATGTCGTGCTCGAGGCCGCGGCGCGTCTGTGCACGCGTCTGGGCACCGATGGTCTGCGCGGCGAGCTCACGTTGATGCGCGCGGCGCGGGCGCGGGCCGCCCTCGACGGCGCCCGTTCGGTAACGGTCAAACATCTGCGAGCGGTCGCGCCGATGGTGCTGCGCCACCGTCTGCGTCGCGATCCGCTCGACGAGACCGGGTCGGGTGTGCGCGTCGAGCGTGCCATCGCCGAACTGTTCGACCGCGAGGTCGCCGCGTCGTGACACCGTTGGCGGACGCCGACTCGTCCGCCGGTTTGCCGGGGGAGACGTCCGAGAGTCGCGCCGCCGAACTGTGGGGACGTGCTCTGCACGCGGCAGCCCTGCTGGCGATCGAGCCGGCCGCGCTGGGGGGTGTCTGGCTGCGCGCCGCCGCGGGGCCGGTGCGCGAGCGCTGGTTGGCGCTACTCGAGACTTTGCTCCCCGTCGACCGGCCGCGTCGGCGCATCCCCTTGAACATCCCGGATGAGCGCTTGCTCGGCGGGCTCGATCTCGCGGCAACCTTGCAGGCCGGCCGGCCCGTCGCGCAGCGCGGCGTGCTGGCCGAGGCCGACGGCGGTGTGGTGACGCTGGCGATGGCCGAACGCGTTCCGGCAGCCACCGCAACGCGACTGGCGCAGGTGCTCGACCGCGGCGAGGTGCAGGTCGCCCGTGACGGTATTGAGGCGCACCTGTCGGCACGCTTTGGCGTGATCGCGCTAGACGAATCCGGCAATGGCGACGAGCCGCCTGCCAGCGTGTTAACCGAGCGACTGGGTGTGGTCCTCTCGCTGGAAGGGCTGTTGCCCAGCACGTGTACGCTGCCGCCACTCGAGGAGTTGCGGGGCTGGCAGCGCGACATCGTGTCTGCACGAACCCGCTGGCGACACATGCACGCAGACGACGAGGCCTTGCAGGCCTTGGTCGCCACCGCGGCGGCCTTGGGGGTCGATTCACCACGGGCGTCGCTGGCGGCGCTCAACCTGGCGCGCATGGCCGCTGCGCTCGATGGTCGCGACGCGGTCGACGGCGAGGATTGCACTCTGGCCGCTCGGCTGGTGATCGCGCCGCGGGCGACTCGCCTGCCGCCGCAGCACACCGATGAATCGCCGCCGGAGCCTCCTCCGGAGCCGCCGCAAGATCAGGATCCGCCCTCCGAGCCGGATCCCCCCGACAACGACGCCGAGCAACTCCCCGACAAGCCGCTCGAAGATACGGTGCTCGAGGCTGCCCAGGCCGCTATTCCGGCGGGTTTGCTGGCGATGTTGCAGGCGTCGCTGGCGCTGGGACGCACCCGTAGCGGGGGCAAGTCCGGCGCCACACAGACCAACTACCGGCGCGGACGACCCGCAGGCTCGCGCCGCGGCAGCCTGCGACCGGGTGTGCGCCTCAACGTCATCGATACGCTGCGCAACGCTGCCCCGTGGCAGCCCTTGCGCCGACGCGAGGCGATGGCATCCGGTCGATCGCCGGCGCGTGTGCTGATCCGCGCCGATGACTTTCAGGTGACGCGTTACCAGCAGCGCAGCGAGACCACGACGCTGTTCGTTGTAGATGCCAGCGGCTCGGCAGCCCTGCATCGCCTCGCCGAGGCCAAAGGTGCGGTCGAGCTGCTGTTGGCCGACTGTTATGTGCGGCGTGACCGGGTCGCGCTGATGGCCTTTCGCGGCGCTGGATGCGAGTTGATGTTGCCGCCGACCCGTTCGCTAACCCGTGCCAAGCGCGCGCTGGCCGGCTTACCCGGTGGTGGTGGCACGCCGATGGCCAGCGCGATCGAGGCGGCGCAGCAGTTGTATGAGCGGCTGTCGCGTAAGGGTGACAGCGTTGTCGTGGTCTTGCTCACCGATGGGCGTGCCAACCTTGACCGCAATGGGCGGCCGGGTCGGGCCCAAGCCGAAGAGGACGCGCTGGCAGCGGCGCGGCGTGCCCGTGTGAGCGGTATGGCGTGCGTGCTGGTCGACACCTCGTCGCAGCCGGCTGCGCACGGTCAGCGGCTGGCGGCCGAACTGGGTGCGCTGTATCAGCCACTGCCGTACGCCGATCCGCGCGCCCTGTCAGCGCGCATCGGAGCCAGCGTCGCCGCCCTGGCGGGCTAGGCCTGTCGCACCAGGCTGTCGAGGATCGTCGCTGCGGCGCGCTCGGGTTCGATCTCGTGCAGCAGATGGCCGGCGTGCCAGCGTTGCACCTGCGCTTGCGGCAGATAGCGTTCGATCACCTGCAGCAAGGGTTGCAGGGGCACCCAAGTGTCCTGATCGCCCAGCACGAGTGTCATCGGCATCTGCAGGCGCGGGGCGTCTTCCAGCAGCAGTGGCAGGTCAGCGGCGGCCATGAAGTTCATCGCGCCACGCACATGAGTCGGCTCGGCGAACAGGGTCCGGTAATGGCGGCGTTGGTCTTCGTCGAGCACCGAGGCGGTCGAGTCGAGCAGCCGGTCGACCATGCCGGTCGGGCCGATGGTGGTTGCCAGCAGTGATGCCATCGGTCCTGAGGTGAACAGCGGGTTGATCAGCGGGCCTAGAAACAGCGAGTAACTCGGCGGTGGAGGCACCAGCGACGGCGCAAAGCCGATTAGCGAGGCCGGGGTGTGATGGCCGTCCAGCGCCCAGCGCATCGCCAGTGGCAGGCCGGCCGAGTGTCCGGCCACCAGTGCCGGTGCACCGAGCCCAAGCGTGTCGAGCAGCGTGTCCAGTTGGTGACTGATGGTTCGCAGATCCAGCTGGCTGAAATCGGCGCCGCGGGTGAAGCCGTGGCCCGGCAGGTCCATTGCCAGGACGCGTGCATGCGACGTCAGCAGCGGCCAGATGCGCGCCCACGAGTGGGTCGACGAGCCGGTTCCGTGCAGCAGAACCACCAGCGGACCCTCACCTGCCAGTTGCACATGCCAGTCGAGTCCGGCGGCAGAAGTGCGGGCGCTGGCCTCACGGTGGGGCCAGTCGGTTGGGATGTCCGCTGCGGCGCGAAGAGTCATGGAGGGTTTCCGGGTTGTCTGTTGACGTGGACAGTCAAGGTGTCTATTGTGGTTGACATTCTGGCGCGTCAAGTAAAACACACAAGCCATGCGCGCCGACACACGGTTGCGGTTACAGCAGGAGGAGCGGGTCATGGATGCACAACTGCGAATCGAACGTGCACTAGACGCTGCGCTTCGGCTTGGCGAGTCTACGGCAGCCCCGCCCCGACTGGTGGCAGCGACACGCCACGCGGTGTTCCCGGGTGGTGCGCGCATCCGTCCGAAGCTGTGCCTGGCAGTGGCGTGGGCGTGCGGTGACGATGCCCCGACCGTGTCCGATGCGGCCGCCGTGGCGATCGAACTGATGCACTGCGCCTCCCTGGTGCACGACGATCTTCCCTGTTTTGACGATGCGGCCATGCGCCGCGGGCAAGCCTCGGTTCACGCTGCGTTCGGCGAGCGCCTGGCGGTACTCACCGGGGATGCGCTGATTGTGTTGGCGTTTCGCACTCTCGCAGCTGTCGGCGGCGCGCATGCGGAACGCCTGATTGGCTTGTGCGAAACGGTGGCTGCCGGCGTCGGGGCGCCCGACGGCATCGTCGCCGGACAGGCATGGGAATGCGAGGCCAAGGCCGATCTTGCGACGTATCAGCGTGCCAAGACTGGGGCTTTGTTTGCCGCGGCAACCGCGGCTGGCGCTCAAGCAGCCGGCCACGACGCTGCAAGCTGGCGTGCATTGGGCGATTGGCTCGGTGAGGCGTACCAGGTCGCTGATGACATCCGTGACGTGATGGCCGATCCCGCTTGGTTGGGTAAGCCGACCGGTCGCGATGAGACGCTCGACCGCATGAGTTCGGCACGGGCGCTTGGCCTGCCTGGTGCGGTGGCGCATTTCGACCGCTTGCTCGCCAGCGCCATCGAGTCGATACCCGACTGTCGTGGAGCGGCTGCTTTGCGGGCGCTCGTGCATGCCGAGTCGGAGCGCTTGGTTCCCAAGGCATGGGTGGGACGGATCCGGGAGCAGGCCGCGCAGTTCGCGCCGGCCGGTTCTTGACCCACACGGGATGCCCGCCATGTCCGCCACTGGAATCTCAATGACTTGGACCGATCGGTTCTTTGCCTGGCGTGACCGCGTGGTTGCCAGCCCGACGTTTCAGCGCTGGGCAGCTGCGTTCCCGCTGACCCGGCCCATTGCTCGGCGCCAGGCGTCGCAACTGTTCGACTTGGTCGCTGGGTTCGTCTACAGCCAAGTCTTGCTGGCTTGCGTGCGCCTGCGCGTATTCGAAATCCTCGCCGAGGGTCCACAGAGCGTGACGACCCTCGCTCACCGCCTCGATTTGTCGGAGAACTCGGCCCAGCGTTTGCTGGCGGCGGCCAGCTCACTGGGTTTGCTCGCGCAGCGCAGTGACGGTCGCTTCGCGCTCGGTCAGCTGGGCGCGGTGATGGTGGGCAACCGTGCCGTGGCTGCGATGGTCGAGCACCACGCCTCGGTTTACATGGATCTCGCTGATCCGGTGGCGTTGCTGCGCCGTGATTCGCCGACACGCCTGTCGGATTACTGGGCCTACGCCGGCGATGAAGGCAGCGAGCGGGCTCGCAGCTTGCGTGCCGAGCAGGTGGCGGATTATTCGGCGCTGATGTCGGCGTCGCAGCCGCTGGTTGCCGATCAGATCATCGATGCCTATCCGCTTGGGCGCCACCGTTGCCTGCTCGACGTGGGTGGCGGCGAGGGCACGTTCCTCAGCCATGTGGCCCGGCGTGTGCCCGGTCTACAACTCAAACTGTTCGATCTTCCGGCGGTGGCCGAGCGCGGTCGCCTGCGGTTCGAAGCGCAAGGCATCGCCCATCGCGCCAGCGCTCATGGCGGGAGCTTCTTTGACGATCCGCTGCCGGTCGGCGCCGACATCGTGTCGCTGGTTCGCGTCATTTACGACCACGACGACGAGCACGCGTTGAAGATTTTGCGCGCGGTTCGGGCGGCACTGCCCGATGGCGGCACTTTGATTCTCGCCGAGCCAATGGCCGGTACACCGGGTGCCGAGGCGATGGGCGACGCTTATTTTGGCTTCTATTTGCTGGCCATGGGCAAGGGTGAGGCGCGTACGCCTGCCCAGTTGTCGGCCTTGCTGTCGCTGGCGGGCTTTGGTTCGGTGCGGGTTCTGCCGACCCATCTGCCCTTGCAGACGCGGGTCATCGTGGCTCGTCCGCTAGCGGTAAACACCGCATCCCATGAGGCGCAACCTTGAAAACGCCCAAAAGATTTTTCTTGACTCGGGTCGTCAAGGGGCTAGCATACGCAGTGTCAAGTCAGCGTGACATATATCAAGTACATAAAAAATGACAACCGCCGAATCCCCTCTCAACTCGACTGCCGTGGTGCTGCAAGAGCCGCACCGGGTGGTGCTGAGCCAGCTCGCGCTGACGCCGGCCACGGTCGAGGATGTGGTGGTCGACGTTCACTACAGTGGCATCAGTACAGGCACCGAAAAGCTGCTGTGGTCTGGTCGGATGCCGCAATTCCCGGGCATGGGTTATCCGCTGGTGCCGGGCTATGAGTCGGTGGGCAGCGTGATCGCTGCCGGTAGCGCATCCGGGCTCCACGTTGGCGATACGGTGTTCGTGCCGGGTGCCAAGTGTTACGGCGAGGTGCGTGGCTTGTTTGGTGGGGCGGCGTCGCGCTTGGTGGTGCCAGGCGGGCGTGCGATGGCCATCGACCCCTTATTGGGCGAGCAGGGCGTCTTGTTTGCCTTGGCCGCTACGGCGTATCACGTGACTGCGACGCCGGGTGCGGTGCAGCCCGATCTGGTCGTCGGCCACGGCGTGCTTGGCCGGATGATCGCCCGCATTGCGGTGGCGATGGGTCACAAGCCCGTGGTCTGGGAGACCGACCCGCAGCGTCGCGGCGGCGCCGATGGCTATGCGCTTATCGATCCTGCTGCTGATGATCGCCGCGACTACCGCAGCATCTGCGATGTCAGTGGAGCGCCTGATCTCCTGGACACGCTGGTCGGACGGCTTGCGCCAGGCGGCGAAGTGGTCCTGGCTGGGTTCTACGACACCCCCCTGCATTTCAACTTCGCGCCGGCCTTCATGCGTGAAGCGCGCTTGCGCATCGCTGCCCAGTGGCAGCCGTCCGACCTGGTTGCAGTGCGGGATCTGGTGGCCACGGGTCGTTTGTCCCTGGACGGCCTGATTACCCACCGCAGCGCGCCGCAACACGCTGAAGACGCCTATCGCACTGCATTCGGCGATCCCGCCTGTTTGAAGATGGTCCTCGACTGGAGACACTGCCAATGAGTCATTCCTGTGCAACCAGCACCGCATCGCCGGTGCAGTTCGTCAAGCAGGCGTTGCGCGCCGAGGCTGCGGTCGATCCCGATCCGGTTCACACCGGCGAGGTGACCAAGGAGACGCAGATCATCGCCATCTACGGCAAGGGCGGCATCGGCAAGAGCTTCACGCTGGCCAACCTGAGCTACATGATGGCGCAGCAGGGCAAAAAGGTTCTGCTGATTGGCTGCGACCCGAAGTCTGATACCACCAGCTTGCTGTTCGGCGGCAAGGCGTGTCCGACCATCATCGAGACCAGCTCGAAGAAAAAGCTGGCCGGTGAAAACGTCGCCATTGGTGACGTCTGCTTCAAGCGCGACGGCGTCTACGCCATGGAGCTTGGCGGACCTGAGGTCGGCCGCGGTTGCGGTGGTCGCGGCATCATCCACGGCTTCGAGACGCTGGAGAAGCTCGGCTTCCACGACTGGGGCTTCGACTACGTTCTGCTCGACTTCCTGGGTGACGTGGTGTGCGGCGGCTTTGGTCTGCCGATCGCCCGCGACATGTGCCAGAAGGTCATCGTCGTCGGCTCCAACGACTTGCAATCGCTCTACGTTGCCAACAACGTCTGCAGCGCGGTCGAATACTTCCGCAAGCTTGGCGGCAATGTGGGTGTCGCCGGCATGGTCATCAACAAGGATGATGGCACTGGCGAGGCGCAGGCCTTTGCTGAGCACGCCGGCATCCCGGTGCTGGCGTCCATCCCGGCCCACGAAGACATCCGCCGCAAGAGCGCCAGCTACGAGATCATCGGCAAGCCCGATGGCGAATGGGGTCCCCTGTTCGCCGGCCTCGCGAGCAATGTCGCTGAAGCGCCGCCGCAGCGTCCGCGTCCGCTGACGCAGGACGAGTTGCTCGGCCTGTTCTCGGCCGACCACACCGGTCGCGACGTTGTGCTGGAGCCGGCTACGGTCACCGACATGATGGGCCGCGAAGACGTGGTCCGTGAGTCGCTCGAAGTCGTCTACGACGAGGCCTGAGATGAACGACCCGCGGCCGGCCACGCTCAACCCCGACGCCCTCCAGGGCGACGGCCTCGGCTGCCACTCCGGCAGAGCCGAGATGCTGGCTGCTGCACAGCAAGCGGGCAAAAGCGAGGTGCTTGAGCAATACGCGCGCGATTACCCGCTCGCTCCGGAGGCGGGTCCTCATGACCAGCCCCAGAGCATGTGCCCGGCTTTTGGCTCGCTGCGTGTCGGTCTGCGCATGCGTCGCACCGCGACGATCCTCAGCGGTTCAGCGTGTTGCGTCTACGGGTTGACCTTCACCAGCCACTTCTATGGCGCGCGCCGCAGTGTCGGCTACGTTCCGTTCAACTCCGAGACGCTGGTCACCGGCAAGCTGTTCGAGGACATTCGCGAGGCGGTGCACAAAGAGGCTGATCCGGACAAGTACGACGCCGTGGTCATCATCAATCTCTGCGTCCCCACTGCCAGTGGCGTGCCGTTGCAGCTGCTGCCGAAGTCGATCAATGGCGTTCGCATCATCGGCATCGACGTGCCGGGCTTCGGAGTACCGACCCACGCTGAGGCCAAGGATGTCCTGGCTGGAGCCATGCTCCGCTATGCCCGCGAGGAGGTCGCTGCAGGTCCGGTGGCTGCACCGCGAAACGGTCGTGCCCAGTTGCCGACCGTCACCTTGCTGGGCGAGATGTTTCCGGCCGACCCGGTCGGCATCGGCATGATGCTCGCGCCGATGGGCTTGGCTGCCGGTCCGGTGGTCCCGACCCGAGAGTGGCGTGAGTTGTACTCGGCGCTCGACTGCGCTGTTGTGGCCGCGATTCACCCGTTCTACACCGCCAGCATCCGCGAGTTCGAAGCGGCGGTACGACCGGTGGTCGGCTCAGCGCCGGTCGGGTATGACGGCACTGAGGCTTGGTTGCAAGCCATTGGCACGGCTGCCAGCGTCCCGCAAGCGCGCATCGATGCCGCCAAGAACGCGATGTTGCCGGCGATCCGCGGCGCACTGGCGAAGACGCCGATCAAGGGACGCATCACGCTGTCCGGTTACGAAGGCTCCGAGCTGTTAGTGGCCCGGCTGCTGGTCGAGTCTGGCGCCGACGTGCGCTACGTCGGCAGCGCCTGTCCGCGGACGGTGTGGAGCGACGCCGATCGCGAATGGCTCGAGGCCAAGGGCGTGCGAGTGCAGTTCCGCGCTTCGCTCGAGCAAGACCTTGCCGCCGTCGACGAATTCCGGCCGGATCTCGCCATAGGCACTACGCCGGTGGTGCAGGCCGCCAAGCAGGCCAGCATTCCGTCCCTGTACTTCACCAACCTGATCTCGGCCCGCCCGCTCATGGGGCCGGCGGGTGCAGGTTCGCTGGCGCAGGTGATCAACGCTGCAATCGCCAACAAAGGCCGCTTCGACACCATGAAGGCGTTCTTTGGCGATGTCGGCAGCGGCGACCAAGCCGGCGTCTGGGAAGGCGTTCCGGTGGCCCATCCGGAGTTCCGCGAGCAGACCCGCAAGAAGATCATCCGCTTGCAGAAAAAACTGGAGCAGGAGGCGATCGGAACATGAGCGCCAACCTGAACTTTGTACTCGATCACGACCGCGCCGGTGGCTATTGGGGCGCGGTGTACGTGTTTACCGCGATTAAAGGCCTGCAGGTGGTGATCGACGGGCCGGTCGGCTGCGAGAACCTGCCGGTGACCTCGGTGCTGCACTACACCGACGCGCTGCCACCGCACGAACTGCCCATCGTCGTGACCGGTCTGTCCGAGGAAGAGCTCGGTCAGCATGGCACCGAGGGCGCCATGAAACGCGCGCACAGCGTGCTCGACCCCAATCTGCCCAGCGTCGTGGTGACCGGATCCATCGCCGAGATGATCGGTGGCGGCGTCACGCCGGAGGGCACCGGTATTCAGCGCTTCCTGCCGCGCACCATCGACGAAGACCAGTGGCAGTGCGCCAACCGCGCGATGTTCTGGCTCTGGTCGGAATACGGTGTCAAGAAGATCCCGGCGCGCAAGCCGCTGGCCGAGCGTGCGCCGGGCGAGAAGCCCCGCGTCAACATCATCGGCCCCAGCTATGGGGTGTTCAACATGGCCAGCGATCTCGCCGAGATTCGCCGGCTGGTGGAGGGCATCGGTGCCGAGGTCAACATGGTCTTCCCGCTGGGCAGCCATCTGGCCGAGGTGTCGCGCTTGGTCGAAGCCGATGTCAACATCTGCATGTACCGCGAGTTCGGTCGC
The DNA here is from genome assembly GCA_009927815.1 of Betaproteobacteria bacterium. Classification (GTDB taxonomy): domain Bacteria; phylum Pseudomonadota; class Gammaproteobacteria; order Burkholderiales; family UBA3065; genus UBA3065. Next base: position 9,753 of record RFMI01000041.1, on the reverse strand, counting down.
ATGCTCTGCGAGGCGCTAGAGCGACCCTACCTGCAGGCGCCGATCGGCCTGCACAGCACCACCCGCTTTCTGCGCACGCTTGGCGAGTTGCTTGGGGTCGATCCCGAGCCCTTCATCGAGCGCGAGAAGCACACCACCATCAAGCCGATCTGGGATCTGTGGCGCTCGGTCACGCAGGACTTCTTCGGCACCGCCAGTTTCGGCATCGTCGCCAACGAGACCTATTCGCGGGGTGTGCGCCATTTCCTCGAGGAAGAGCTCGGCCTGCCCTGCAATTTCGCTGTGGCCCGCAAAGCCGGTGAAAAAACGGACAACGCGGCGATCCGCGAGTTGGTGCAAACGCGCACCCCGCTGGTGCTCTACGGCAGCTACAACGAACGCATGTACCTGGCCGAGGCCGGTGGACGGGCGACCTACATTCCGGCCTCGCTGCCGGGCGCGATCATTCGTCGCCACACCGGGACGCCCTTCATGGGCTATGCCGGCGCGACTTACATCGTTCAGGAGTTCTGCAACGGCCTGTTCGACGCGCTGTTCCACATCCTGCCTTTGGCCACCGATATGGACCGGGTCGAGCAGACCCTGGCCCGCGCACCCGCTGTCGACACCCTCGAGTGGGACCTCGACGCCCAGCAGCTGATGGCCGACTGGGTCGAGAACCAGCCGGTGCTGGTGCAGATCTCTGCCGCCAAGCGGCTTCGCGACCGCGCCGAGCGGGATGCCCGTCAGGCTGGCGAGACACGGGTCAATGCGGCCCGCGTAGTCGCCTCAACACTGGCCTTGCGCACGGGGGTAGCCGCGTGAGCAGGGGACTTCGGACACACCATTGGGACGCTGCGATGCGGCGCCCCGTCACCGATGTTGTCACGGTTGTGGCAGCTGCCTTCGCCGCGCGGGCTTTGCGCGGTAACGGCCGTAAGGCCATTTGGTAGAAGGAGTGATCCTATGGCAGAGCATTCGGGTTCGATTTCCGGCCTGACTGACCAGGAAGCCCAGGAATTCCACCAGTTCTATATGCAAGGTCTGGTGGGCTTTACGGCCATCGCCGTGATTGCGCACATCCTGGTCTGGGCCTGGCGTCCCTGGTTCCACTAAGCCACGTAAATAAAGGGGGATTGCCATGGCAGGTGCAACGGGTACTCAGCTGCAGGACGTCTTGCAGCGTGATTCGGTCACGTTTCGAGGGATCTATGCAGTCAGTTTTCTGGTGTTCCTGGCCGTAGCCGTCGTGGTTCAGGTTCTACCGCTGCAGTGGCGCACCTGGTTTCCGGGTGCGGAGGGTGGTCAAAACTTGATCGGCGATGTCCGGTCCGCCGTTTATACGTTCATGTCTTACCTCACTTAGGAGTTCGGAACCATGTGGAGAATCTGGCGTTTGTACGATCCGCTGCGGGCGATGGTTGCTCAAGGCGTTTTTTTGTTTGGCTTGGCGGCGATGATTCACCTCATCCTGCTCAGCACCGACCGTTTCAACTGGCTGGATGGCAAGAGCCAGGCGCAGGTGATGGGCGCTTCGGCGACTCCGGCACCGGCCGCAAGCGCGACTTAAGCGCTGCTTGTCTTTGCTGTAAGGGTTGGCGGGGGCTGGGGTCTCGGCTCTGTTCCCCGCCCGCTTCCAGAAACACATGTCGTTGATGGCTCGATGCATTCGCCATCCGGCCCGGGGGATTGATCATGGCAATGCTCAGTTTTGAAAAAAAATATCGAGTCCGGGGGGGCACCCTGATCGGCGGCGACCTCTTCGATTTCTGGGTCGGCCCGTTTTATGTGGGCTTCTTTGGCTTGACCACCGTTTTCTTCGCCTTTCTCGGGACTGCCCTGATTTTCTACGGCACGTCCCAAGCTGGGGTATTCAACCCATGGACCATCAACATCGCGCCGCCCAATCTTGAGTATGGCTTGGGCCTTGCGCCGTTGATGAAGGGCGGCTTGTGGCAGGTCATTACGATCTGCGCCATTGGCGCGTTCGGGTCTTGGGCGCTTCGTGAAGTCGAAATCAGCCGCAAGTTGGGTATGGGTCTGCACGTTCCCTTTGCGTTCAGTTTCGCCATCCTCGCCTACGTCACGCTGGTGGTCATCCGTCCGCTGTTGTTGGGTGCATGGGGGCACGGATTCCCGTACGGCATCCTCAGCCACCTCGACTGGGTGTCCAACGTTGGCTACCAGTACCTTCACTTCCACTACAACCCGGCACACATGATCGCCGTGAGCTTGTTCTTCACCAACGCACTCGCATTGGCGCTGCACGGCTCCCTGATCCTGTCGGCAACCAATCCGGCCCCTGGTCAGCCGGTCAAGACGCCTGAACACGAAGACACCTTCTTCCGCGACACCATCGGTTACTCGATCGGCACGCTCGGGATCCACCGTCTGGGCTTGTTCTTGGCGCTGGGCGCGGTGTTCTTCAGCGCCGTCTGCATCGTCATCAGTGGACCGTTCTGGACCCGTGGTTGGCCTGAATGGTGGAACTGGTGGCTCAACATGCCGATCTGGTCCTAAGGTGCAGGGAGACTGACATGGCTGAATATCAAAATATCTTTACGCAGGTTCAGGTTGCAGCGCCGACTTACCCGGGCGTGCCGCTGGAACGTGACCGCGATACCCGTGAACGCATCGGAACCCCGATCCACATCAAGCTCGCCGGCCTCATCGGCAATGCCCAGATTGGTCCGATCTATCTCGGTTTCCTTGGGGTGGCTGCACTGGCCTGCTTCGTTGTGGCCTTTACCATCGTCGGCTTCAACATGCTGGTGTCGGTCAACTACGACCCCATCCAGTTCATCCGCCAGCTGTTCTGGCTCGCGTTGGAGCCGCCCAATCCCAAGTACGGCTTGCGCCTGGCACCGTTGAGTGAAGGTGGCTGGTGGAACATCGCGGGTCTGTTCCTGACCACGTCGATCCTGCTGTGGTGGCTGCGCATGTACCGCCGTGCCAAGGCCTTGGGCATGGGCACTCACGTGCCTTGGGCCTTTGCCGCGGCGATCTGGCTCTACCTGGTCCTGGGTCTGATCCGGCCGGTCTTGTTGGGCAGTTGGTCGGAGGCGCCGCCGTTCGGCATCTTCCCCCACCTGGATTGGACGGCAGCCTTCTCAATCCGCTACGGCAATCTGTTCTACAACCCGTTCCACATGCTCTCGATTGCCTTCCTGTATGGCTCGGCCTTGCTGTTCGCCATGCACGGCGCGACCATCTTGGCGGTCAGCCGCTACGGCGGCGAGCGCGAGATCGAGCAGATTGTCGATCGAGGCACCGCGTCGGAACGGGCCGCCCTTTTCTGGCGCTGGACCATGGGCTTTAATGCAACCATGGAATCAGTGCACCGCTGGGCCTGGTGGTTTGCCGTTCTAACCTGTGTCACGGGTGGTATCGGCATCCTCTTGACCGGTACCGTGGTCGACAACTGGTATTTGTGGGCGGTGAAACATGGCGTCGCACCGGCTTATCCGAATGTGTGGGATCCGGCCAGCGTCATTGATCCGGCCAGCATTGTTGATCCGGCCATCGCCAACGGCGCTGCCGGCAATTAAGGGGACAGGGATGAAAACCACGCAACAACTCGCTCTGCTCCTGGTGCTGCTGGCGTCTGCCATGCTCACCGGTTGCTGGGAACGCCCCCCGGTTGATATGGTGCAGCATGGCTACCGCGGCACCGGCATGGCGCAGGTGTACAACCCGCGTACGCTGGCGAAGCACCAGGATCTCAACAAGATGCCGGTGGCCTTGCCCGCCGCGCCTGCCGATGGTCCCAAGGCCAAGGACATCTACAAGAATGTTCAGGTGCTAGGTGACCTTAGCGTCGCCCAGTTCACTCGGCACATGGCGTCCATCACGCAGTGGGTCGCCCCGCAACAAGGCTGTGTGTACTGCCACAACCCCGCCAACTTTGCCGATGACGGCAAGTACACCAAGGTGGTCGCTCGTCGCATGATTCAGATGACGCAGAACATCAACGGCAACTGGAAGCAGCACGTCGCGGAGACAGGCGTCACGTGCTACACGTGTCACCGAGGTTATCCCTTGCCGCAGGACCAGAATGGCCAAGCCGCCTACTGGTTCAGCGATGGCGGACCCAAGCACACTGCGGGCATGTTGGGCTGGAAGAATGGCCAGAACGAACCGGCTTATTCCGTAGCGATGGCCTCATTGCCTAAGGATCCGTTTACGCCGTTCTTGTTGGGTGCCGAGAATATCCGCGTCCAAGGCACAACGGCTCTCCCGACCGGCAACACCCAGACGACCAAGGCAGCCGAGTGGACGTATGGCCTCATGAACCACATGTCGAGCTCGCTGGGTGTGAACTGCTCGTATTGCCACAACACACGCGCCTTTGCGCAGTGGCCGCAAAGCTCGCCGCAACGGGTCACCGCGTGGTACGGCATCCGCATGGTTCGCAGCCTCAACAACGAGTATTTGGCATCCCTGAAAGAGACTTTCCCGGACCACCGGCTCGGTCCCACCGGTGATGCACCGAAGGCATTCTGCGTGACGTGCCACAAGGGAGCCTACAAGCCGCTGTACGGCCAGAGCATGCTCAAGGACTTCCCGGAGTTGGCAACCCCGACCACCGATGGCAAGCCCATCGCACCGAAGATCGCTGAAGAGAAGGTGGCTGCGGCAGCGCCTTGATAGCCAGTGCGGTTTGAGTTGGCAGTAACGAACAGGGCACCCGCGGGTGCCCTGTTTCTTTCTGGTCCGTCAAACAGTTAGCCTGTATCTGCTGTCCGCGGGCTCGATCGGCCACACGGGGCAAGCCTCAGTGGAATGGCCCGTTCAGCGCACCACCTGTTGGTTGATCAGACTGGCCAGCGATACCCACGCCAGATAGGGCAGCAAGAGCGCGCCTGCGCGGAAATCGAGTCGGCTTCCGGCAAACACCAGCAGTGCTACCGAGGACCACAGCACGCCCACTTGAGTGAGCGACCAATCCGGCCGCTGGCACCAGAAGAACAGGTAGCTCCACAACACGTTGAGGGCTGCATTGGCCAAGAATAGGCCAAGCACCCAGCGCTGCGTGCGCGGCTCGCGCGCCGCGCGCCAGCAAAGTACGCCTGCGATGGCCGTCAGAGTGAAGATCAAGGTCCAGGCGGGACCAAACGCCCAGTCGGGCGGCTTAAACCACGGCTGCTGCAGCCCGTAGTACCAGCCGTCGAGGCGCGTGAGCGCGCCCCCGGCTCCGGCTGTTGCGATCGCGATCGCTGCCGCGGTGAGACTCTGCTGGCGAAGGGACAAGGGACCTCTGGGTTGTCAGGCTTTTGCCAACCCTAGCAGATGCGCCATGTCTTTCAAGAAGATTCGCAGATGCGCCATCGGGTCGCGTCGCTGCAGCTCTTTGTTCATGTAGGCGTCGAAGGTGAGTTTCTGGACGTCTTTGTCGCGGCAGATCTTGACGAAGCTCTCCCGCCGCTTGTCGGTGGAGTACCAGAAGTGCTGCATCATGCCCAGGATCCAGAAGACTCGGCCATGCAACTTCATGAAGCGTTTGCGGGCGCTGGCGAGTTCGCGGGCGTCGCCAGTCTTTAAGAATGCTGCTGCGGCATCGGCGGCTAAACGTCCCCCGAGCATGGCGTAATAGATGCCCTCGCCAGACGCGGGGGCCACTACACCAGAAGCATCGCCCGCCAGCACCACATCGCGGCCGTTCTCCCAGCGTGGCAGAGGCTTAAGCGGGATCGGCGCGCCTTCCTGGCGAATGGTCTCGAAATCCTGCATACCGGCGGCTTCGCGCAGACGAGTGGTGGCTTTGCGCAAGGAGAAGCCGCGTTCCGCGCTGCCGGTGCCGACGCTCAGCGTGTCCCCGTGCGGGAAGACCCAGCCGTAGAAGTCGGGCGATAGGCTGCCTCGGTAGTAGACGTCGCACCGCGAGGCATCGTAGTCGGCGCCAGTGTTGGACGGCTTGCGCAGGATCTCGTGGTAGGCGAAGACATATTTGGTGCGTTCGGCCCCGGGCACTTCGTGGCGTGCGACCTGCGACTTGGCACCGTCTGCGCCGATAACGCAGCGCGTCCGCACCGAGGACTCGGTCCCACCTTCCTCGCGGTCACTGAAGTGCACTCGCGCTACACCGTCAGTGTCCCGGGTGATGCGCTGGTATAGGCCGGTCTGGCGAGTCGCCCCGTGGCTTTGGGCGCGTTGACGCAACCACTCGTCGAACTGTTCGCGGTCGACCATGCCGACGAATCCGCCCTCGATCGGGATATCGACCTTCTCGTCCTTGGGCGAGATCATGCGTGCGCAGCGCGCCTTGGCCACCAGCAATTCGTCGGGGATGTCGAAGTCGCGGATCGCGCGCGGCGGGATCGCGCCGCCGCAGGGTTTGATGCGCCCGGCGCGGTCCAGCAAGAGCACGTCGAGTCCGCTGCGGGCAAGGTCGTCCGCTGCGGTGGAGCCGGCGGGTCCGCCGCCAACGATGACTGCGTCGTAAGTCTTAGGCAGGCTCATGGATGTTTCCTCCCTTCCAGTGTTGGGCGATACCGTGATCCGGATCGACGTCCGGTGTGGTGTCGGCGACGTGAGTCGCCATGTGGGCAGCCAGCAGGAACAGCAGAGCCTCTGCGCCGAAGACCAGCCCATAGGCCGATCCAACGTCGTCGATGAGGCTTCGGCTGATGTCGCTGGCAACGGCACCGGACAAGCCGCCGATGCCAAATGCGATCGCTTGCGCAGCGCCCCATAGGCCCATGCGTGTGCCTTCGCGACCACTCACGCCGCGGCCGGCCAGTTGCATCATTGAGGCGATGGCGGCGATTGAAAAGGCGCCGTTGGCAGCGCCGAGCGCAAACACATTGGCTTTCAGCGGCCAATCGCCGCCGAGCGTGCCGGCGACGGTCAAGGCCAAGAGCGCTAGCGCCGAGGCGATGCATCCGCCGACTGTCCAGTTGCGCAGGGTCTTGCCGGTCGGGCGTCCGCGACGGCTGCCGGCTATGGCGACCACGATCATCCCGGCCATCACGCCACTGTGCTGCACGCCCGACAGCTGTGTCGACTCGCCCGGCGTGAAGCCGAACACGACTCCGGCAAAAGGCTCGAGGATGAGGTCTTGAGCCGAGAAAGCCAGCATCGAGACAAAGATGAAGAGGGTGAACTGGCGGGCATCGGCTTCGGCCCAGACCGACCGCAGCGCGGCCAAGAACGGAACGCCGTGTTGTGTGTCGGGTTGCGAGTCGGTCTTCTCGAGGCGGAACAACGCAATCAGGGTGACAACGATGGCGATGGCCGCGATGCACCCGGCCACCTGCACCATCCGGTGCGGCGAATACGGGTCGAGCAGCGCACCGGACACGCCGGCAGTGACGGCGAAGCCGGCAATCATCATGATCCAGACGATGGTGGCGGCTGGCGCACGGCGGTGCTCCGCGACCGACTTCGCCAACAGCACCAGCAGCGAGGTGCCGGCGGCCGACACCCCGACCCCAATCAGCGTGAAGCCAAGCACGGCAAGCGCCAGTCCGGCGCTCCGTTCAGTGGCCATCCAGGCGGTGGCCAGTGCCGCGACGACACCGCCGGTGGCCAGAACCAGCATGCCGCCGATCACCCAAGGTGTGCGTCGGCCGCTCTGGTCGGAGCCGAAGCCCATGCGCGGGCGCAAGACCTGCAGCGCGTAGTGGATGGCCACCAGCAGCCCTGGCAGTAGCGCGGGCAGGGCGAGTTCGACCACCATGATGCGGTTGAGGGTGGACGTGGTCAGCACCACGATGCTGCCGATGCAGGCCTGCACCAAGCCGAGGCGGACGATGCCGAACCAGCCGAGTCCATCGCTCCGATTCATCCCAAGCCCCCTGTTTGTGCTCGCAGCGCCCAAGCCGCAACCATCATTCCGCTAACCAGAATGGGCACGCCAAAGCCGCTGTAATACAGCGCGCGTTCGACCGGCTTGTGCACGAACCAGCGCATCAGCAGTGCCTGACCGATTAGCAGTGCCGCGATCGCGAGGGCATGCAGGGGCTGATCCCACGACAGCAGCAGCGCAAAAACCACCAGTTGTGGTGCCGCCATGGTCAGACACGCCATGCGTGCCGCGCCGTCCGCGCCCAGCTGCACGGGCAGCGAAGCGACACCCATTGCGCGGTCGCCGCGGATCGACTTGAAGTCGTTGAGGGTCATGATGCCGTGTGCTGCCAGGCTGTACAGAACCGCCAGCAGGATCGAGCGGGGGTCGGGCATGGTTCCGCCTGCCATCACTGCAGCACCGGTGATCCACGCCAGCCCCTCGTAGCAGAAACCGCACGCGGCATTGCCCCACCAGCCGTTCTGTTTGAGTCGTACGGGCGGGGCGCTGTACGCCCAAGCCAGCGCCAAGCCGGCGGCTGCCGCGAGGAATCCCCAGTCTCCCAGGCTGAGCGCGACCAGCAGTGACAGCAGGGTCCACGCCACCGCAACGTACAGACCCCAGCGCCCTGGCATGCGTCCAGACGGGATGGGGCGGTGTGGCTCATTGATCGCATCGACGTGGCGGTCGAACCAATCGTTGACCGCCTGACTGGTGGCGCACACCAGCGGGCCCGCCAGTAGAACGCCGGTGATGATCAGCGCCCAATGCCCCGCGAATGGCTGTCCCGAAGCCACCACGCCGCAAGCAAACGCCCACATCGGCGGAAACCAGGTGATTGGTTTCAGCAACTCGGCAATCGCCGAGGGTGCCGGTAAGGATTGGGTCGCAGCAGTCATGGACCCATTCTCACACTTGACATTTTCTAGCGTCAACCGCAATTTACAGTCATGCGTCATCCTGGCGTGACAGCGGTTGGCTCGTTTGGCTGCCGCGGTTCGTCTGGAGGTCCCCTTTATTCACGGAGAATCCGATCCATGCTGATGCAATCGACGCCGGTCGGGATCGAATCAGCCACCCAAAAAAGCCCGCTCAAGCCGGTCGCTTTGGTCATCGGCAGTGGCTTCGGCGGCTTGGCGGCGGCCATCCGTCTCGCCGCGCGCGGTTATCAGGTCACGGTGCTCGAGAAACTGGACGCGCCCGGTGGCCGTGCCTACGTGCACCGCCGCGACGGCTTCGTCTTCGATGCCGGTCCCACCATCGTTACCGCGCCCTTCCTGTTTGAAGAACTCTGGACGCTGTGCGGCAAGCGCATGGCCGATGATGTCGACCTGCGCCTGATGGATCCTTTCTATCGGGTCCGCTTCGACGATGGCAGCTGGTTCGATTACCGCGGTGACGAGGCGCAGATGATCGCCGAGGTGGCGCGCTTCAGCCCTGGCGATGTCGCTGGCTATAAGCGTTTCCTCGCCGACGCCGAGCACTGCTACCGGCACGGATTTCAGGGCCTGAGTGAGAAGGCCTTCGACAGCATCGCCGACCTGCTGGCGGCGCTACCGGCGATGGTGCGCATGCGCGCGTGGAAGACGCTCTACAGTCTGGCGGCCAAGCATCTGCGCGACCCCAAGCTGCGCATGGTGATGAGCCTGCATCCGCTGCTGATTGGCGGCAATCCGTTCTCGGTGACGCAGGTCTACAGCCTGATCACGGCGCTGGAAAAGCGCCATGGTGTGCACTGGGCGATGGGCGGTACCGGTGCCCTGGTCAAGGGCTTGGTGGGCCTGCTCAAGGGGCAGGGCGGTAGCCTGATCTGCAATGCCGAGGTCGCCGAGATCACTGTTGAGAGTGGCCGCGCCACAGGTGTGCGCCTGGCCAGTGGCCAGCATTTGCCAGCCGACATTGTGGTCAGCAACGCCGACACCGCCTGGACCTACAAGCACCTGATCAAGCCGGAGCACCGCCGCCACTGGACCGACCGTCGCGTCGAC
>RFMI01000139.1 GCA_009927815.1 Betaproteobacteria bacterium | reverse complement strand
TGGTGGAGCCGGCGGGAATCGAACCCGCGTCCGCAAGCCCTCCACAAACAGTTCTACATGCGTAGCCGAGTCGTTTGATCTAGCCCTGCAACCGCCGACGGGCAGGCTGAGGCAGAGCGATCCGCTGAATTTTCGTGATGTGCCGCGCGGCCAGACACACCCTTACTTCTGCTGTTAATGACGCTGCGACCGGTTACCCGGCCCGACCCGCAGAGCGATCGGTGCAGCGCCTAGCCTTAAGCGGCCAGGGCGTAAGATTCGTCGTTGGCGACTATCTAGTTTTCGGATGGATTTACGAGGTGAACCGATCCTCGGCATGCCCTGCTTGCTTCGCAACCCACGTCGAAACCAGGTCGGCCCCGTTTCGATGCAGTAGACCCAGTATACGCCGCAACGTGCAGCGCACCTGAACAATCAGACCGACAAGACGTCCAGCAGTTCGCGTGGAGTGCTGATCACATGGTCAGCGCCCCACGCCTCGGGCGGATCGGCCTTGCCGCAATACCCATACGCAGCAGCCACTGTGCGCATCCCGGCAGCTTGACCGGCTTGTACGTCACGCAGGTCATCGCCGACATAGACACAATGCTCCGGCGCCACCATGGCCTCGGTGGCGGCGTGCAGCAGCGGTGCCGGATGCGGCTTGGCGTGAGGCGTGGTGTCGCCGCCGACCACGGTCGCTGCGCGACCCTCGATGCCCAGTGCCCGGCACAGGGGGCTAGCAAAACGCATCGCCTTGTTGGTGACGATGCCCCAAGCCAGTCCACGCGCCTCCAGCGCCTCGACGACTGGCCACAAACCGTCGAACACGACGGTGTGCACGCACAATGCGGTCTCGTAACGGCGCAAGAACTCCTCACAGACCTCGGCGTAGCTCGCATCCTGCGGCGTCAAGCCCAACGCCTCACCGAGCAAGCCCCGGGCACCGTGCGAAGCCATGGTTCGCAATTGCGACACCGGAAGCGGCGCCAGCCCACGGTCAGCGCGCAGGCTGTTGGCGGCTGCGGCAAGGTCGGGCGCGGTGTCGGCGAAGGTACCGTCGAGGTCGAACAACACCGCGCGCAGCGGAGCGCCGTTCATGCCGGACGGACCGCGTGCATCAAGTAATTGACGCTGGTGTCGCTCGGGTTGAGCGCATACACCCTAGTCAGCGGGTTGTAGGTGAGGCCGTTCAAAGCCCGCACCTCGAGCCCAGCCTGGCGCGCGAAACCGGCTAACTCGGCTGGGGTGATGAACTTGGCGTACTCATGCGTACCCTTGGGCAACAGGCCCAACACATACTCCGCGCCAACGATGGCAAACAGCCAGCTCTTCGGGTTGCGGTTGATGGTGGAGAAGACCAGCGAACCACCCGGCTTGACCAGCTGCGCGCAGGCCGCCACGGTGGAGGCAGGGTTAGGCACGTGCTCCAGCATCTCGGTGCAGGTGACCACGTCGAACGATGCCGGCGACTCGGCCGCCAGAGCCTCCGCCGAGATGGCCCGATACGTCACCGCGCGACCCGACTCGAGCAGGTGCAGCTTAGCCACCTTGAGCGCCTTCTCGGCGAGATCGATACCGGTCACCTCTGCACCGCGATCGACCATCGCTTCCGCAAGAATGCCCCCGCCGCAGCCCACGTCCAGCACGGTGCGTCCGGCCAGCGGCGCGCACTGCTCGATCCAGCCCACACGCAGCGGGTTGATCGCGTGCAGCGGCGCGAATTCGGAGTTTGGGTCCCACCAGCGGCTAGCCAGCGCGCTGAATTTGGCGATCTCGGCTGGATCGACGTTAACTGTGCTCATGCGTTTGACTCGTTCCTGTTGAGGTGGGCCTGACCAGCGATGCGCAATTGCCAGTCGGCCGCCAAAGCGCGCAACTCGCGCTCATCGTCTGTCTGAAGACAAGCTTCGGCGACCCGGCGTTCCCCGGCCACCCAAACATCGCTCACCTGCTCACGGCCGGCACAGTACACCAGCTGCGATACCGGATCGAACACCGGCTGCTGATCAGCACCGGCCAGACTCACCGCAATCAGGTCGGCAGCCTTGCCCGGCGTCAGCGAGCCGATCTCGTCACCCAGTCCCAGGGCGGTGGCACCACCCAAGGTCGCAGCCGTCAGCGCCTGCTGAGCCGGCACGGCCGCAGCATCGCCAGACACGCCTTTGGCCAGCAGCGCCGCCAAACGCATTTCCGCAAACAGATCGTGACGGTTGTTGCTGGCCACACCGTCGCTACCCAGACCCACGGTCACACCGGCGGCCAGCCAGTCGGCCAGCCGAGCAATGCCACTACCGAGCTTGAGGTTGGACACCGGGCAATGCACCAAGGCCGCGCCGTGCTCGGCCAGCAAAGCGATCTCCTCGTCGAGCAGATGAACCGCATGCACCCCGATCAGCTCGGGCCCGAGCAAGCCCAACCTGCGCAGGCGCGCCAGGGGCCGCTCGCCGGTCTGCGCCAAACCCTGTGCGATTTCGTCCTGTGTTTCATGCAGGTGAATATGGACGCGCAGGTCGAGTTGCGCCGCATAGGTGGCGATCTCGATGAACGTGCTATCCGCCACCGTGTAGGGGGCGTGGGGGGCCAGCGTGAAGTGCAGATTGCGGGCGCCGACCCACCGGTCGCGCACGGCAAGACCCGCATGCAGGTATGCGGCAGCGTCGCGGGCGTAGGCAGTGGCAAATTCAAGCACCACCAAGCCGGCGACCATGCGAATACCGGCGCGCTGGGCAGCGCTGATGGCCGCGTCCGGAAAAAAATACATGTCAGACACCGTGGTGACACCACCGCGCAGCATCTCGGCGCAGGCCAAACGGGTCCCGTCATGCACAAAACCAGGCTCAACCCAGCGCGCTTCGGCGGGCCAGATGCTCTCGTGCAGCCAACGCATCAGCGGCTGGTCGTCCGCATAGCCGCGCAGCAAGGTCATGCCGGCATGGGCGTGCGCGTTGACCAAACCCGGCAGCAACACGTGGTCAAGGAGCCGCGTGTGCCGCGTCGCCACCACACGCTCGGCAAGCTCGGCGGCGGGGCCGACCGCCACGATGCGGCCGTCTCGAACAGCGACAGCGCCGCGCTCGATCACTTGCCAGGGCGCCACCGGCAGCACCCAGCGCGCCTCAATCAGTTCGTCAGCCAACGTCTCCATGCTGCGCACCTTAGCCGCAAACAAAACACCCCGCACGTGGCGGGGTGTCTGCGGTGCGTCAGCGGCGCATCAAAGTGCGCCGGTCTCGCGCTGTACGGCGATCTCGATCACCACGCGGCGATTCGGTTGGAGGCACTCGATCAGCGACTTATTGGCGCGGGTTTCGCGGCCCTTGACCTTGCCGCAGCCGACCACCGGCTCCGCTTCGCCGCGACCGACCGCCTGCACGCGGCTGCTATCAACGCCTTTGCCGACCAGGTAGTCGCGCACAGCTTCAGCGCGGCGTTCCGACAACGCTTGGTTGTAGGCGTCCTTGCCGATGCGGTCGGTGTGCCCGGTGACGACGATCAGTTCGACCTCGGGGTACTTGTTCATCTTGGTGACAACGTCGTCGAGGATGCCCGCGGCTTCCGGGCGGACAATGGCCTTGTCGAACGCGAACAGCGTCTCAGCGCCGAACGTGAACTTCTCGAACGCGGCCTTGGCCGGACCGACCGGTGCGGGGGCTTCCGGAGCCACGGCGGCAGGAACCGCCGCTGCAGGCTTAGCAGCTGGTGAGGCTTCAACCGCCGGCTTGGCGACCAGATCCGGATCGCACTCGGCCACGGCCATGGCTGGCGTCCAGTAGCCAGCACGCCAACACAGGCCGTAACCGCTACGCCAAATCGTGCCCTCGGAATTGACCCAATACCCGGCAGTGTCGTGGGCCAGGGCCGGCGCAGCGGCCGTGACGAGGCAAGCGGCAGCAATCAATCGGAAGAAAAGGCGCGTCATCAAGGACTCCATGATTCAGTTGAACGGGTGGGGTTAGATGCAGAAACGACGTCTCGAATATCTTTGTCGCAGTGCAACAAGTCTACCCGCGACGCCAGCGCCGCCACAAGCGTTCGGGGTCGGGGCGACAGGTCCGCGTGATAGACTTCTGATCTTCATCAAGTCCCCGGCCACGCCGCAGAAAGAGCCCGCGCAATGGACCCGTTTGCCAAGGAAACCCTCCCCGTAAGCCTCGAGGAGGAGATGCGCCGGTCTTACCTCGATTACGCCATGAGCGTGATCGTCGGCCGCGCCCTGCCGGACGTGCGCGACGGCCTCAAACCGGTGCACCGGCGCGTGCTGTTCGCCATGCACGAGCTCTCCAACGACTGGAACAAGCCGTACAAGAAATCAGCGCGCATCGTCGGCGACGTCATCGGTAAGTACCACCCGCACGGCGATACCGCGGTCTACGACACCATCGTCCGTATGGCGCAGGATTTCTCACTGCGCTACATGTTGGTCGACGGCCAGGGCAACTTCGGTTCGGTCGATGGCGACAACGCTGCCGCCATGCGCTACACCGAGATCCGCATGTCGCGCATCGCCCACGAGCTGATGGCCGACATCGACCGCGAAACCGTGGACTTCGGGCCCAACTACGACGGCTCGGAACACGAACCGCTGGTATTGCCGGCCGCATCCCCAATCTGCTGATCAACGGCAGCTCGGGCATCGCCGTCGGCATGGCCACCAACATCCCGCCGCACAACCTGAACGAAGTGGTGGGCGCCTGCCTGGCGCTGCTCGCCAACCCCGAACTCACCGTCGACGAGCTGATCGAGTACGTGCCCGCGCCGGACTTCCCCACCGCCGGCTTCATCTACGGCGTCGAGGGCGTGCGCGAGGGCTACCGCACTGGCCGGGGCCGCTGCGTGATGCGCGCGCGCACCCACTTCGAGGACATCGGCAAGGGTGACCGGCAGGCGATCATCGTCGACGAGCTGCCCTACCAGGTGAACAAGAAGACGCTGATCGAGAAGATTGCTGAGCTGGTCAACGACAAACGCATCGAGGGCATCTCCGACCTGCGCGACGAGTCCGACAAGTCGGGCATGCGCATGGTGATCGAGCTTAAGCGCGGCGAGGTCGCCGAGGTGGTGCTCAACAATCTCTACAAGCACACCCAGCTGCAAGACAGCTTCGGTTTGAACATGGTGGCGCTGGTCGACGGCCAGCCGCGCCTGCTCAACTTGAAGCAGATGTTGGACGCGTTCCTCCGCCACCGCCGCGAGGTGGTGACCCGCCGCACCGTATTCGAATTGCGTAAAGCGCGCGAAAAGGCCCACTTGCAAGAAGGCCTCGCCGTGGCGCTGGACAACGTCGACGAGGTGATCGCGCTGATCAAAGCGGCGCCCACCCCGGCCGATGCCCGCGAGGGGCTTCTCTCTCGTCATTGGCCGTCGCCGACGGTCGCCGAGATGCTGGCGCGCGCTGGGTCAGACGCCAGCAAGCCGGACGGCATCGCACCCGAGTTCGGCTTGTCGGCGCAGGGCTATCGGCTCACCGAAGTGCAGGCACAAGCCATTCTCGAGCTGCGCCTGCAGCGCCTGACCGGGCTCGAGCGCGACAAGATCGTCAATGACTACCGCGAACTGCTTGAGCGCATCGCCGACCTGCTCGACATTCTGGCGCGACCGGAGCGGGTCACGCAGATCATTGGCGACGAGCTGTCGGCGATCCGCGACCAGTTCGGCGACAAGCGGCGCAGCGAGATCGTTTACGCCACCAGCGACCTCGGCATCGAAGACCTGATCACGCCGATGGATATGGTGGTGACGCTGTCGCATGCCGGCTACATCAAGTCGCAGCCGCTCGACGACTACCGTGCGCAGAAGCGCGGCGGGCGCGGCAAGCAGGCGACCGCCACCAAAGAAGACGACTTCATCGACCGTCTGTTCGTCGCCCACACCCACGACTACATCCTCTGCTTCTCCAACCGCGGGCGGATGTATTGGCTCAAGGTCTATCAGGTGCCGCAGGGCTCACGCATCGCGCGCGGCAAGCCGATCGTCAACCTGTTGCCGCTGCAAGAGGGCGAGAAGATCACCGCCCTGCTGCCGGTCAAGGAGTTTGACGACCAGCATTACGTGTTCATGGCGACGCGACGCGGAGTGGTCAAAAAGACGCCGCTGTCCGACTTCAGCCGGCCGCGCCCATCCGGCATCATCGCGGTGGGTCTTGACGATGACGACTTCCTGGTCGGCGCGCAGATCACCGACGGCCGCAGCAATGTCATGCTCTTCTCCGACGCCGGCAAGGCAGTGCGCTTTGCCGAGGAAGACGTCCGGCCGATGGGTCGCGGCGCCCGCGGGGTGCGCGGCATCAAGCTCGGCAGTGGCGGCGCGGTGATCGCCATGCTGGTGGCCGAGGACGATTCGATGTCGGTGCTCACCGCGACCGAGCGTGGCTACGGCAAGCGCACCGCACTCTCCGAGTACCCCTTGTACGGCCGCGGCACACAAGGCGTTATCGCCATCCAGACCTCGACCCGAAACGGCAAGGTGGTGGCGGCGCAATTGGTCACCAGCGACGATCAGATCATGCTGATCACCACCGGCGGCGTGCTGATCCGCACCCGCGTCAAAGAAATCCGCGAGATGGGCCGCTCTACCCAGGGCGTCACGCTGATTAACCTGGGCGAGGGCGAACTGCTGGCTGGGCTGGAAAAGGTGGTCGAAACCGGCGACGACGAGGAGGACTAAGCGGTGTCAGACCCGCTCGCCCGCCTGCGCAGCCAGATCGACTCGCTCGACAACGAGATTCTCGAGCGGCTCAACGCCCGCGCTCGCCTGGCGCGCGAAATCGGCGAACTCAAGAACGACGGCGCGGGCGGCGACACCGCCCGGGTCGCCATCTACCGCCCCGAGCGGGAAGCGCAGGTGCTGCGCCGGATCAAGGCGCTCAACCCAGGCCCGCTGTCGGGCGAGGTGGTCGCACGGCTGTTCCGCGAAGTGATGTCCGCCTGTCTGGCGCTGGAAAAGCCACTGTCGATCGCCTGCCTTGGCCCGCACGGCACGTTCTCCGAAGCGGCATCGATCAAGCAATTCGGCCATGCAGCAACGGTCAACCCGCACACCACCATCGACGACGTGTTCCGCGCGGTCGAATCGGCCGCAGATGATTACGGCGTGGTCCCAGTGGAGAACTCCACGGAGGGCGCAGTGGGTCGCACCCTCGACCTCATGCTGTCCACGAGCCTAAGCGTCTGTGGCGAGGTGGTGCTGCGTGTGCAGCAACACTTGATGCGACGCAGCGACGCGCAAGGCGCAATCGAGCGCGTCTACAGCCACGCGCAGTCGCTGGCGCAGTGTCACGAGTGGCTCAACCGTGAATTACCGGCCGCCGAGCGCATCCCGGTCGCCAGCAACGCCGAGGCTGCCCGTCGCGCCGCTGACGACCCAAGCAGTGCAGCCATCGCCGGCGAACTCGCCGCCGAGCGCTACGGGCTGGGCATCGTCCACCGCAACATCGAGGACGAACCGAACAACACCACCCGGTTCTGGGTGCTCGGTCGCCACCCTACCGGCCGCTCCGGACAAGACAAAACCTCGCTGATCGTCGGCGCGCGAAACCAACCCGGCGCCGTGCACCAGCTGCTCGGCCCGCTGGCACGACACGGCGTCAGCATGACGCGTCTAGAATCGCGGCCGGCGCGCACCGGCCTCTGGGAGTACGTGTTCTTCATCGACATCGAGGGGCATCGCGACGACCCGGCAGTGACTGCGGCCTTGTCCGAACTGGAAGCGACTTCGTCCTCGATGAAGGTACTGGGCTCATACCCCGTGGCGGTTCTCTGAGCATGAGCAACCCGCTTGCCCTAGCCCTGCCCAGCGTCGTCGGCATCGCGCCCTACCAAACCGGCAAACCAATTGCCGAGCTCGCCCGCGAAACTGGCATCGCCGAAAGCGACATCGTCAAGCTGGCGAGCAACGAAAACCCCCTGGGCATGAGCCCATCGGCGATGGCAGCTGCGGCAGCAGCGCTGAACGAACTCGCCCGCTACCCCGATGGCGCCGGGTTCGACCTCAAGGCTGCGCTGTCGGCACGATTCGGCCTCAGTCAGCAGCAGATCGTCCTCGGCAACGGCTCCAACGATGTGCTCGATATCGTCGGCCGGGTGTTCCTCGGGCCGGGCACCAGCGCCGTGTACAGCCAACATGCGTTCGCCGTCTACGGACTGGTCTGTCAAAGCGTGGGCGCCGAGCGCATCGAAGTACCGGCCCGCGACTACGGCCACGACCTCGACGCCATGCGCGCCGCGATCCGACCGGACACCCGCATCGTTTGGATCGCCAACCCGAACAATCCGACCGGGACCCTGCTGGCCCCCGAAGCGGTGCGCGATTTTGTGTTCTCGCTGCCGGACACCGTTGTCGCCGTACTTGACGAGGCTTACAGCGAGTACCTCGAGCCCGCACAACGCTGCGATAGCTTCGCCTGGGTGCACCAGCACCCGCGACTGCTGGTGACGCGTACCTTTGCCAAGATCTACGGCTTGGCTGGACTGCGAGTCGGCTTTGGCGTCGGCAGCCCGGAACTCATCGACCTCTGCAACCGCGTGCGCCAGCCTTTCAACGTCAACAGCGTCGCGCTGGCGGCTGCGGTAGCAGCGCTCGCCGACGACGACTTTGTCGCGCGCAGCGCCGCCGCCAACCGCGAGGGCATGGCGCAGATGAAGACTGGACTCGCCGCCCTGGGCCTGCGCTGGATCGAGCCATTCGGCAACTTCATCACCGTCGAGGTCGGCGACGCCGCTCGCGTCAACGCCGAACTGCTGCGGCGCGGCGTCATCGTACGGCCAGTGGCCGGCTACGGCCTGCCGCACCATCTGCGCATCTCGATTGGGCTACCGCACGAGAATCAGCGCTGCCTCGACGCGCTGGCCGAGAGCCTCAACCGCAGCTGACCGCAACCGGGCTCAGGCAGCGCTTGCCGGCTGCGGCGTAAACGTCGCCCGGTGGTCGCGGCGACACAGTCCGCGCGCCTGGCAATACCGGCACGCTGCCTCGTCGCCCATCGCCACCAGCGCCTCGCCATCGCCGATGCGTGACAAGGTCTGTTGCAGGCGGTCGATGTGCTGGTCGACAACCGCGACCAACACATCGCCAGCCAAGGCCACGGGCTGCACTGCCCTGTTGTCGCGCCCGCCCTCCAACGGCACATAGGCCAGTTCGCCCACGTCCGAAAACAAGTGGGCGTACAGCACCAACTGACCATCCTCGTCAGGACGCCGCTCCAGGCTTTTCAAGCGGTCGCGTCCGCTGGTCTTGTAATCGAGGACAGCCCGCCGTGGCACTTCACCCTCGAGCGCCTCGTCAACCCGATCCGGCGTGCCAAACAGCGCCATCTCCCCATGTGCCGGCACGGCCAGCGCGGACGTTACGGCCTGCTCGCAATCCTCGACCCGCACGCGCCAACCTGCCGCCTCGCGACTCATCTGCCATTCGATGTATCCGGGGATGACCGCTTCCCAGCGCAGCTGCCAAGCCCTCGCCGCATAGTCTTTTCGCACCAGTGGGGCGAACTCCGCCTGACTGATCGTTGTGAGCTCTGCCCGCGCCGCGTCGACGCCCAGCGCCGCGACCACCGGCACTGCCGCGTGGAACTGCCGCAGGATGGCGTGCACCACCACGCCGTAATCGCGCTTGTCGACGTCCTCGGTCACCTCTTCCATAAGGCGCAAGCCCAAACCATCGCGCACTAAGTACTGGAACGGACAAGCTAATAGCGACTGATACGCGCTGGCGCTCAAGCGTTCGGGCAGCTGCTTCAGCCGTCCGCTGGTGGGGGGCGGCAGCGCGTCCGGCGGCGCCACAACCGCGTCCGAGAAGGCTTGCGCCAACGGCAGAGCGCAGCCCCAGGCCAGCCGATGGAAGCCATCCATCAGCGCCAACCACGGCGACGGCGGATTCGGCTCGCCGCGGTCGTTGGTGCCCTGCCAGCTGATCAACACGCGCGGTGCACTGCCAATCAGCAAACACCAGTCGTCGAACGACTGCTCGCGCGCAGCCTCCGCCGTCTGCAGATCGAGCTGTGCGCGGGCCGCATCGCGCAGCAGCCGACGTGATGACACTGGCGCCGGAATATGGGTCGCGTCGGCACCGCACACGGCGATCGCGTCGAACGTCATCCCGCGCGTTGCGCCGGGGTAAGTCAAGGTCACCGGACTGCTGACGCCAGTCTCGCGGTAATGGGTTGTCGAGAGCCACCAATCCAGCCAGTCAACCAGTTCGTCTGCCGGCCGAGGACTGGCATCGGCACGCAATCGGAGGCGCGCATCGTCAAGTGCTTGCAGCAATTGCGCGCCGGCGGGATCGTCGGCCAGCGACGGCGCCAAGCTGCATAGCGCCTGGTGCATGGCTGCAACCCAGTCGCCCAAGGGCCGTGCGGCACCCCGCACACCGCGGGTGCTCTGCTGCAACTCACCCAGCATTGCGAGCGCAAGCGGGGCATCGGCGAGCGAGCGGTTGAGCGCGGTCCAGTCGAGGCGTGCGTGCGGCGCCTGACGGGCGAGCGCGGCATTGAAGGCGGCCGCCGTGGACGCATCGAGTCGCGGCGCCAGCAAGGGTGAATCCAAGCAATTGGCCAACAGTCCCGCTGTGGGCTGCCACGCCATCGCCAGCCAATCGCGCAGTGCAGCGCCGACGCGTGTGGTGGCCAGCGTCCAGCCAGCGGCGTCGTTCAACAACACGGCACGCCGCTCGAGCAATGCCCGCAGACGTCGGGCAAGCGCCCGGTCACTGGCAACCACAGCGATCCGGCCGACACCGTCGGCCAGCCACTCGCACACCGTGTTGCAGACATGCAGCGCTTCGGCTTCGCGCCCGCTGGCCGAGAACACGCTGATACCCGTCGGCGCTTGCGGGTGGGCCGCCATCCACCCTGCCGCACGCTCACGCAAAGGCCGCGCATCCTGCACGCCGGCCGCCGCCACCCAGGCCGACCGCGAGCACAGGCTTGCGTCGAGATGCAGCAGAGTGACCGTCTGGCGAACCGCACACGCCAACCAGAAGTCGCGCTCGCGGGCGCTCACGCGGCCCGCATCCAAGACCCACACCGGCCCAGCCAGGTGCGCTGCAAGATGGGCCATCGCCAACGCACGACGCTGGCCGTCCGTGAGTCCGGCATCGCTGCGACCATGGGTGGCCAGGCAAAGCTCGTTGGCCAGGTGCGATTCGAACTGCAGACCACGGTCACGCAGGCCCGTCGCAGCGCGCGCGACCTGCTCGGTCAATGCCCCGAGGTCAACGGCAAGGCGGGTGTGCTGCTCCAGCCACTCGTCGAAGACAAGCGTGAGCTCGTCAGCCAGTTGCCAGCGATCGACCGCCGACAACCATCGCTGCGATCCCAAGTGCCGCTGCAACTCCGCCACCAGCCGCAGTCGGCTGACGGCCGCCGGGGGCACCGGCTGCTGCGCCAACCAGTCGTTGAGGGTCAGTATCCGCGGAAGCGGACATGGCTGGCCTGCCTGCACGCGCAGTGCGGCGGCAAGATGTGGGATCAGCGCCGGATGCGGCACCACCACCGTATGACGCGCCAGTTCCGGCAGCCTGCCAACGGCGCCCAACAGTTCTTCAGCGAGGTGTCCGAGCGGTCGATCGGGGGGGAGCGACCGGGTGCGCAGCTCTGTCGCGCCGGCCTCCCCGGACATCTCAGCCGGCCTGCCTCAGCGCTCGAGCAGAGCGCGCTTGTCCTTCACCTTCACCCAGTCGTCGGCATCGGTCATGGCGGCCTTGCTCTCGATGATCGGCTTCCAGTGCTGCGCAAGCTCCGCATTGAGCTCAATGAAGTCTTGCTGGTCGGCCGGAACGTCATCCTCGGCGAAGATGGCTTCAGCCGGACACTCGGCGACGCACAGGGTGCAATCGATGCACTCGTCCGGGTCAATCACGAGGAAATTCGGGCCTTCGCGAAAACAGTCCACCGGGCACACATCGACGCAATCGGTGAACTTGCACTTGATACAGCCTTCGGTCACTACATAAGTCATGTTGAAAAAATCCTCGTGGGCCGGTTTGGCGATTGTGATGCGTGCCGCCCGGGGTGACAACTGAGCTTTACAGTCTACCAGAGCAGTCGCAGCGACCCAATGGCGCGCTGTCCGGAAAGGCTTTAACATCAGACACGCGGTCCAATCCCGCCGCGCTCACTTGTCCCAAGTTCACAGGAAATCCCCGACGCCCATGAGCGATTCGATTCTGCATGTCAGCGACGCTTCGTTTGAAGCCGATGTTCTCAAAGCCGACCACCCGGTGCTGGTGGATTACTGGGCCGAGTGGTGTGGCCCCTGCAAGATGATTGCGCCAATCCTCGACGAGGTCGCCCGCGAGTATGCTGGCCGCGTTACGGTTGCCAAGCTCAACATCGACCAGAACCCCGATACTCCGCCGCGCTACGGCATCCGCGGCATCCCGACGCTGATGCTGTTCAAGGACGGCAATGTCGCCGCCACCAAGGTCGGCGCGCTCAGCAAGTCGCAGCTCACCGCATTCATTGACAGCAACCTGTAGTCGCCGTACTCTCAGGGCTCGCTTACGTCGATAGTACGTAGCGAGCACCTCCGCGCAGAGTCCTCTGCCGCCGGACACTCCGATCTTCCCTCCCCCGCTCAGCCCGTCTCCCGGGCCACCCCCGCATGGATCTCGCAGACCTCAAAAACAAACACGTGACCGAACTGGTCGAGATGGCTACAGCCTTCGAGATCGAGGGCGCCAATCGCCTGCGCAAGCAGGACCTCATCTTCGCCTTGCTCAAGAACCACGCCAAAAAGGGCGAGACCATCAGCGGCAGTGGCACCATGGAAATCCTGTCAGATGGCTTCGGCTTTCTGCGCAGCCCGGACACCAGCTACCTCGCCGGCCCCGACGATATTTACGTCAGCCCCTCGCAGATCCGTCGTTTCAACCTGCACACCGGCGACACCATCCAAGGCGAGATCCGCACCCCAAAAGAGGGCGAGCGCTACTTCGCGCTGGTCAAAGTCGACAGCATCAACGGTGAGCCGCCGGAAAAGAGCAAGAACAAGATCCTGTTCGAGAATCTGACGCCGCTGCACCCCGACGAACACCTCAAACTCGAGCGCGACATCAAGGCTGAGGAAAACATCACCAGCCGCGTCATCGACATGATCGCGCCGATCGGCAAAGGCCAACGCGGCCTGCTGGTGGCGCCGCCGAAAAGCGGCAAGACCGTGATGATGCAGCACATCGCCCACGCCATCACCAGCAACCATCCGGACGTGGTGCTCATTGTCATGCTGATCGACGAGCGCCCCGAAGAAGTGACCGAGATGTCGCGTTCGGTGCGCGGCGAAGTCGTCGCCAGCACCTTCGACGAACCACCCCAACGTCACGTGCAAGTGGCCGAAATGGTCATCGAGAAGGCCAAACGGCTGGTCGAGCACAAAAAGGATGTGGTCATCCTGCTCGACTCGATCACCCGTCTGGCGCGCGCTTACAACACCGTGCAGCCGGCCTCCGGCAAGGTGTTGACCGGCGGTGTCGACGCCAATGCCTTGCAGAAGCCCAAGCGCTTCTTTGGTGCTGCGCGCAACATCGAAGAAGGCGGATCGCTGACCATTCTCGCCACTGCGCTGATCGACACTGGCAGCCGCATGGACGAGGTGATCTACGAAGAATTCAAGGGCACTGGCAACAGCGAAATCCACCTCGACCGCCGCAGCGCCGAGAAACGCGTGTTCCCGGCGATCAACGTCAATCGCTCGGGCACCCGCCGCGAAGAGTTGCTGCTGCCACAAGACATCCTGCAAAAGGTGTGGGTGCTGCGCAAGCTGCTCTATCCGATGGACGACCTCGACGCGATGGAGTTTTTGCTCGACAAGATTCGCGCGACCAAAACCAATGCCGATTTCTTCGACTCGATGCGGCGCGGGTAAGCGAATCTATTTGCGCCTCAACAAGCCCGGTCATGCCGGGCTTTGTTTTTGCCCCCGTCAAACGCCGCCATCTGGACGGTGAGGGCAGAAACGGACAACTGTTTAGCGAGTTCTCTAGTCGTAGATCGCCTGTTGCGTAAAAAGATATTGCACAATCGCCGCACGCCGTCGACTCGCCCTTTGGCGTAGACTATGTATAAAATGGCTTAGCCCGATAAACACATGGGCTAGATTCGCGAACCTTATCGAGGGGACTCCGTTTCATGGCTCTGGTCAAAAAATCGCGCACCGACAGTCAGTCTTTGGACGATTTTCCGCCGACTGGGGCGTCGCCATCCCCAGCGGCCTCCAACCGTGATGCCGAGGCCCTGCGCCGCCGCGCACGCACCATGGCCAAGCAACAACAGGCCGCCGAACGCATCGCGGCCGCCTCGGCGGAGCTCGCCTCCGGCATCAATGAAGCCGCCAGCGCGTCCGAAGAGTTGCGCCGCGCGTCCGACACCATAGCGGCGGGCGCCCAAGAGGCCTCGGGCGCCGCGCAGCAATCTCTGGCGGCGGTCACGGCGATGTCGTCTGCGATCACCCAACAAATGCAGGCTGCGCAACTGGCCCAGACACGCGCCACCAACATGCAGAGCATCGCCTCGACCATCCAGACCGACGTCACCGTATCTGTCGGCAACGTCAACATCGCTGCGCAACGCCAAATTGCTTCGGTGGAGATGGTCGCTGAGCTTGAGCGGCAGGCGTCCAACATCAGCGACATCGTCAAGGCCGTGGCGCGAATCGCCGACCAAACCAACTTGCTGGCGCTCAACGCTGCCATCGAAGCGGCCCGCGCCGGCAAACACGGCAAGGGGTTCGCCGTAGTGGCCGATGAAGTGCGCACGCTCGCCGAAACCTCAGAAAAAAGTGCCGGCGAGATCCAGCAGCTGGTGTCGCAGATTCAGTCCGAGGTGCAGGTCATCTCGACCGGCATCAACCAGTCGGCTCAAGCGGTTCAGGCTGAAGTGGAGCGCGGCAAAGTGATCACCACTCAACTGACCGAAATCGCGGTGAATGCCGGCGACGTTGTCGTTGGCGCTACCGAGATCTCCGCAGCGGCCCAACAGGCGTCCGCCGCCACGATTCAGGCCATGCGTGGCGCCGAATCAATCGCCGCAGCCGCCGAACAACAGTCCTCAGCCTGTGAAGAGTCCGCCAAAACCGTGGCCGAACAATCGCAGGCACTGGCCGAATGCGAAACCACCGCTGGCAGCCTGTCGGACATCGCCGACGACCTGAAGAACAGCAGCAATATCAGCAAGAGTGCCGAAGACGTGGCCTCGGCCGCCGAAGAGTTGTCGTCTGCGGTGCAAGAAATCAACCGCTCATCGAGCCAGATCCTGGTCGCCATCGACGAGATCCGCCGTGGCGCCCAGACCCAGGCTGCCGCCTGCCATGAGTCTGCCGCAGCGGTCGCGCAGATCGAAGACGGCGTCAAGATCTCACTGCAGCGAGCCGGCCTCGCGCTGGAAAAATCGCGCGCCATTCAGGCCGCCGTGCTCAGCAACAAGTCGGCCGTCGATTCACTGGTGAAGGGCATCCGGTCTTCGGTTGAGGGCACCCGCAGCAGCCTGGTTCAAATCAAGGAACTCGAGCTGGTGAGCCGCCGCATCGACAAGATCGTTGACGCCATCACCTCGGTGTCGATCCAGACCAATATGCTGGCGGTCAACGGTGCCATCGAGGCAGCGCGGGCTGGCGAGTTCGGCAAGGGCTTTGTCGTGGTGGCCACCGACATCCGCAATCTGGCCCACGACTCGGCCGAGAACGCCGACCGCATCAAGGACATGGTCAAAGGCGTGCAGGATCAGATCGCCGCCGTTCGCCACGACCTCGAAGAAATCGCGTCGGCCGCGCTGGTCGAGGTCGAGAAATCAAAGGGCATCACCGCCGCTTTGCTGCAAATGGAAGCCGACGTCAACGAGATCGCGGCTGGCGGCGAACAGGTGACCAAACTCGCCGAGCAAGTCGCGGCGCAGGTGGCGCAGGTCAAGGTTGGCGTCGAGCAGGTCAGCTCTGCCGCCGCCGAAGCCGAGCAAGCCGCAGGCGAAGCAGCGACCGCGGCCAAGCAACAGTCGCAAGGTGCCGAAGAGCTGTCGGCAGCGATCGAAGAGATCGCCTCGCTGGCTGACGAACTGCAAAGCGCCTGAGTCGGCAGCGGGAGCGCGTCATGAGCGATCTGAACGCAGCCGTCGAAGACCCGAGCAATGCCGACGACGAGGTCGCCGCAGACCTCAATCAGTATGTGACCTTCAAGGTTGGCAGCGATGTGTTCGCCGCACCCATGGCCCCTGTGCAGGAGATCATCCGGGTGCCGGTCACGATGCGCGTGCCGCTGGCCCCGAGCCACCTGCTGGGCCTGGCGAATCTGCGCGGCCACGTGCTGCCGATCGTCAGTCTTCGGCAGATCTTTGGTTTGCCCGATATCGAGGGCGATGAACTGACGCGTGCCGTGGTCATCGATCTCGGCACGCCGATGGGCTTTGTCGTTGACAGCGTCACCAGCGTCATATCGATTGAGCCCGACCAACTCGAGCCGTCCGAGAGTTTGAGTGGCGCCGGTCGCAGTGACCTGATCAGCGGCGTGATCAAAAATGCCGGCGAAGACATGGTGATGCTGGTCGACTTCGCCCGCTTGATGGAGCGGGCATTCGCCGAACTGCACCACTCCGTTGGCACGGCTGGCAGCCTCACCAGCCAGCACGCCGACCACACCGCGCTTGATGACGAAGACGACGGTCTTGCCGACGAAACCCAGCTGGTCAGCTTTGTGGTCGAAAGCCAGGAATACGCGATCGCCATCAGCTCCGTGCAGGAGATCGTGCAGGCGCCAGACCGCGTGATCCAGGTGCCTGACGCTCCGCGCGCCCTGGTCGGCATCATGACCCTGCGCAACCGCTTGTTGCCGCTGGTGAGCTTGCGGCAGCTGTTCGACCTCCCGCAGCGCGACTTGTCCAGCGCCGACCGCATCGTCGTCGTCAATCTCAATTCGGTGTCGGTGGGTTTGGTCATGGACCGCGTCAGCGAGGTCTTGCGTGTACCCAACCAGTGTGTTGAAGAGATGCCGCCGATCATGGCCCGTGATGGACAGGGTGACATCACCGCCATCTGCCGCCTGGGCGATGGCAAACGCCTGGTCTCGGTGATCGCGCCAGACCGACTGCTATCCGAATCGATCATCGACAGCATCAACGAGACGCATGAGTCCGCGCTTGAGGAGGCACAGACTGTGGCAGAGATCGACAACAGGGACGGCAGCAACGCCGACGAATCCCAAGTGGTGGTGTTTCGGCTGGGCGCCGCCGAGTTCGGCGTGCCGATCGAGTCCGTGCAAGAGATCGTGCGGGTGCCCGAAGCCTTGACCCGGGTGCCGAAGTCGCCCGAGTTCGTCGAAGGCGTGATCAATCTGCGCGGGACGGTTCTGGCGGTGATCGACCAGCGCCGGCGTTTCGGCCTGGACAGCATCGATCGCAACGACCGGCAACGCATCATGGTCTACCTGCTCAACGGCACACGCACCGGTTTCATCGTCGACTCGGTGGCCGAGGTGATGAAGATCCCCCACGCCGCCATCGAGGACAGTCCACGCCTGTCGGCCGATCAAAGCCGGTTGATACGTCGGGTCGCCAATCTGCAGGCCAGCAAACGGCTGGTGATGATGATCGAGCCCGACCAGTTGCTGGAAGCCGAGGAGATCGATGCCTTGCAAGACATCGCCGCCTGAGACCCTCCCCATGCCCCGGGTCCTGATCGTCGATGACTCCGCGCTAATGCGCAAACAGCTGGTCTCGATGCTGGCGGACGAATCCGATTTCGAGATCGAGACGGCACGCAACGGGCGAGAGGCGCTCGAGCAGCTCGAACGGTTCGGACCGGACGTCATCACGCTCGATATCAATATGCCGGAGATGGACGGCCTGACGGCCCTGTCGCACATCATGACGCGACGTCCGACGCCCGTGATTATGGTGAGCTCGCTGACCGAAAAGGGCGCCCTCGCCACACTCGAAGCGATGGCCCTCGGTGCCGTGGATTACGTCGCCAAGCCGGACGGCACCATCTCGCTGTCGATCAACCAAGTGCGTGAAGACTTGCTGACGAAGCTGCGGACGGCCGCGCAGGTGCGCCCGCGGACGGGTCGGCCGGAGCGCTCGGGGTCCAGTCCAGTCAGCGCCGACGGCGACGCGAGGACAAGCAGTCCAGCCACACAGAGCCGCGTCCGTCCAGCGGACCGGCGACCCGCAAGCAAAGTCCCCACGGTTACAACAACACAGCGACTGGTCGCGGCCTCCGCTGCCGCAACGCGATCACACGGTCTCGTGCTGGTGGGCGTATCGACTGGCGGGCCGCGTACGCTCGAGTCGATCTTGCCCCGTCTGCCAGTGTATTTCCCGTGGCCTGTGGTCGTGGCTCAGCACATGCCAATGGCCTTTACCGCGTCCTTCGCCAACCGTCTGGACGGTCAATGCGCGATGAACGTGCGCGAAATCAGTCAACCGACGCCGCTTGAGGTCGGGACCATCTACATCGCGCAAGGCGGAGCCGACCTGCTGATCAGTGATCGCGGCGGCAAGCTGTACGGCATCGTCAAGCCCGCCGACCGCCGCTACAACTGGCACCCGTCGGTTCAGGCTATGGTCGAGAGCGCGCTGCTCTACTGTCAGCCCAACAGTCTGATCACCGTGATGCTGACCGGGATGGGCGACGACGGTGCCGACGCAATGGTCGAGGTCCATCGCCGCGGCGGTCGCACCATCGCCGAATCCGAACGCTCTTCGGTGGTGTTCGGCATGCCCGGGGAATTGATCAAACGCGGTGGCGCCGGCGTGGTTCTGGATGCCGAGGAAATCGCCGAACAACTCGTCCAATGGGCTATTCACTAATGTACCGTGTCAGCCTGTCTCGCAGAGGAACCGTCTGATGGCACTCGTCCGCAGCAGCACCCCTGAAGTCATCGAGGAGCCGGCTGGCCGGCCCAGCCGAGCGGTCTTGTTCATGCAACTGAGCAGCCCCGATGCAGACTCGCGGCGCAGTGCAGCGATTGAGCTTGCAGGCGACAGCGGCGCCATCGCCGAACTGTTGGCGCAATTGGCCGACGAGGAGGACTACGCGGTTCGCCAAGCGATCGTGTCCAGCCTCTCGACCACCGGCGGCCCCGAGGTGGTGCAGGGCGTCATGGGTTATCTGCGCAGCGAAGATGCCGGTCTGCGCAACGACGTCATCGAGTTGCTCAAAGAGCAGCCAGACGCCATTGCCCCCTACATGCCGACCCTGCTGGCCGACCCCGATCCGGATGTGCGCATCTTCGCCGTCAACATTCTCGAATCGCTGAAGCACCCCAAAGTGGTCGACTGGCTGATCGCGGTGATCGAGACCGACCCCCACATCAACGTCTGCGCGACCGCGGTCGACCTTCTGGCTGAAGTGGGTGACAGCCGGGCCCGGGTGCCGCTGGCGCGACTGGAAGTGCGCTTTGCCGACGAGCCGTTCATCACATTTGCGGTGGCCGCCGCCCTTGACAAGATCGCCGCCTGACATCGTGAACACATTGACTGCAGCAGCACCGTCGATCAGCGAAGAGGACTTTCTGAAGTTCAGGGAGTTCTTCTACCGCAAGACCGGCATCTACTTCGAAGAGAGCAAACGCTACTTCGTCGACAAGCGGCTGGTCGAGCGGCTGGTTGCCAGCGGCGTGGCAACGTTCCGCGAATACTTCGTAAATCTGCGCTTCGACACCCGCGGTGATGAGTTGCAGCAACTCGTCAACCTGATGACGGTGAACGAGACCTACTTTTTCCGCGAGGAATACCAGTTCAAATGCATGGTCAACGCCCTGCTGCCCGAACTCGCTCAGCGCAAGGGGCGACGCGAACCCATCCGCATCTGGTCGATCCCGAGTTCGTCGGGCGAAGAGCCCTACTCGATCTGCATCTACCTGCTTGAGCACTGGCCGGGGATTCACCAATTCGACGTCGAGATCATCTCATCGGATATCGACACCGGCATCCTCGACCAGGCTCGTCAAGGCATCTACAGCGCACGCTCGGTACAAAACCTGCCCGCGACGCTGCTGCAAAAGTATTTCCGCAAGACCCGCACCGGCGACTGGCAGATCAGTGACGACTTGCGCCAAGCCGTCGAATTCACCCAGTGCAACCTGTCCGACACTCTCAGCACGCGCGCCTACAACCGCTTCGACCTGATCTTCTGCCGCAACCTGCTGATCTATTTCGACGACGCCTCGCGTCGCGCGGCCGCCGACGTGTTCTACAACGCCCTCAATCCGGGCGGATTCATTTGCCTCGGCCACTCCGAATCAATGAGCCGAATCTCCAGTGTTTTCCGCATCCGCAAGTTCGACGATGCGATCGTTTACCAAAAAGCCTTCCAGGGGGGAGCAGCATGAAACGCGTTCTCATCATCGACGACGCCGCCACAGTGCGCATGTACCACCGCAAGATCCTTGAGGATTGCGGGCTGGAGGTGGATGAGGCGGTCAACGGCCTTGAAGCCCTGGAAAAAGCGGTGTCGACGCCTTACGACCTCTACATCGTCGACATCAACATGCCGAAAATGGACGGCTACCGCTTCATCGCCGAACTGCGCTCACGCACTGAACTGGCCCAAGCGCCGGCGATCATGGTCAGCACCGAATCGGAGAGCAAAGACGCCGACCGCGCGTATGCCGCTGGCGCCAACTTCTACCTGATCAAGCCGGCACGGCCAGTCGAGCTGACCACCAGCGTGCGTTTGATGCTCGGGGAACACGCCTGACATGAATCCGCTGCTCGAACAGTTCGTTATCGAATCGCGGGACTTCCTCGATTCGATCGCCCAAGGCCTGCTGACGCTGGAGCGTGATCCGCGGGACAGCGCGGCCATCGACGAATTGTTTCGCGCCGTTCACACGCTCAAAGGCAACAGCGGCCTGTTCGCCGAATACAGCGCGTTCACGCACTTGGTACACGCGGGCGAGGACCTGCTCGATGTGGTGCGCGACGGCACTCGCGGCTTTGACGCCGAGGTCGCCGATCACCTGCTGGAATGCATGGACATCGTCTCGCTGATGCTCGACAACATCGACGCCGGCAAAGCACTCGACCCCCGCCTATGCGAGGCGGGTCGCGAACTCGCGGTCACTTTGCGCGCACTGCGCGCCGGTCCGCTGTCGCAAAGCCCAATAGCGGCAGACCCTGAGCCGGCCCTCGCGCCAGCAGACCCGCCTGAAACTGGCGAGGCGCCGCTGCCCGGCGCCACCAGTGGCATGCACTTTCGTTACATCGCCGAACGCGGCTGCTTTTTCAAAGGCGAAGACCCGCTCTACAACGCTCTGCAAGCGCCCGGACTGCAGCGGATCACCGTTGAACCGGTGCAACCCTGGCCCGCACTGGATTTGCTGGACCCATACGATTGCAACCTCGCCATCGAGGGCTGGTGTGAGGCCAGTCGCGAAGCTTTGCAGGAGCATTTTCGCTACGTCATCGATCAAGTCGAGATCGACACGGTAGCGGCAAACACCGGACAGCCCTTGGCAACGCCGGCAACCGGGACACCCGCCCGCGATGCCGCAACCTTGGCCGACCGCGGACTCAGCGAAGAAGACGAATCAGCCGCAGCGCGCATCCTACGATCGCAGTACGAGGTGCTGGCTCGAGCGCGAGGCGAAGGCAGCGAGGGCATCTGGCGTTCCGTCGCGATGGTCTTGCGGGGCTTGGCCAACGCGCACGGCACCGGCCACGAGGCCATCGACGAAGCGCTGCAGCTGTCACTCAAGACCGCCAGTGGCGACCCTTTGGCACGCGTACTCAACCAGATGGCCGAGGGCACCCAAGCCCCGCGCGACCTGGTCGACCCTCCGGCGACGCCCCTGCGCCCGTCAAAAGCGGTTGTAGGTCGACTGGTCGGCCTGTCAGAGGAAGAGCAGCACCTGATCGAACGGATGCTGCAAAGCCAGCGGCGTCTCATCGAGAGCAACCCGATTGAGACCAGCTTGTTGGCGGTCGGCCGCGTCCTGGCGTCGATCTGCCGCTACGAGGGTCGTCCCGACGCCGCCAACGCGGTGCTCGAGACCGCCGCGCGCGCTGACATCGAGGGTCTGCTGCGCGCCATCGACGGCTGGACTGGCGACGCGCCGCCCGCGGTCGTTGCGGCCTCGGTGCACTCGCCGGTGCCGGTGCCAGTCGCGACGGCGGAACACCCGCGCGCGCAGACGCCTGGGCCAGCGGCCAAGACCTCTGCCGATGACACCGCTCTACGTCCGCTGGCGGCAGAGGGATTTGCGCGGAGCGAATTGCTGGCAGAGGCCGGCACCAGCGAATCGGGCGCCAGCAAGGTGCTCAAAGTGTCGCAGGAAAAGATCGACCGGCTGATGGACTTGATTGGCGAGATGGTCGTGGCCAAGAACTCGCTACCCTATTTGGCCGCCCGCGCCGAAACCAGCAGCAACCCGCGCGAGATCGCACGCGACATCAAAACCCAGTACGGCGTCATCAACCGCATCGCGGAAGAGATGCAGGACGCCATCATGCAAGTGCGGATGCTGCCGGTGGGCAGCATCTTCCAGCGATTCCCGCGTCTGGTGCGCGACATCTCACGCAAGCTTGGCAAACAGGTCGAGCTGTACATGGAGGGTGAAGACGCCGAGGCCGACAAAAACATCGTCGAATCGCTGGCCGACCCGCTCATCCACATTGTCCGCAATAGTCTCGACCACGGCCTCGAGCCGCCCGACGAGCGCCGTGCCGCCGGCAAACGCGAGATCGGCCTGATTCGCATCACCGCCTTCCAGGAAGCCGACCGCGTCATCATCGAGATCGGCGACGACGGTCGTGGCATCGACCCGGCACGCATCAAGGCCAAGGCCCTCGACCGCGGCCTGATCGACGAAGCGCGCGCGGCCACCATGACCGACCACGAGGCGGTGCAGCTGGTATTCGCTGCCGGGCTCTCCACCGCCGAGCAGATCAGTGATCTATCGGGACGTGGCGTTGGCATGGACGTGGTGCGCAGCGCCATCGAGCGGGCCCAAGGTCAGGTGCAACTCAGCAGCGAACTGGGACGCGGAACGCGCATCCGCATCGCGTTGCCACTGTCGATGGCGGTCACCAACGTCATGATCATCCGCTCGGCGGAACAGATGTTCGGCGTGCAGATGGACATGGTGGTCGAGACGGTGCGGGTCCCCGCCGAGGCCATCCACCAGATCAAACAGCAGCGCACCACCGTGCTGCGCGGCCGCATCGTGCCACTGTATGCGCTCAACGATCTGTTGCGCATCCCCGCGCAGCCGGTCGCCAACGAGGCCGGCGAGGTGGCCGTTCTGGTGATTCGCCTCGGCGATCAGGACGTGGGCGTGATCGTTGACGACTTCGACGCCACCCTCGACCTGATCCTCAAGCCGCTCGAGGGCGTGCTCGGCGAATTGGGAGGCTACGCCGGCACCGCCTTACTCGGCGATGGCTCGGTGCTGATGGTCCTCAATCTCAAGGAGCTGCTCTGATGCCGATCGAGTTTGGTGAAGACACCGCCGTGTTCAGCGGCGTCTGCAGTGTCGACGAGGCCGAAGGCCTGTTGTCGTGGATGATGCAAAACCCCGAAGGCAGTGCCGACCTCCAAGCCTGCGAGCACCTGCACGCCGCGGTGTTGCAAGTTCTGATGGCTTGCAGACCGCGGCTATCCGCCGTCCCGCCGCCAGGGTTCTTGCTCGAGACCCTCGCCGCCGTTCAATCCAAACGCGAGGAGTGAGCCTGCAATGAAGACCGTGCTGCTGGTGGATGACTCGGCCACCATGCTGATGAGCCTGCGACAGACCCTCGACATGGCGGGATTCAAGACCGACACCGCGACCGACGGAGTGATCGCGTTCGACAAGCTCAAATCCGGGCTCAAGCCTGACTTGATCATCACCGACATCAATATGCCGAACATGAACGGCATCGAGTTCATCAAAAAGGCTCGCACGATCCTGCGCTTCACGCCTATCCTGGCGCTGACCACCGAGTCGCAGCAAGGCAAACGCGACGAAGCCAAGCAGAGCGGCGCGACCGGCTGGCTGGTCAAGCCGGTTGGGGGGCAGGACCTGATCAAGGTGATCAAACAGGTGGTGCCGGGGGCGTGATGACGGCGACCCTGGTGATCGTCGCAGCTCTGGCGGTCCTCGTCGGCTTTGCCGCGGGTTGGATGGCCAAAGCCCAGCGCGTTCGCCGCGCCGAGGCCATTGCACCACCAGCGCAAGCCCCCGACGTCAGCGCGCTGCTGGCTGGCGACATGGCCGAGTTCGGCCTGTTCGACGCTGTCTTGCGGCGTCACATCAGCACCATCAGCAGCAATACCGAGGAAGCGTCGATGAACCTGATGCAGCGGCTCGACGCCTTGTATCAGCACAACCGCTCCCTGACGCAACAAGTGGACGAGACCCACCAGCATTCCATCGCATTCTCAGAACGCGCCAACACCCACATCGCCCAGAGCCGTAACACACTCGAAAATCTGCGCCGCTACCAGTCGGCCGCCGGTGCGAGCGCCGAGCGCGAACGGGTCCGCATCGACAAGTTCCTGCAAGGCGTGAGCGAGCTGTCACCGCTGATCCAGATGATTAGCAACATCGCCAAGCAGACCAACCTGCTGGCGCTCAACGCGGCGATTGAAGCGGCCCGGGCCGGAGACGCCGGTCGCAGCTTTAGTGTGGTCGCCGACGAGGTGCGCAAACTCGCGCTAGAGACCGAGACCGCCGCTCAGCGGGTCAATGACGGAATCGCCGGATTCAGCACACAGATTCGCAGCGACATCAAGCACATGGCCGATGACATCGAGCATCTGAGCGATCTGCTGAACGTTGACGAGACGGTCGAGAATATGGACAAGCTGGCCAGCGAGTTGGACGACGTTCTGGGCTTTCTTAACGGGCTCGGCGTCCTGCTGCGCACTCGCAACGACGAGATGTCCGCTGACATCGCGGACGCGCTGGGTGAGATGCAGTTCCAGGACATCACCCGCCAGCAGCTCGAGACCATCGGCAAGGGACTCGACGAGCTCACCGCGCACATCGAAGCCTGGCGCCAGCAGCTAACCGACGGCTTAACACCCGAATCGTCCGAGAATCGCGACTCCTTCGCCATGCGTCTGGCGCGTCTGCAGAAGGAATACGTGATGGTCCACCAACACATCGACCACAGCGCCGCTCTGACCGGCAGCAACGACATTGGCGTGCTGCACGGCGAGCGCATCGAGCTGTTCTGAGCGCTAGGCGATCTCGCGCGTCGCCGCGAAGGTGATGCCGGGAAACTTCTCCTGCGCCATCTGTAAGTTGACGCGATTGGGTGCGAGGTAGACGTAATCGCCGGCACCATCCAGTGCAATATTTTGCGGCGACTTATCGACCAGCTGCTTGATGTCGGCGTCCGGCCCGCGCAACCAGCGCGCCGTGGCCCAGGTGCAGCCCTCAAACACCGATTCCACCGCATATTCGTGCTCGAGCCGATGCGCCACGACGTCGAACTGCAGCGTGCCCACCGCGCCGAGAATGAGGTCGTTGCTGGCGATCGGCCGGAATAGCTGGGTCGCGCCCTCCTCCGCCAGCTGTTGCAAGCCCTTGTGCAGCTGCTTGAGCTTGAGCGGATTGCGAATCTGCGCGCGGCGGAACAGCTCCGGCGCGAAACTCGGGATCCCAGTGAAGCGGAAGCCCTCGCCCTCGCTGAAGGTGTCGCCCAACTTGATGGTGCCGTGATTGGGGATGCCGATGATGTCGCCGGGGAAGGCCTCATCGGTCGTGTTGCGGTCTTGCGCCATAAAGGTGATGGCGTTGTTGACCGCCAGCAGCTTGTCACTGCCGACTTGTTTGAGCTTCATGCCGCGCTCGAAGCGGCCGGAACACACCCGCACGAAAGCGATGCGGTCGCGGTGGCGCGGGTCCATATTGGCCTGAATCTTGAACACGAAGCCGGTGAAGGGCTTCTCGGCCGGATTCACCTCACGGGCGCTGGTGGGCCGCGACTGAGGTGGCGGCGAGAGGTCGACCACGGCGTCGAGCAGGCTTTGCACGCCGAAGTTGTTGACCGCGCTGCCAAAGAACACCGGCGTCTGCTGGCCGGCGAGGTAGGCGTCCTTCTCGAAGGCGTGCGAGGCGCCGCGCACCAACTCGATTTCGTCGCGCAGCTCCTGCGCCTGCGTGCCGATAAGCTCGTCCAACCGCGGGTTAGCCAAGCCCTCGATGACCTCCGAGGTGCCCTTCTCGGCGTGCGGGTCGAAGAAGAAGATGCGGTCGTCGTAGAGGTGGTACACGCCACGGAAGCGCTTGCCCATGCCGATCGGCCAGGTCATCGGCGCGCAGGGCATGTCCAGGGTCTTTTCGATCTCGTCCAGCAGGTCGATCGGCTCGCGGCCCTCGCGGTCGAGCTTGTTGATGAAGGTGAGGATGGGCGTGTCGCGCAGGCGGCAGACCTCGAGCAGTTTGATGGTCTGTGCCTCAACGCCATTGACCGAGTCGATCACCATCACCGCCGAGTCCACGGCCGTGAGCGTGCGGTAAGTGTCCTCGGAGAAGTCCTGGTGGCCCGGCGTATCGAGCAGATTGACGATGGCGTCGCGGTAGGGGAACTGCATCACCGAGCTGGTCACCGAGATGCCGCGCTGCTTCTCCAGCTCCATCCAGTCGGAGGTCGCATGGCGGGCGGCCTTGCGCGCGCGCACTTCACCGGCGACCTGGATGGCGCCGCCAAACCAGAGCAGCTTTTCAGTGAGCGTGGTCTTGCCCGCGTCCGGGTGACTGATGATGGCGAAAGTACGCCGACGGGCGATCTCGGATTCGAAGGGCATGGGCGGTGTCGCGTCGCGCGGAAGAGCGGCGGATTATACGGACGGCGGGATCACCCGCATCCACGGTGCGGCAACCTGGCGCACGGCGGTGGCGACTGCCGCGATGGCCTGCTCGCGCACCGTACGCTTGCGCCAGGCCAGGACGATGCGGCGCGACGGTGCCGGCGCCTCGAACGGAATGCAGCGCACCAAAGGATTGGCGTAGGGACCACAGGCGGCACTGGCCGGCAGCAGGGTCACGCCCAGACCGGAAGCCACCATATTGCGCAGCGTCTCCAGCGAGTTGCCGTGCTGAACTTCGGCACTGGGATCAAGCTCTGGGCACAGCACCGAGACCTGGTTCGAAAAGCAGTGGCCCTCTCCCAGCAACAGGATCTTGTCGCCCGCGAGTTGCTCGGGCCGAATGCGTGCCTCGCGGGACAAGGGGTGCTCCGCCGCGACCACACCCACGAAGTCTTCGTCATACAGGGCCTCGGTGACCACCCCCGACACGGCGAACGGTTCTGCCACCAGCACAGCGTCCAACTTGCCCTCCCGCAACTGCGCGGCGAGGTTGCCGGTCAGGTTCTCCTCGACTTGCAGGGGCATCTGCGGCGCGATGGCCTTGACCGCCGGGATCAACGACGGGAACAGATAGGGCCCGACGGTGAAGATGGCCCCGATCTTGAGCGTACCCACCAGCTGGTCTCGCCCGCCACCAGCAATCTCGCGGATCCGCTCGGCTTCGTCGAGGGTGCGCTGCGCCTGCTCGACGATCAGTGCGCCGATCGGCGTAATGCTGACGTCCGACTTGCTGCGTTCAAACAATTTGATGCCGAGCTCGTCCTCGAGTTTGCCGATGGCGGCGGAGAGCGCCGGCTGACTGACAAAGCACCGCTCGGCGGCACGCCGAAAATGGCGTTCGCGGGCCACGGCGACCACGTAGCGCAATTCGTTGAGCGTCATCGTGCAAGGTAAAAATTATCAGGACGGACGTCAATCATAGCCCAGACCCTTAGATTGAGTCTCGTCTTATGCACCCACGAACCTTGGACCCACGGTGCAGTCTGAGCCGGATGAACATAATCCCGCGCTTGACGACGCAGTCCACCTTAGTGGCCCTGATTTTGGCTGCGTTGGCGTCCCTGACGCTGAACGCTCACGCGGCAGAATCGTCGACGTGCGTACCGTCTGGCGAATGGCGACTTCCCGGTGGCGCTGCGGTGTCGGCAGAAGCCGTGCTGGGTGCAGCGTCTGCCGCGCGCGTGGTGCTGCTCGGTGAGAGCCACAATGAGGCAAGCCACCACCGCTGGCAATTGCAGACGCTGGCAGCCCTGTATCGGGGCAACCCCAAACTCAGCGTCGGCGTTGAGATGTTCCCACGCAGTCTGCAGCCGGTGCTTGACGACTGGACCGCCGGTCGCCTCAGCGAATCCGAATTTCTTCAGCGTACGGACTGGGAGCGTACTTGGGGCTATGACGCCGAAATGTACTTGCCGATCTTCCGCTTCGCCCGGGACCACGGACTGCCACTGCGGGCACTGAACGTCGACCGCACGTCGGTGCGTGCGGTGGCCACCTCGGGTTGGCAGGCGCTCGACGCCGCGCTGGCCGTCGAGCTGGGCACGCCAGCCCCCCGCTACCGGAATATCTGAGCGAGTTGCGCGAGACCTTCGATGCCCATGCCGCGCACCTGCCCGAAGGTCACCAGCCGCTCATGGCGACTTTGAGCGCTTCACCGAGGCGCAGTTGTTGTGGGACCGCGCCATGGCCAGTGGCATCGCCAGCAGCGTAGCGGAACGCCAGGTGGTGGCATTGATGGGCTCCGGTCACCTGCGCTTCGGCCATGGCGTGCCGCACCAGCTGCGCGACCTCGGCGTCCAACGGATCTACAGCCTGATCCCATGGGACGCCGAAGAAGATTGCACAGACTTGCGCGAGGGGTTCGCCGACGCTGTCGCAGCGCCGATCTAGGCTGCCATCGAGCGTAAGGTCAGCGCCATGTCGCGCTTGGCCTTGGCATCGCGCAAAGCCGTGCGCAGACCCTCCTCGACCACCGGGTGATAGAACGGCAGAGCCAACACCCCATCAACGGTTTGCTCCAACTGCACCACCCAGGCCAACAAATGGGCGATGTGCTCGGCGTCGGGGCCGATCATCTCGGCGCCCAACAAGCGGCCACTGTCGATGTCGACGTACACGTGCAACACACCCTGGTTGCGCAGCATCACGCGCGAGCGGCCCTGGTCCTCAAAGCTCACAGCACCGGTCACCACCTTGGCAGCGTCAAGCTGGCCGAATGGCACGCCGACCGTCGCCATCTGCGGGTCGGAGAAGACCACGCCGATCGGCGTCCGCCGCTGACCCGGCTGCACCGCCGGAAAGTGCGCAGCATTGTCACCGGCGATACGGCCCTCATCGGCAGCCTCGTGCAACAGCGGCAGGTCGGCGTTGGCGTCGCCAGCGATGAAGATGTGCGAGGTGCCGCACTGGAGCGTATGGCGGTCGAACAGCGGCACGCCTCGCTCGTTCAGGGTGATGCTGGTGTGCTCGAGACCCAATCCCCGCACGTTGGGCGTGCGGCCGGTGGCGGCCAGCACGTAGTCGACCCGCAGCGTCTGCTCGACGCCATCGACGCGGTGGGTGATGCGCACCGCGTCGCCGTCACGCTCGACGCGAACGAGCTGCGCGTCGGCGTGCAACGGGAATTCGGCTGACAGCGTCGCGCGGGCGTAGTCCTGCAGTGCCGGATCCTGGAACGGACCGACGCGACCACCGCGACCGAACACCTGCACCGCGACACCCAGGCGATGCAAAGCCTGGCCGATTTCGAGACCGATGACGCCGGGGCCGAACACCGCCACCGAGCGCGGCAGGTCATCCCAGCTGAACACATCGTCATTGACAATCAAGCGGTCGCCGGCAGCGCGCAGGGCTGGCGGCAGGTCAGGCGACGAACCGGTGGCGATCACCGCGCTGCCGAACTCGACGCGGTGCGCGACTGCGCCATCGGTACCCTGCACCTCGAGCGTGTGTGGACCGGTGAAGCGCGCGTAGCCAATGAGCTTGTCGCGGGCGGGGATCTTGTCGACGCCCTCGAGCACGAAGCCGACGAAGCGGTCACGCTCGCGGCGAACCCGCGCCATCACAGCGCGACCGTCGACTCGCAGCGCGCCATCGACCCGCAAGCCGAAGGTGGGCCACTTCTCGACCCCGTGGGCAGCCTCAGCAGCGGCGATCAGCAGCTTGCTGGGCATGCAACCGACCCGCGCGCAGGTGGTACCAAACGCCCCGCCCTCAATGATGACGGCGCGCTTCCCGGCCGCCACCGCCGCGCGGTAGGCGGCCAGTCCGGCGGTACCGGCACCCAGCACGGCGACGTCGACGGTGTGCTGTTGCATGGCGGCCTCCTCAGGCGGCTTTGTCGCTGCGGCCAGCCCACGCGGCGAGAGCTTCCCAGCCACCGATATGCTCGCCATTGATAAAGACCTGCGGCACTGTGCCCTCACCGGTAATGGCGCGCACCACCTGGCTGCGGTTGGTGTGGCCGAGAGGGATCTCGTTGTAACGGATGCCGAGCTCAGTCAACAGGGCCTTGGCCTTGGCGCAGAACTGGCAGCCGACGCGGGTCAGGATGGCAACCTGGTCCGGCTTCTTGGCGTTCGGGTTAATGAAATCCAGCAGGGTGTCGGCATCGGACACCTCGAACGGGTCGCCGGCCTTGTCCGGCTCGATGAACTGCTTCACGACCACGCCATCCTTGACCAGCATCGAGTAGCGCCAGGAGCGCTTGCCGAAGCCGAGGTCGCTCTTGTCGACCAGCAGGCCCATGCCTTCGGTGAAGGTGCCGTTGCCGTCTGGAATCAGGGTGACGTTGTCGGCCTCCTGCTCGGCGCCCCACTCGGCCATGACGAAGGGGTCGTTGACTGAGATGCAGACGATCTCGTCGACGCCGTTGGCAAAGAAGGTCTCGGCGAGCTCGTTGTAACGGGGCAGGTGGGTCGACGAACAGGTCGGAGTGAACGCGCCGGGCAGCGAGAACACAGCCACGGTGCGGCCTTTGAAGATCTGCTCGGTGCTGAGGGTGGCCCAGTCGTTGTCCTTGCGGATGCGGAAGGTGACGCTGGGGACCGGCTTGCCTTCGTGGCTGTTACCCGTTTGGCTGAAAGACATGTGAGGCTCCTTTGAGTGTCCTGTGCACCGGGAATCGATGCAACGGGACGGATTCTGCGGAGCCGCGATTGATCAGTCCAACTGATTGTTATGCTTGTATTGATAACTAAATACTATCTACGACCTCAGCGGTTGAGCTGGACAAGGTCGCGAGGATGGTCAACTGCAAAGCGAGAGGCACGCAGCGACCGAGTCATACCTGACCGCAGGCGAGGGGGCGAGTCCCGAAGCCTTTTCTGGAACGGCCGCCGCAGATGACCGCCGCAGCAGGTTTTCAGTGCAGATGTGCCGATGGGCTGGTCGGCTGCTCGGGCATCTCCGGATGCACCGGCTCACCATCCTCGTTCGGGTACAGCGGCGCGCCACAGTCATCGCAGAATTCCAACGGGAAACGCTGCTCGAACACTTGGATCTGCACGATGCCAGCGTCGCGCAAGCGCTGCTCGACATCGGCGATCACGTCGCTGTTCTCGTCTTCAGCGTCGAGCAAGGGCCAAACCACGCCATGAATCACTGCCTCACCCTCTGGCAAGGCGAAGCCGACGCGATACTCCTCGAGGCGATGCCCGTGGAAGCCGCCGACAAACGCGCGCAACGACGCCGGCTCGACGCCCAAGGTGGCACGCAAGAATTCGACCCCGGCGTTGAGCGAGTAGGGGCGGAGCTGACGATCCGACTCGCGGCACGCCGAAAAGAACGCCTGCGGCCCGAGCACGTCGATGGCACAGGCCGGGAAAGCGCCCGACAGCGTGTTGCGCGCCGCCTCACTCCAAGCCGCCAGCAGGGCGTCGCGGTTGCTGTCTTCGGCCTGCCAGCGGAACAGCGCGCTGCCGGGTGCCGCCGACACCGCCGCCAGGATGTAGCGGGCGTCCGACAAAAACTGCCCGGTCTCCGGAAAATCGCCCGCATCGAGCCGCAAGGGGCGTTTCGCTTCCAAAGCCGCAAAGAAGCGTCGCGCCAGATTGGCGGTGGCGATATAGCCCTGCGGCAACTGGTCTGGGCTGAACAGGAAATCCCCCAGCACCAATCGCGCCTCCGGGTCGATGACGTGCGCCTGCAGGTCGCTGCGGACCTGGGCGAGCAGTGCATCGGGCAGATTGCCTGCGGGGATGCGCAGACGCGACCACGCCAGCACCGGGATCGCCAGCAGCAGCATGCCGGCTTGCGGATCATCGGCGGCGGTACCCGTGGATTCACAGCGCGACTCGATGACGTCGGCCAGCTCCTCAAAGCCACGATCGCCGGCTTGCGACAGGCGATCGAGTGCCGCCGTCAGCGCGGCCTCGTCCTCAGCCTCGACCAGTGACTCGACCTCGGCGATCAGGCGTGACTCCCAGAACGCGTCCTCGACCCGGCTCGATGAGCGGGCGAGTCCCTCGGCCAGCCAGACCAGTTGATCGGCCTCGCGGGCGAGACGCGGGCGGCGGGTGAAGGGCGAGCGTTTCATGCCAGAATCTTTCGGTAGACGAAGTGCTCGTATTGTACGTCTCCGGCTCTCGCCGGACTTGTGAGAAGTCAATCGCGCCGACCGGCCTCGCGTCCGGATCGAACATGCCCGAAACCGTAACGCCGCAGCGCTGGGACGTGGTCTGCCGGGTGGTCGACCACTACGGCGACGCTGGCGTCTGCCTGCGACTGGCGCGCGCGCTGGCGCAAGTGCCCGACCGCATCGTGCGTCTGCTGGTCGACCAGCCGGCGGTGCTGCTGGCGCTGATCCAACCACCGCCACCCGAAGGCCGCGACCGCAGCGGCGTACACATCGTGCCCTGGGACGCCGTGGTAGAACCCGCCGACGTCGTGGTCGAGACTTTCGGGGGTGGGCTGCCACCCGCGTACCGCGAATCCATGCAGCGGCAGCGTGCGACTGGCGTTCAGCCGGTGTGGATCAACCTCGACCATCTGTCCGCCGAAGATTGGGTCGAAGGCTGTCATCGGCTGCCCTCGCTGCAGGCTGACGGTCTTGTCTGCCAGTTCTTTTACCCGGGATTCACCGCTCGCACCGGCGGGCTGCTGCGGCCACTCGATCGATTGCCAGCCCTGCCTGACGCGGTACTCGACGCGCTGAAAGCGCCGCAGAACGCCGCCGCGCTCACCGCCAGCGTGTTCTGTTACCGCGACTCGCGGCTCGCCGAATTGCTCGACGCCATGGCGCAGGGACCACGACCGATCCGCGCACTGGTGCCGGCCGGGCTGCCGTCCGACCTTGGCGGACGCGCCCTCGACCCGGAACCCGGGGCCGTCTGGCAAGACGGCGCGTTGACGCTGCTACGCGTGCCGTTTCTCGACCAGGACGCCTACGACGCGCTGCTGGCACGGTGCGACTTCAACTTGGTGCGCGGAGAGGACAGCTGGGTGCGCGCGCAGTGGGCTGGCAAGCCCCTGATCTGGCAGGCGTACCGTCAGGAGGCCGCCACACGTTCGGCCAAAGTCGAGGCCTGGCTCGGCCGTGGCCCCATGCCCCCCGCCTGGGCGGAGCTCAACCGGGCATTTAACTGTGAGCCCGGCGCAAGCGACAGCCTCGCCAACTGCTGGAACCGCGCGTTGGCCGACTGGACAGCGGCGCAGCAAGCCGCGTCCGACTGGCGCACGCGACTCGCCGCAGGACCCGATCTTGCTGTCACGCTAGCGGAGTTCGCAGCCAGCACAGTACAATCTCGCGTTTGATTTCCTACGTGTACGGGTGACTGGCTATGAAGACCGCACAAGAATTGCGCAGCGGCAATGTGATCATGCTCGACGGCCAACCGATGGTTGTGCAGAAAGCCGAATACAACAAGTCGGGCCGCAGCTCGGCGGTGATGAAGGTCAAGCTCAAGAGCCTGCTGTCGGGTTCGGGCACCGAGACCGTGTTTAAGGCCGACGACAAGTTCGACCTGATCATGCTCGAACGCAAGGACGTGACCTACTCCTACTTCGCTGACCCGATGTACGTGTTCATGGACGCCGAGTACAACCAGTTCGAGGTCGAGGCCGACAACATGGGTGACGCGCTCAACTACCTCGACGACGGCTTACCCTGCGAGGTCACCTTCTACGAAGGTCGTGCCATCTCGGTCGAACTGCCGACCTCGGTGGTGCGCGAAGTGGAATACACCGAGCCTGCAGTCAAGGGCGACACCTCGGGCAAGGTGCTGAAGCCCGCCCGCATCAAGCCAACCGGCTTCATCATCCAGGTGCCAGCCTTTGTCGAAATCGGTGACAAGATCGAAATCGACACCCGCACCGCCGAGTACCGCAACCGCGTCAAGTAAACCCGACTGCGTCTGCTGCAAAGCCCGCCCCAGAGGCGGGCTTTTTTCTGAAACAATCTGCCTATGTCACGCACTCACGCCAAAGCCATGATCCTTGCCGCCGGCAAGGGGACCCGGGTCCAACCGCTGACCCACGACATGCCCAAGCCGATGATCCCGATCCTCGGCAAGC
Organism: Betaproteobacteria bacterium; assembly: GCA_009927815.1. Taxonomy (GTDB): domain Bacteria; phylum Pseudomonadota; class Gammaproteobacteria; order Burkholderiales; family UBA3065; genus UBA3065. The sequence continues at coordinate 23,008 of RFMI01000139.1, read as the reverse complement.
CGGTCATGGAATACCTGATCGAGCATCTCGCCCGCCATGGCATCCACGAGATCATGGTCAATGTGAGCTATCTGCACGAGCAGATCGAGAATTACTTCGGCGACGGCTCTCGCTTCGGTGTCGAGATCGGCTACTCGTTCGAGGGCGACCTGCGCGGCGGCGAAGTGGTGCCGCAGCCCATCGGGTCGGCCGGCGGTGTGCGCAAGATCCAAGACTTCGGCGGATTCTTTGACACCACAACGCTGGTGCTCTGCGGCGACGCGCTGATCGACCTCGACATCGGTGCGGCTCTGGCCGAGCATCGCCAGCAACGCGCCGAGGCCAGCGTCATCGCCTCGGAGGTGCCTTGGGAGGCGGTGAGCGACTACGGCGTGGTGGTCACCGATGATCACGGCCGAATCTCGTCCTTCCAAGAAAAACCCGAGCGCGAAGAAGCCCGCAGCAACTGGGCCAGTACTGGCATTTACATCTTCGAGCCGACGGTGATCGGGCGCATCCCGACCCGCACCTTTTACGACATCGGCAGCCAGTTGTTCCCGGATCTGGTGAGTAGCCGCGCCCCGTTTTACGCACAGCGCCAGCGCTTCAACTGGATCGACATCGGCAAGGTGTCGGACTACTGGACGGTCTGCCAACGCGTCATGCAAGGTGAAGTCGCAGGCATGCGGATGCCGGGTAGTCAGAGCCGGGTCGGCATCTGGGAAGGCCTGAATGTGCGGGTCGACGCCAGCCGCGACGCCCTGGCCGGGCCAGTTCACATCGGCTCTGGCAGCCACATCGAACAAGGCGCACGCGTGACCGGGCCAACCTGGATCGGCCATGGCTGCGTGATTGAAGCCGGCGCCCATGTGTCGCGCTGCGTACTGTTCCCCTATACACGCGTCGCTGCTGGCGCCGTATTCGAGGACGCCATCCTCTCCGGCAACTACTGCGTCGACCGCCACGGTCAAATCCGCGAACTCAACGAGGGCGCTTGGGGCGACTCGCGCGCCCGTCGCGATTGATGATGCGGCGCTGGCTGGCCTGCTGCCTGTTGCCGCTCTTGATGCACGGCAGCACCTCGCTGCACGCCGCCGAGTTGAGCTGCGAGCGCACCGACATCGCCGCCTTTGCCAGCGAAATGCAAACTCGCCACGGCCTAGCCTCCGCCGACACCTGCTTGCTGTTCGCCGATGCCTCAAGGCGGTCCGACGTGCTGCGACTGATCGCCCCGCCACCCATCTCGCGTCCGCCCGACTGGTCGCGTTACCGCGGCAACTTCGTCAACGCCAAGCGCATCCGGCTCGGAATCGAGTTCTGGGATCGCAACCGCATGAGCATCGAGGCAGCTGCCCGACAGAACGGCATCCCGGCCAGCGTTTTGGTGGCTCTGATCGGCGTCGAGACTGCTTATGGCAACAATATCGGACGGCACAAGGCCTTTGATGTGCTGCCACGCTGGCTTTCGAGTATCCGCCGCGGGCCACGTTCTTTCGTGGCGAGCTGGAGTCGCTGCTGGTGCTCGCACAAGCGCAAAAGCTCAACGTGGCCGACATCCGCAGCAGCTACGCCGGGGCCTTGGGTATGCCGCAGTTCATGCCCAGCAGCTGGCAAAAATATGCCGTGGATGGAGACGAAGACGGGCACATCGACCTCTGGCAGAACCCGTCAGATGCGATCGCGAGCGTCGCGCATTTTCTGGTTCGCCACGGCTGGCAAAGCGGACGCCCGGTCGCCCTCAAGGCAACTGTCGACGGCACTCCCGACGCGACAGGGGGCATCAAGCCGGACACGTCTCTCGCCGAATTGCGAGAACAGGGCGTGCGTGCGCTGGGCGATGTGCCGGGTTCCGAACTGGGTGTCTTTCTCCGCTACGGCGAGGGTGACAAGGCCGAGTACTGGGTCGGCCTACAGAACTTCTACGTCATCACCCGCTACAACCGGTCGAGTTTTTACGCCATGTCGGTGGTGCAACTCGCCGAGGCCTTGGAACACGCCGGACTGGTGGTGACGGCCGCAGCGCCATGAGCGTGGTGCTGAGCACCAACTTTGACAGCGGCAACATCGAGGTGGTCGATGCGTCGCGCCCCGACGACATCCGGCTACGGGTGCGTGACGACGCTGGCGGCGAGCACCGGCAGTGGTTCCACTTCCGCGTGCACGGCGTGCGCAATGTGCCGCTGACCCTGCATCTGGAGAACGCCGCGCAGTGCAGCTACCCGGGCGGCTGGCCTGGCTACAAGGCCTGTGTCTCGGCCGACCACGTCCAGTGGCGTCGGGTGGCCGACACCTCGTATGACGGCGGCCGCCTCACCCTCCGCCTGACGCCTGCGACTGACACCATCTGGCTGGCCTACTTTGAGCCCTACTCGTGGGAGCGGCATCAGGCGCTGATCGGCCGCTGCGCGGTGTCGCCCCTGGCACGGGTCGAGCGCCTCGGTGCGAGCCTCGAGAGCCGGGACATCGACTGCGTCGTCATCGGTTCGGGTCCACTGCCGGTGTGGGTCATCGCGCGCCAACACCCCGGCGAGTCGATGGCGGAGTGGCTGGCCGAGGGCCTGCTCGAGGCGCTGCTTGGCGACTCACCGGCAGCGGTTGCGGTGCGCGAGCGCGCCACGGTACACGTCGTCCCCAATATGAACCCGGACGGCAGTGTGAGGGGTCACTTGCGCTGCAACGCAGCCGGCGCAAACCTCAACCGCGAGTGGCGCACCCCCTCGGCGGAATGCAGCCCCGAGGTGCTTGTGTGCAGCAGGCAATGTGCGCGCGGCGTCGGCTTCTTTCTCGATGTGCACGGCGACGAGACCATCCCCACGTGTTCATCGACGGGGCCGGCATGGTGCCGGGCTACGGCGAGACCCACATACGGCGAGAAAAGCAGTTCTGCGACGCGCTGGAGCGTCTCAGTCCGCGCTTTCAGCAGACGCACGGCTATCATCCCGAGCGCTTTGGCGAGGAGATGCTCACGCTAGCGTCCAAATGGGTCGCGCACACCCACAGTTGTGTGTCGCTAACTTTGGAAATGCCGTTCAAGGACCACGACGACGACCCGCAGCCAGACACCGGCTGGAACGGCGAACGGAGCAAGTTGCTCGGCGCCGACGTGGTGGTAGCACTGGCAGAGTGGCTGGAGGGCAGCTCTTAAGCCAGCGCACGAGCTCCCTTCTCGCTGCGCGAAGTCGCTACGAAGAGAGACTCATTCGCTGGCCGATAGGGCAACTGTACTAGGCGTCAGCCGCGGCGATCAGCGCCTTCACCGCATCGACATCGACGTCCATGACCTGCGAACGCTGCGGCAGCGACTCGAGGGTCTCGAGGCCGGCCGGGCGTGGCGGACGCTCGCCGAGCGCCTCGACCATCGTCTCCTCGAACTTGGTCGGCAACGCGGTTTCGAGCACGATCATCGGCACGGTGGGGTCGCGCAGTTCCCAGGCCACCTTGAGGCCATCGGCGGTGTGGGTGTCGACCAAGCGGCTGTGGCGGTCGCGACAGGTGCGGATGGTGTTGAGGCGATCGGCGTGCGTGCTGCGCCCGCTCTGGAATCCGTAGCGAGCGCTCACCTGCGCGAACAGATCAGTCCCGGCGAGGCTGAAGGCGCCGCCGCTGTCGACCTCGCGCCAGAGTTCGGCCACGCGCGCGCCATCCTGACCGGTGAGGTCGTAGATGAAGCGCTCGAAGTTGCTCGCCTTGGAGATGTCCATCGACGGGCTCGAGGTCTGGCGGGTCTCGGCGGTCTTGCGCGGGCGGTAGACCCCGGTGCGGAAGAACTCATCCAGCACATCGTTCTCGTTGGTGGCCACTACCAGCTTGTCGATCGGCAGGCCCATCTGGCGAGCGATGTGGCCGGCGCAGACGTTGCCGAAGTTGCCCGAGGGCACGCAGAAGCTGACCGGCTGGTCACTCGCGGTGGTCGCCGCGAAGTAGCCCTTGAAGTAATAGACGACCTGCGCCGAGACCCGCGCCCAGTTGATCGAATTGACGGTGCCGATGCGATGCCGCGCCTTGAACGGCAGGTCATTGCTCACCGCCTTGACGATGTCCTGGCAGTCGTCGAACACGCCGCGGACCGCGATGTTGACGATGTTCGGATCCTGCAGGCTAAACATCTGCGCAGTCTGGAAGCGACTCATCTTGCCGTGCGGACTGAGCATGAAGACGCGCACGCCGCGCTTGCCGCGCATCGCGTATTCGGCGCTGGAACCCGTGTCGCCGCTGGTCGCGCCCAAAATATTGAGCGACTCGCCGGTCTTGGCCAGCGCGTACTCGAACAGGTTGCCGAGCAGCTGCATCGCCATGTCCTTAAAGGCGAGCGTCGGGCCGTTGGAAAGCTCCAGCAGGTGCAGGCCCGGCTCGAGCGTGTAAAGCGGCGTGATCTGGCGGGTGTCGGAGCCACTCACCGAGTTGCAATAAACCGCCGGCGTATAGGTCTTGCGCAGCAGCGCGCGCAGGTCGTCGGCCGGGATGTCGGTGATGAAGCGCGACAGCACGGCAAAGGCCAAATCAGCGTAGTCGAGGCCGCGCATCGCCTCGAGTTCGGTCTGGCTGAACCGCGGATAAGCGGTCGGCATCGCCAAACCGCCGTCGATCATCAAGCCGCCGAGCAGGGTGTCGGTGAACGAGAGTGCCGGCGACTGGCCGCGGGTGGAGACGTAGTGCATGGCTGGACTGAGGGGCTATCGGATGTGCAGGCCGGCATTGTAAGGCAGCGCTTGAGCACTGGCCGGCTTTGCGGGAAACAGCCCGCGATCAGCACTCACCGCGCCTTAGAATGCGGGCTTAGCTTTTGGGCAGACCCCATGACCGCCTCCCGCCTCATCGTCATTCCGGATGACGTCAAGTTCGAGAACCTCAACCTTCGCCGCGACCCCGAGCGCAAGCACATCCGCTACGACGATGCGGTGTTGCTCAAGGTGCTCGAAGCCAACCATCTTGATCTAGACGAGATGACCCGCGACAACGCCATCGGCGGCTTCATCATCACCTGGTACATGGAGCATCGGCAGGCTGGCGGCAAGGACGACGCGGTGGCCGAGCAGATCATCGCTGAGGTGCTGGACGCACAGCAGCGGAGTCTGCCGGACCTCGACTGAGCGTCGCTGCCAGCCCGTCCGGGCCGCCGCTACGACGGCCTCGTATAGCGCTCAGGTGTTCTGCACCACAATCTTCGGGAACTTGGCTGACATGTCCGCCGCCTTCTCCGCCACCTTGATGGCGACCTTGCGCGCGATCGCCTTGTAGAGAGCACTGATCGGCCCCTGCGGGTCAGCCACGACGGTCGGCGAGCCGCTGTCGGCCTGCTCGCGAATCTTGATGTCGAGCGGCAGACTGCCGAGCAGTTCTGTGCCGTAATCGGCGCACATCTTTTCGCCGCCGCCGCTGCCGAAGATGTGCTCTTGGTGGCCGCAGTTGCTGCAGATGTGGATGCTCATGTTCTCGACGATGCCAAGGATGGGGATGCCCACTTTCTCGAACATCTTCAGACCTTTGCGCGCATCGAGCAGGGCAATGTCCTGGGGCGTGGTGACGATCACCGCGCCGGTCACGGGCACCTTTTGCGACAAGGTGAGCTGGATGTCGCCAGTGCCAGGTGGCAAGTCGACCACGAGATAATCGAGCTCCTGCCAACGCGTCTGATTCAGCAGTTGTTCCAGTGCGGAGGTGACCATCGGCCCACGCCAAACCATCGGCGTGTCCGGGTCAATCAAGAAACCGACGCTCATCGCCTGCACGCCGTAGTGCCACATCGGCTCGAGCATCTGACCGTCATGGCTCTCGGGCTTGCCCTCGATACCGAGCATGGTCGGCTGGGACGGGCCGTAGATGTCGGCATCCAGCATGCCGACACGAGCGCCCTCGGCGGCCAAAGCGAGGGCAAGATTCACGGCAGTGGTGCTCTTGCCGACTCCACCCTTTCCGCTCGCCACCGCGACGATGTTCTTGACGCCCGGGATTAGCTTGACGCCGCGTTGCACGCCATGCGCCACGATGTCGGTGTGCACCTGCACGTTGACCTTGCCGACGCCCGGCAGCGCGCGCACCGCGCCGATGATCTGCTCGCGGAAGGCGTCATGCTGGCTCTGTGCCGGGTAGCCGAGCACGAGTTCGAGCGAGACCGTGTCGCCGTCGACTTTGACATTGCGGATCGACTTCTGCGAGACGAAGTCCTTGCCGGTGTTGGGGTCGATCAGGGTCTGACAGGCATTAAGAACGTCGACGGATGCGGTCACAAGAACTCCGAACAAGCGTTGAAAGTAAGGGCGGCGATTGTCGCACGCGGCGCAGCGAACACACGCTGCAAAAACCATGCGCCCGGTTTGAGACCCGGTCGTGCTGAGCAGTTCCGGTAACATCCGCTTCTTGCCAAAATCACCGGTTCCAACACCATGCCGCGCCGCCTGCTGGTCACTTCCGCACTGCCTTACGCCAACGGCCAGATCCACATCGGCCATCTGGTGGAGTACCTGCAGACCGACATCTGGGTGCGCTTTCAGCGCATGCGCGGGCACGAGGTCTGGTACGCCGGCGCCGACGACACCCACGGCACGCCGATCATGCTGCGCGCCGAGTCGGAAGGCATCACGCCCAAACAACTGATTGACCGCGTCTGGCACGAGCACAAGGCCGACTTCGACGGCTTTCTGGTGAGTTTCGACCACTTCGGCAGCACCGACTGCGACGAGAACCGCGAGCTGGCGCAAGGCATCTACCGCAACCTCAAGGCTGCTGGCCTGATCGAACTGCGCGCCGTGGAGCAGTTCTACGACCCGGTCAAAGCGATGTTCCTGCCGGACCGGTTTGTCAAAGGCGAGTGCCCCAAGTGCGGCGCGGCCGACCAGTACGGCGACAGCTGCGAGAAGTGCGGCGCCACCTACAGCCCGACCGAACTCAAGAATCCGTATTCGGCGGTGAGCGGCTCGGTGCCGGTGCGCAAGTCGTCCGAGCACCACTTCTTCAAGTTGTCCGACCCGCGTTGCGAGGCCTTTTTGCGCGAGTGGACACAACACCCCGATCGCCTGCAACCCGAAGCCCGCAACAAGATGCGCGAATGGGTGGGCGAGGAAGGCGGCGAATCCAAGCTGGGCGACTGGGACATCTCGCGCGACGCGCCCTACTTTGGCTTCGAGATCCCTGACGCCCCAGGCAAATACTTCTACGTATGGCTGGATGCGCCGGTCGGCTACTACGCCAGCTTCCTGCAACTTTGCCGCGCCCGCGGTCTCGATTTTGCCGAGTGGACGCGGCCCGATAGCGCCACCGAGCAGTACCACTTCATTGGCAAGGACATCCTCTACTTCCACACCCTGTTCTGGCCGGCGATGCTGCGCTTTGCCGGCTACCGCACGCCGACCAACGTCTTCGCCCACGGCTTTCTGACCGTCGACGGCGAGAAGATGAGCAAGTCGCGCGGCACCTTCATCACCGCTGCCAGCTACTTGCAACAGGGCCTCGACCCGGAGTGGCTGCGCTACTACTTCGCCGCCAAACTCAACGCCAGCCTGGAGGATATCGACCTCAAGCTCGAGGACTTCGTCGCCCGCGTCAACAGCGACCTGGTCGGCAAATACGTCAACATCGCCAGCCGCTGCGCCGGCTTCCTTGCCAAGCGCTTCGACGGGCGCGTTGATGGCGCCGCGCTGGGCCACCCGCTGATTGCGCAACTGCGCGCCGCAGCCGACGAGGTCGCCGCGCTGTACGAGGCGCGCGAGTTCGGCAAGGCGATGCGCCGCGTGATGGAGCTCGCCGATGCGGTGAATGTGTTTGTCGACGCCGAAAAGCCCTGGGAGCTGGCCAAGCTCGACGGCCGCGATGCAGACCTGCACCGCGTCTGCACCGTGGCGCTCGAGTGCTTCCGCATCCTCACGCTGTACCTCAAGCCGGTGCTGCCGGCGGTCGCCGGCAAGGTCGAGGCCTTCTTGGGCATCGCGCCGCTGGTCTGGGCCGATGTGGGTCAAGGCCTAAACGCCGACCACCCAGTCAATGCCTATCAGCACTTGATGCAGCGGGTCGACAGCAAGCGAATCGACGCCCTGGTGGAGGCCAACCGCCAGACTCTGGAGCCGGCCAAGGCCGCACCAGCAAAACCCTCCAAGCCAGCCGGCGCGTCGTCCGGCCCATCCACCCCGAACACCTCTGCTGGAGCCGCCATGAGTGACGCCGCAAGCCACGCCGCAGGACACCCGCACGCCACTGACAACCCCTCTATTGGCATCGACGACTTCGCCAAGGTCGATTTGCGCATCGCGCGCATCGCCAAGGCCGAACACGTTGAGGGCGCCGACAAGCTGCTGCGCCTGCAACTCGATCTCGGCCCGCTGGGGACGCGTCAGGTGTTCGCCGGCATCAAGAGCGCCTACGCGCCCGAGGCGCTGGAGGGCCGGCTCACGGTGATGGTGGCCAACCTCGCCCCGCGCAAGATGAAGTTTGGGCTGTCAGAGGGCATGGTTCTGGCCGCCTCGGACGACACCGGCGGCGTGGCCGGGCTGTTCATCTTGTCGCCGGATAGCGGCGCCCAAGCCGGCATGAAGGTCAAATAGACCGATTCCGGAACGTCGGGCGCGGGGAACGCCCTGAGCCGGTGCTGGTCCGACTTAGTCGAGAATCCGACACCAAGGCCGGACATGGTTTCCGCCGATTTGATCGCTTACCTGCTGCCGCTGGCCGCCAAATTGTCGGGTTACCCCGTAATCGACGCCGCGCAACTGCCGCCCATCCGGTCGCTCCCCGCAGCCGAGATCAGCCGCGAGATCTGTCCCGGCGACGCCAGCGGCTGCAATGGCATGGTCGCCATTTTCGACACCGACCGCTACCAGATCCTCATCCGCGACAATCTGGACCTCGACAATCCGGCCGACAACAGCTTCCTCTTGCACGAACTCGTGCATGTGCTGCAGTTCAAGGCCAAGGGTGACGACATCTTTGCCGACTGCCCGACAACCATGCGCACCGAAACCGAGGCCTACCGCGTGCAGAACACCTACCTCGGATTGGAGGGGCAGTTCTTGCGGGTGGGCGATGCCTTGGCCTTCATGACCTGCGCCGGCAAGCAAGACACGTTCTTTACCCGCGACGTCATGATCGAGCCAGCGTTTAAGAAATAGGCGAGCGCGATCAGCCGGCCATAGCTGCCCAGTCCTGCGGCACCAGATAGCGCTCGTAGAGCTTCGCCTCCGGCGAGCCCGCCTCGGGCGTCCAGTCGTAGCGCCACTTCACGATGGGCGGCATCGACATCAGGATCGACTCGGTGCGTCCGCCCGACTGCAGTCCGAACAAGGTCCCACGGTCGAACACCAGATTGAACTCGACGTAGCGGCCACGCCGATAGGCTTGGAAATCGCGTTCGCGCTCTCCGTAAGCCAGGTCTTTGCGGCGCTCGAGGATGGGCGCGTAGGCGGTCAGAAAATGGTCGCCGACGCTGCGCATCAAGGCGAAGGCCTGATCGAAGCCGATCTCGCCCTGCGCACCGAGGTCGTCGAAAAACACGCCGCCCACGCCGCGCGGCTCGCCACGGTGCTTGAGAAAGAAGTACTCGTCGCACCAGGCTTTGAAACGCGGGTGATAGTCGGCGCCGAAGGGCTCGAGCGCGGCTTGGCACTCGCGATGGAAGTGCGCGGCGTCGTCGTCGAAGCCGTAGTAGGGGGTAAGGTCCATACCGCCGCCGAACCACCAGATCGGCTGGTTTTCGCGGGCTGCGTCTGCGTCGGCACTGCGTCCGCCCCTCGACGTGCACCCTCGTACGACTGCGTCGCGGACGGGTTGCCGTCTTGGCTCGCCCCCCGAAAATCAGCCGACGAAGTGCCCTTGGGGTAGGCCACGAAGAAGCGCACGTTCATGTGCACCGTGGGGGCATAGGGGTTGCGCGGATGCAGCACCAGCGACACGCCCATCGCCTCCCACGGGCGGCCGGCCAGCTCGGGCCGATGCGCGCTCGCCGAGGGCGGCAGCTTGGCGCCGAGCACATGCGAGAAGTTGACGCCGCCGCGCTCCAACACATTGCCCTCTTCCACCAAACGGCTGATGCCGCCGCCGCCCTCGGGACGCTGCCAGGAATCGGTGCGGAAGGGCTTGCCGTCGACCGCCTGCATGTGATCGATGATTCGGCTCTGCAGACCGGTGAGGTAGTCGTAGACGTCTTGCGTGTTCATGGTCGACCCAGTGTCAGAAGGAAGATCCCGCATCGGTGGCAACCGACCCGGAGGCGACGCATTGTCGCTCAGACCTTACGTGCCGTCATGTTGACGCAGCGCGCAATGACCAATATCAGTCCGCAGCTGCACACCGTCAAAGACGATGCCGGTGGCGCCGCGATACGCGCGGTCGGCGGCGTCACGCAGGGTCCCGCCGAGCGCTGTCACCGTCATCACCCGCCCACCGCTGGTGCGCAGCACGTCGTCATCACCCAAGGTGGTGCCGGCGTGGAAGACGTGCAGGTCGCCGGTGTCTTGGGGCAGGCCGGTGATGGCGTCGCCCTTGCGCGGTGACTCGGGGTAGCCAGCGGCAGCGAGCACCACGCCGAGCGCGGGACGCGGGTCCCAGTCCGGCTCGACCTGGTCGAGTGTGCCCGTCGCTGCGTGTTGCATCAGCACGGCGAAATCACCGGCGTAGCGCATCAGGATCGGTTGCGTCTCGGGATCGCCCATCCGGCAGTTGAACTCGAGCACGCCGATCGACCCATCCGGGGCGATCATCAAACCGGCGTAAAGGAATCCGGAAAACGGCGTGCCCTCGGCAACCATGCCGCGCAAGGCCGGGCGGATCACCGTGTCCATCACCCGCTGGTGGATCTCCGGCGTGACCACCGGCGCCGGGGAATAAGCACCCATGCCACCGGTGTTGGGGCCCTGGTCGCCATCCTTGAGGCGCTTGTGGTCCTGACTGGTGGCCAGCGCCAGCACCTGCTCACCGTGCGCGACAACAATGAAACTCGCTTCTTCGCCGCGCAAAAAGCCTTCGATCACCACCCGCGCGCCAGCGCTGCCAAGGCTGTTGCCGGCCAACATGGCGTCGATGGCGGCGTGCGCTTCGCCGGCGGTCATTGCCACCACCACGCCCTTGCCGGCGGCGAGGCCATCGGCCTTGACCACGATCGGCGCGCCCTGTGCCTCGACATACGCATGTGCCGCGACAGCGTCGGTGAAGGTGGCGTAGGCGGCTGTGGGGATGCCGTGCCGCATCATGAATGCCTTGGCGAAGTCCTTGGACGACTCGAGTTGCGCGGCGGCTGCGGTTGGCCCGACGATGGCGAGTCCCGCCGCGCGAAACGCATCGACCACACCCTCCGCCAGCGGATTTTCCGGACCGACTACGGTGAGGTCGACCCCCTCGTGCTGCGCCAGCGCCAGCCACTCGGCCACACGGGCGCCCGGCACGTTGCGACAACCGGACTCACGGGCCGTACCACCATTGCCCGGGCTCACCAGCACCGCTTGCACCTGCGGCGACCGCGCCAGCTTCCAGGCGAAGGCGTGCTCGCGGGCGCCGCTGCCGATCACCAGTACCTTCATGACTGCACGCTCCAGGCTCAGTGGCGGAAGTGGCGGAAGCCGGTGAACACCATGGCCAGGCCGTGTTCGTCGGCGGCAGCAATCACCTCAGCGTCGCGCTGCGAACCGCCAGGCTGGATCACCGCTGTGGCACCGGCCTCAGCCAGCACGTCGAGGCCATCACGGAAGGGGAAGAAGGCGTCCGAAGCGACCACCGTCCCGGCGATCTGCAAGCCAGCGTTCTCCGCCTTGATGCGGGCGATGCGGGTCGAGTCGATCCGGCTCATCTGGCCGGCGCCGACGCCCACGGTCTGGCCGTCCTTGCAATACACGATGGCGTTGGATTTGACGAAGCGCGCGACCGTCCAGGCGAAGCGCAAATCGGCCACCTCGGCAGCCGTCGGCTGGCGCTGAGTCACCACCCGCAGGTCAGCGTCCGCCGCGGTGTGCGCATCGCGCGTCTGCACCAGCAGACCGCCGCCGACGCGCTTCAAGTCCCATACCCCGTCCGGGTCGCCGAGGCCGCACTGCAGCACCCGCACGTTGGCCTTGGCAGCGAGCAGAGCCAACGCATCCGGCGTGTAGGCCGGCGCGATCAGCACCTCCATGAACTGCTTGCTCACGCCCTCGGCGGTGGCGGCGTCAACCTCGCGGTTGAAGGCGATGATGCCGCCGAAGGCTGATGTCGGGTCGGTGGCAAAGGCCCGCGCGTAGGCCTCGGCGGGTGTATTGCCCAAGGCCACACCACAAGGATTGGCGTGCTTGACGATGACGCAGGCGCCCGTCGCAAAAGCCTTGACGCATTCCCACGCGGCATCGGCGTCGGCGATGTTGTTGTAGCTCAGCGCTTTGCCCTGCAGCTGCGTGGCGCCGGCGATGCCGCCCTCCGACGCTTGGGCGTCGCGGTAGAAGGCCGCAGCTTGGTGCGGATTCTCGCCATAGCGCAGCGTCTGCAAACGGTCGAAACCGAGCTGCAGACGCTCGGGGAATGTGTCCGAAAGGCCCGCTGCGTCAGCACCCGGCGCGCGCGCCGACAGCCAGTTGGCGACCATGCCGTCATAGCGCGCGGTGTGGGTGAACGCTTTGACGGCGAGGCGGTAGCGGGTCGCGGTGCTTAAAGCGCCACTGCGCAGCTCGTCGAGCACCGCAGCGTAATCATCTGGATCGGTGACGATGCCCACGCCACCGGCTTCGCCACCGTGGTTCTTGGCCGCCGCACGCACCATCGCCGGACCACCGATGTCGATGTTCTCGATGGCGTCATCCATGCTGCAACCCGGCTGGGCCACGGTCTGCGCGAACGGGTACAGGTTGACGGCGACGATGTCGATCGCCGGGATGCCGTGCTGCGCCAAGGTCGTCATGTGCTCTGGTAGGTCGCGGCGCGCGAGGATGCCGCCGTGCACGCGCGGGTGCAGCGTCTTGACGCGGCCGTCGAGCATCTCCGGCGACCCGGTGTGCTCGGCGACGTCAGTCACCGCCAGACCGGCGTCACGCAGAGCCGCTGCGGTACCGCCAGTAGACAGCAGGGAGAATCCGAGATCGGCCAAAGCGCGCGCGAAATCGACCACGCCGCGCTTGTCCGACACGCTCAGCAGAGCCCAGCGGGTCATTGATCGAGTCCGTGCTGGACCAGTTTCTTGTGCAGGGTGTTGCGACTGATGCCTAGAACTTGCGCCGCGTGCGTCTGATTGCCGCGGGCGTGGCGCATCACCACCTCCAGCATCGGCTTTTCAACGCAATCGAGAACCATCTGGTAGACCTCTTGCGGCGGCTCACCGTCAAGCTGCGCAAAGTAATCCTCGAGCGCGCGGCGCACGCAGTTGGAGATCTCACCGCCGCTCATGCTGCCAGCTCCGTCGCCACGGTCTCATCCGCTTCGAGCTCGTCGTAGACCAGCCGCTCGCCGGTGTGGCCGAGGCTGGCAAAGAACTGGTCGATGGCGGCGCGCTGTTCGGCGACCGTCTCGAGCTGGTTCATGGCGTGCCGGAAACTCGCCGACCCGACCAAGCCCTTGGTGTACCAGCTGATGTGCTTGCGCGCGACGCGCAGGCCGCGCTCGATGCCGTAGAAGCCGTAAAGGTCCTCGATGTGCGCGACCATCACCCGGTGGATCTCGTCGACGCGCGGCGGCGGCAAGATCTCACCGGTCTTCAGAAAGTGCTCGATCTCGCGAAAGATCCACGGCCGGCCCTGCGCCGCACGACCGATCATCACGCCATCGGCGCCGGTGTGATCGAGCACGAACTTGGCCTTCTGCGGCGAGGTGATATCTCCATTGGCGATCACCGGGATGCTGCGCTGGCTCTTCACCAGCTTGATCGTGTCGTACTCGGCGTCGCCCATGTACTGATCGGCGCGCGTGCGGCCGTGAATGGCGATGAGCTGGATACCCGACTCCTCGGCGATGCGGGCAACCATCGGCGCGTTCTTGTTCTCGCGGTTCCAGCCGGTGCGGAACTTGAGCGTAACCGGCACCTCGGGCACAGCATTAACCACCGCCGCAAGGATGCGGCCGACCAGAGGCTCGTCCTGCATCAGCGCGCTGCCGGCCATCACATTGCAGACCTTCTTGGCCGGGCAGCCCATGTTGATGTCGATGATCTGCGCGCCTTGATCCACATTGAAGCGGGCGGCCTCGGCGAGCATGGCCGGGTCGGCGCCGGCGATTTGCACCGAGATCGGGTCGACCTCGCCGGTGTGGTCGGCGCGTCGACGCGTCTTCTCCGAGCCGTAGAGCAGCGAATTGGACGTCACCATCTCGCTCACCGCCACGCCTGCGCCCAAGGTCTTGCAGAGCTGACGGAATGGCCGGTCGGTCACCCCCGCCATCGGGGCGACAAACAGATTGTTGCGGAGGACGTGGCGGCCGATTTGCACAGATGTGGTGGGCTGCGGAAAGCTGGCAAGTCTAGCGCCAAGCCCCTGTTGCGTGAAGTGTCATGTTCGCATCAAACATGCAGCCCGAACACACTGCGCGCCAACAGACGCTGGCGCGCACCGGGCAGCAGGTCGAGCGCGGCAAGCCCCAACCCGCGCAGGGTGCGCAGAGGTCCCGCATTCAAACCGGCGACGCGGATCAAGCCATCGGTGTAGGCCACACCGCCGAGGCGATCGCTGCGGCGCAAGCGGTCGAAGTGCGCCAGCATCGCCGCACCACCGCGCTGCTCAGCGGGCGTGTCGCACAACACAGCAGCCAGGTCGACGGCGTCGCGCAAGCCCAAATTGAGGCCCTGCCCCGCAATCGGGTGCAGCGTCTGCGCAGCATTGCCGACCACCGCCAGACGCGGGGCGGTTCGCGGCTCGGCCACTGCCAACGTTAAGCTGCGAGTGGCCCGCGAGTCGATGTGCAACACCGCGCCCAAGCGTGGACCAACCCCACGCTCGATAGCAGCGGCCAATTCGGCATCGGACGCTACTGCCAGTTGCTGAGCGCGCTCCGGACGCACACTCCAAATCAAGGTGTGGCGTAAACCGGCTGGCGTGGCTCGCGGCAAGATGGCCAACGGCCCCTCCGGGGTAAAGCGCTCCCACGCCCAGCCGGCCGTCGCCGCCGCGAAGTGCAGGTCGACCAACAGTGCGACGGCGTCATACGGTTTGGCATACCGCCGAATGCCCGGCCACTGGCCCTGGCCATCGGCCACCACCACCAAGCGCGCCTCTAAAGACTGCTCGCCGTCGGCGGTCTGCAGGTGTAAACGCGCGAACTGTCCGTTGCCGGCCGGCGGCTCCATCGCGCTCACTCGCACCCCCGTGTGCAGTGCCGCGCCAGCCGCGCGGCGTAGAGCCGGCGCAATGTCGCTGTAACGCACGGTGTAGCCCAGTGCCGGCAGTCCGGCGTCGGCTGCATCCAGCACGGTGCTGCCCGGCCGACCTGCTTCGGACACATGCACGTGATGCATCGGCGTCGCCTCGAGCGCCGACCAATCGACGCCCAAGCTCGCCAGCGTTTGCCGACTCGACCAGGCGATGGCCAGCGCGCGCGCGTCCGGTTCGACAGCGGTGCCGGCTTCCAGCAGGGCCACCGAGACGCCGCCGCGCACCAACAGGGCAGCGCACGCGCAGCCGACCGGCCCGCCCCCGACGATTGCGACGTCGACCGGTGATCGCATCAGCGGTCGCGCATCAGAGCCTCGATGTCGGCGAGCGACTTCGGTGCGTCCTGCGTCAGATTGTCGTGACCATCAGCCGTCACCAGCGCGTCGTCTTCGATACGAATACCGATGTTGTGGAAGCGCGCATCGATGTCATCGGCCGGCCGGATGTAACAGCCCGGCTCGATGGTCAGCACCATCCCTGGCACCAGCGGTCGCCAGTCGCCGCCCACCTTGTAATCGCCGGCGTCGTGCACGTCGAGGCCGAGCCAGTGGCCGGTGCGGTGCATGTAAAAGCGGCTGTAGGCCTTGCTCTCCAGCACGCCGTCGAGTGAGCCCTGCAGCAGGCCAAGGTCGATGAAGCCCTGCGCCAACACCTTCACCGCGGCGTCGTGTGGCTCGTTCCAGTGGCGGCCGGGTGCGGTGGCGGCAAAGGCCGCCGCCTGCGCCGCCAGCACCAGCTCGTAGCAGTCGCGCTGCGGCCCGGAGAAGCGGCCGTTGACCGGAAAAGTGCGGGTAATGTCACTCGCGTAGCCGTCGACCTCACAACCGGCGTCGATCAGCAGCAAATCGCCGTCGGCGCAGACCGCGCTGTCGGCTCGGTAGTGCAGGACACAGGCATTGGCGCCGGTGGCGACGATGCTGCCGTAGGCCGGACTCTGCGCCCCGCCCATGCGGAACTCGTGGAGCAACTCGGCCTCGACCTGGAACTCGCGCACACCCGGACGGGTAAACCGCATGGCACGGGCATGGGCGCGGCAAGAGATGGCCGCGGCACGGCGCATGGTCGCCAGTTCGCTGGCGTCCTTGATCAAGCGCATCTCGTCGAGCAGCACACGGACGTCGCGCACGGCCTCGGGCGCTGTCACGCCGGTGCGCACCAGTCCGCGAACGGCGTTGAGCCAGCCGTTGAGCCGCGCATCCCAGGCCGCGTCGTGCCCGAGCGAGTACCAGACCGCATCGCGGTCAGCCATCAACTTGGGCAGAACTTCGTCAAGGGCGTCGAGGGTGTGGGCCGCGTCCAGCGCAAACGTGTCACGGGCCGCATCGGGGCCGTAGCGGTAGCCGTCCCAGATTTCGCGCGTCTCGTCTTTGGGCAAGCAGAACAGGATGCTTTGCGGCTGTTCGCCGGCAACCAGCACCAACACGGCATCGGGCTCGGTAAAACCGGTGAGGTAATAGAAATAGCTGTCGAAGCGAAATGGGAAGTGCGCGTCGCGGTTGCGCAGGACCTCGCTGCCGGTGGGAATGACCGCCACGCCCGAGCCCATGCGCCGCAACAACTCGGCGCGGCGTGCAGCCCAGGGTGTGGCATCAAAAGCCGGGATGTCGATCTGCGGGATCTGCGCAGTGGCAGGCACGTGTTCGAGTCTCATGCCGATTACTGTAGCAGGCGGGCGCACGCGGGGCAGCCTGCGTGCACCAGAGTCCTGCCGATCAGTCGCAGTGGTTTTGGACTGTGGATGCGATAGTCTCTCGGCTCATCTGCACTCGCTTTGGATCCTCGCCATGACACACAGCCGCAACCGCCTGCCGCCAGCTGCCGCCGGGTTCGCCATCGCCTACTGATCCTCGGCGCAGCCGGTACGACCTACGCCGACGACTGGGCTTTGCACGGCCACGACCTGGGCGGTCAGCGCTTCTCGCCGCTCACCGAGATCAACCGCGACACCGTGTCACGCCTGCAACCGGCTTGGACCGTCAATACCGGCGTCAAGGCGACGTTCCAGTCGACGCCCATCGTGGTCAATGGCGTGATGTACGTCTCGCTACCGGGCTCGCATGTGCTGGCACTTGACGCCCGCACCGGCGCCGAACGGTGGCGCTACACCCACACCCTGCGTTGGACTCGACTGTGCTGCGGACCCGCCAATCGCGGGGTTGCAGTGGACGGCGGCAAGGTCTACGTCGGCAGCGTCGATGGCCGCCTGATCGCGCTTGACGCCGCCAATGGCAAACCGGTGTGGGACGTCTCGGTCGCCACCTACCAAGGGCAGCGCGAAGAGACCAAGCAGCTGGCCGAGAACGACCCGCTGGCCAAAGTCGGCGACGTCGGCGGCACCGGTGTCGGCATCGCCATGGCGCCGATGGTCTATCAGGGCAAGGTGCTGGTCGGTATCAATGGTGTTGGCTACGGCCTGCACCCGGACGCGGGCCTGTCGGTGGTGGGTGTGAGCGGCAACTATGGACAATCCGGCTTCATCGCCGCCTTCGACGCCGAGAAGGGCGGCAAGCTCTGGCAGTTCGACATCACCCAGGTCGGCTGGGAAGGCGGTTTCAAAGGACTCACCGATTACGGGGTGAACCTCAACCGCGACATCGCCGGTGAAAAAACGGCAGCGGCGCGATTCGCTGACAGCTGGAAGTACGGTGGCGGCTCGATCTGGGCCACCCCCACCATCGACCCGCAACGCGGCTGGCTCGCCTTCGGCAGCGGCAACCCCTCACCGCAGATGGCCGACGCGTCGCGGCCCGGCGACAACCTCTACACCTCGTCCCTGATCGTTCTCGACCTCGAAACTGGCAAGCGCGTTTGGCACTACCAGCAAGTGCCGCACGACCGCTGGGGCTACGACGTCGCCAGCCCAGCGGTGATGTTCGATCTCAAGACAGGGAGCAAGACCATTCCCGCCATCGCCCACGCCAGCAAGATGGGCTGGGTGTTCGTGCACGAGCGCGAGACCGGCAAGTTGATCACGCGCTCGGAACCGTTCGTACCGCAGTCCAACCTATTCTCGCCGCCAGCGCCCGGCGACGGCGTGCTGGTGGCACCGGGCATCGCGGGTGGCGCCAACTGGTCACCGACAGCGATCGATGGCGCGCAGCAACTGATGTTCGTCGCGGCGCTGAACTTGCCGACGCGCTACATCGCCAACTCGGTGAAGCAAGCCGACGGCTCGATGCTGAGCTATGCCTCGACCCAGGAGGGCAAGGAACGCTCGGGCACGCTGAGTGCCGTCGACCTTGGCTCAGGCAAGATCCGCTGGCAGGTCAAGACCGACGAACCGCTGCTCGGTGGCGTGCTGGCCACAGCCGGCGGACTGGTGTTCAGCGGCATCGGCGGTCAACGCATCGGCGCCTTCGACAGCAGCAGCGGCACGGCGCTGTGGAGCGCGCAGCTTGAGGCCGGCGTCAACGCACCACCGATCACCTACAGCATCGACGGCCGGCAATATGTGGCGGTGGCGGCGGGCGGCAACTCGCTATTCGGCTTCAAAACCGGTGACACCATCGCGGTGTTCGCACTGCCACAGTAGGGCCGCCTCCGGACAGCAGGCTCGCCGCCGAGACGACCGCGGCTACTGCTGTGCGCCGATGGCCAGCGCCTGAGCGCGACTGATCGCCAGCTGCTCGGCGCCCGGCTGAGTCGCTCGCCAATCGGCGGTCTGCTCATCGATGATGTGGCCCAGCACGTCGACCCAATCTTCACGGTCGTTGAGGCACGGGATGTAGTGGAACTCGCGCCCGCCATGCGTGAGGAACTCCTCACGGGCCTCCATCGCCATTTCTTCCAGCGTCTCCAAGCAATCGGAGACAAAGCCCGGACACACCACATCAACGCGACCGACACCTGACTCCGCCATGTCCACCAGGGTTGGCGCGGTGTAGGGCTTGAGCCACTCGGCCTTGCCAAAGCGCGACTGGAAGCACACCTGCCAGCGTTCGCGCGGCAAGCCCAGGGCTTGCGCCACCAAGCGGCCGGTCTTGTGGCATTCGCAGTGGTACATGTCGCCGAGATCGAGGGAGCGGCGCGGAACTCCGTGGAAGCTCATGACCAGTTTGTCCGGCTCGCCGTGCTGGTCCCAGTACGCTCGAATACTGGCAGCGACAGCCGCGATGTAGTCTGGCCGGTCGTGGAAGTTGCGAACCATGCGCAGCTCCGGCACGACACGCCGCTGCTTGAGGGCGTCAAACACGGCGTCGAACACCGAGGCAGTGGTACTGCCGGCGAACTGCGGATAGAGCGGGATCACCAACAGTCGGTCGCAATGCAACACGCGCAAGGCGGCGATGGCGTCAGCGACCGTCGGACGACCGTAGCGCATCGCGTAATCGATGACCACGGTGTCACCGAACAACGCCTCGAGGCGACCCTTTAACGCAGCTACGATGCGTTCGGTGTAGACCCGCAGCGGCGAACCCTCCGGCGTCCAGACCGAGGCGTACTTGGCCGCAGAGGCGCGCGGACGCAGAGGCAGGATGATGCCGTTGAGAATGAACCACCAGATCGCGCGGGGGATCTCGACCACCCGCGGATCCCAGAGGAACTCGGCCAGGTAACGGCGCAGCGCTGGCGCTGTCGGCGCGTCGGGGGTGCCCAGATTGACCAGCAACACGCCAATGCGCGGACGATCGCCGTGGGAAAAAGCCGGTTCAGGCAAATAACGGGGCATCAGCGATCCTGTCAGTGGGGACGGTTGTGCGGCGCAGACTCACGCCGCCGAAAGCGCGTTGGACAGCAGCCTGGCGGTGACGTCGACAATCGGGATGACGCGCTCATACGCCATGCGCGTCGGCCCGATGACGCCCAAGGTACCAACCACCTGCCCGTCGATCTCGTACGGGGCTGTGACCACACTGCACTCGTCTAGTGCCGTGACTCCGGACTCGCCCCCGATAAAAATTTGCACGCCTTGGGCATTGTCACTGGCTTCAAAGATCTGCAACAAGCCGGTCTTGGTCTCGAACACCTCGAACAGCGAGCGCAGACGCGCCAGATCGCTGGTGAGGTCTTCGGTGCGCAGCAGGTTGCCTTCGCCGGAGATCACGCAGTCCCCAGCTGAACTGGACGGCCCAGCGGCCAGCACCGCCGACATCAGCGTCTGCAGGTCGTGGCGCAGCGCGTGCAGCTCGTCGCGCAGTCGGCGCTGCATCTGCCCGAGCGTCTGACCCGCGAAATGCTCGTTGAAGTAGCTTGCCGCATCCACCAGTTGCGAGGGCACCGGCTGCTGGCTCAGGTGGATGATGCGGTTCTGCACATCGCCATCGGTGGTGATCAGCACCAGCAGCACGCGCCGCTCGGACAGCGCCAAAAACTCGACCTGACGGATCGACGGCTCAGCACGACGGGTGATGCTCACGACGCCCGCGAAACGCGACAATTCGGAGAGCACCTGCGAGGCCGTACTGATCAGTTGCTGTGGATTGCTCGGCGCCAATTGGCCCTCGACCCGCTCGATCTGCGCGCGCTCCAGCGGCTGCACGGTGAGCAGGCTGTCGACGAAGACGCGGTATCCACGCGGCGTCGGCACACGGCCCGCCGAGGTGTGCGGACTGGTGATGAAACCCATCTCTTCGAGATCGGCCATGACGTTGCGGATGGTCGCCGCCGACAGGTCAAGACCGGACTGGCGCGACAGCGTGCGCGAACCGACCGGTTGCCCGTCGGCGATGTACTGCTCCACCAGCAGTTTGAGCAGGATCTGGGCACGGTCGTTGAGCATGGTGCGAGTTTAGCAGGCGGTCAGATGGCCGATGGAGCCAGCAGACCGTTGTGGTTTAATGGCTCGCATGCAAGCCTTTCAGACCGCCGCAGTCATCGGCAAGTTCGCCCGCGCCGGCACCTGCGCGCAGCTGCTGCAGCTGGTGCGCTTTCTGACAGAGCGCGGTCTGCGCGTGTTGGTCGAGCGACACACCCACGAGTGCCTTGATTTGGACGGCGTACCGGCCGCTGATTTCGAGCGCATCGGCGCCGAAGCTGACTTGGCGATCGTGGTCGGCGGCGATGGCACCCTGCTCACCGCAGCACGAGCGCTCGCCGGATCGGGCGTGCCACTGGTCGGCGTCAACCGTGGCCGCCTCGGCTTCACCACCGACATCGCACTCGACGACATGCTGCCGGCCTTGGCTGGCGTTCTGGACGGCCGCTATCGCCCGGAAGACCGCACCTTGCTGCAAGCCAGCCTGGGACGCGACGGCAGCACTGTGACCGAGACCCTGGCCTTCAATGACGTCGTCGCCAGTCGCGGCGTGCAAGGCGGCATGATCGAGTTTCAGGTGTTCGTCGACGGCGAGTTTGCCTACGAGCTGCGCGCCGATGGCCTGATCCTAGCGACACCCACCGGCTCGACCGCCTACGCCCTGTCCTCGGGCGGACCGATCGTCCACCCGTCAGTGGCCGGGCTGATTCTGGTGCCGGTGAGCCCGCACACCTTGTCGAACCGGCCGCTGGTGGTGGGCGACGGCAGTCGGGTGGAGGTGCTGGTGCTGCAGTCGACCGAGGGCAGCGTCTACTTTGACGGGCGCGGCCATCACAGCCTGCTGGCCGGGGACCGCCTGACCGTGAGCATCCATCCCCAGCGGGTGCGATTGCTCCACCCCCTCGACTACAGCTACTACCGCACCCTCCGCGAAAAACTCGGCTGGACCGGTTAGACCGCCACCTGCACGCCATGCTCGGCTCGATCAGCATCCGCGATTTCGTCATCGTCGACCGGCTCGACCTCGATTTCGGGTCGGGCTTCAATGTGCTCACCGGCGAGACCGGGGCTGGCAAATCGATCCTGCTCGATGCACTCGGCCTGCTGCTCGGCGAGCGCGCCTCCCCGGGTTTGATCCGGCCTGGCGCCGAACGCGCCGAACTGGCCGCCACCTTCGAGTTCGACCCGGCGGGTCCGCTCACCAGCTGGCTAGACGACAACGACTGCGCCGATGAGCCGGGCCTGTTGCTGCTGCGCCGTGTGGTCGACACCAGCGGCCGGTCGCGCGCCGCCATCAACGGCCGACCGGCAACTCTGGCGCAACTGCGTGAAGCGACCGAACAACTGGTCAACGTACACGGGCAGAACGCTCACCTGATGCTGACGCGGCCCGAGGTGCAACGCGAGTTCCTCGACCGCTACGCCGCTGCCGACGGGCTGGCGCAGGCGGTCGCAGCAGCCTTTCGCGACTGGCACGGCGCAGACGCCGCGCTGCGCAACTGGCAAGCCTCGGCTGCCGCATGGACCGCGCGGCTGCTCGAATTGCGTCACGACATCGCCGAACTGGAACCCCTCGCCGGCGATCGCGAATCGCTGGCCGAACTGGAGGCTGAGCACCAGCGGCTGGCGCACGCTCAGGGCCTGATCGACGCCTCCCAGGCGGCCCTGGACGCCATCAGCGAATCCGAGACCAATGCCAGCGACCTGGTGGCGGCAGCGCAGATTCGCATCGATGACGCCACGGCCATCGACCCGCGACTCGGCGACACCGCCAGCGCGCTGCACGCCGCTTCGGCGCACATCGGTGAAGCGGCGTCACAGTTGCGGCGCTACCTCGACCGCGTCGAGATCGATCCGGACCGATTAAGCGAAGTGGAAACGCAGCTGGCCGAGGTGCAACGCCTGGCACGCAAACACCGCCGGCGCAGCGAAGAGCTCCCCGAGCTGCTGGCGGCCTTGCGCACCGAACTGGAAGGCATGGGTGGTGATGGCGACGCCGAGTCGGTGCTGCGCAACCGCGTCGATACGGCTCATC